>CAMPJI010000111.1 GCA_946886865.1 uncultured Lysobacterales bacterium | reverse complement strand
GCGTTGATCGACCGCCGCTGACACAGGGCCGGGTCGGACAGGATGTCCGCCCGCAGGATTTCAGGCCACGCCTGGACAGGGATGTATGCCGCCCGCCCGGAGGGATCCGCGGCGGGCGGCCTCGTGTGCGGGACCCGTTCGGCGACCGCTAGACTCGGTCGGGTCTGCTCACCCGGCTGCTGTCCGCATGGCGTCCATCCCCCGTTCCCGTGTCATTCCCGCCAACGAATACCGGCGCGTCCGCTGGCGCAACGGCCAGGGCTGGACGCGCGAGATCCATATCGAGGGCGCCGCGGAGGACTGGCGGTGGCGCCTGTCGATTGCCGAGATCGAGCACGACGCCGCGTTCTCGCTTTTCCCCGGTGTCGAGCGCGAACTGATGCTGCTGTCGGGCAACGGCCTGCGGCTGCGCTTCGATGATGGCGAGTGCGTCGAGTTGAATCCGCCGCACGATCGCCACCGGTTCGCGGGCGAGCGGCCGTTGACCGGTGAGTTGGTCGACGGCATCACGCACGACTTCAACCTGATGTGGCGCCGCGACCGCACCCGGGCCGAGACCTGGCACCGGCCGCTGGTGGGGCCGATGGTGATCTTCGTGGACCCAGGCTCGACCTGGGTGGTCCACCTGGTCGCGGGCCAGGCGCGCTTCGACGTGACGTCCGGGCTGCCGGCGCTGGAGGCCGGCGACACCGCGCTGCTCGAAGCCGGGGATGATCGCCGTCGCTACGTGCTGGACGGCGGCGGCGAGGCGCTGTTGATCCGCCTCGATCCCGCGGGGTCCTGAGCGTCTGCGGCGAACCCTGGAGTGGGCGTCGCCTCAGTACACGTCGCGCCGGTAACGTCCCTCGGCGGCCATGGCCTCCAGCGCATCCCGCCCGATGATCGAGGCCAGCGCATCGTCGACGGCGGGCGCCATGCCCGCCAGGCTGCCGCAGACGTAGACCGACGCCCCGGCCTCGATCCAGCGACGCACGTCGTTGGCCGCGTCGGCGACCGCGTGCTGCACGTAGCGACGCGTTGGCTGGTCGCGCGAGAACACCCGCTCCAGCCGTTGCAGCCGGCCCTCGCGGAGCCAGGTCTCCAACTCCGCCCCGTGGAAGGCGTCGTGCGCCGCCGTGCGCTCTCCGAACAGCAGCCAGTTGCGGTGGCGGCCCTGGGCCACGCGGGACTTCAGCACCGCCCGCAAGCCAGCCAGGCCGGTGCCATTGCCGATCAGCAGCAGCGGGACGGGGTCCGCCGGCGGATGGAAGCCGGGATTGCGGCGCACCCGCACGTCGATGCAATCGCCGATCGCCGCGCCGGCCGTCAGCCAGCCGCTGCCCAGCCCCGGCTCGCCATCGGGCCGTGCCATGCGCCGCACCAGCAACTGCAGGCTGCCATCGGCCGGAAGCGAGGCGATCGAGTACTCTCGATGCGGCAGCGGCGCCAGCGACGCCACGAGGGACTGCATAGAGGCGCCGCGGGATGCCCGCGGGTCGGGCAGATGGGAGCGCGCGAGCACGCCGGCCAGCGGTTCGATCGTGCCATCGACGGTGACCGCCGTTGTGCCGTCCAGTCCGGTCGCGGTGAGCCATGCTTCCACGGCCGCCGCCGAATGGCGCGGGCCGACTTCGGCGATGTCGCCCGCCTCCCACTGCAGGTCCGTTGGCGCTTCCGGCACCAGCGCGATATGGAACGCCGGGCCGCCCGGGCTGCCCGGATTGAGCAGCCGCCGTTCGGCCAGGCGCCAGCGTCCGTACTCGGGCGGCTGCCAGTCGGGCAGCCCGGTCATGCCGCTGAGGTGTCCGATGTGGTGCTGCCAGTGCCGCAGTGCGGCCGCGTCCCCTGCGTCGACCTCGACCCGGTCGAACAGCGGGTGGGCGCCGGCATGCTGCAGGCGCTGGTCGAGCTCGCGCCCGAAGCCGCAGTAGTGCTCGCCATAGCTGGCATCGCCGAACGCGAGCACGCCGTAGCGCAACCCCTCCAGGCGTCCATCGAAGCCACGCAGCCGGCGCGCGAAGGCGCGCGCGCCGTCGGGTGCCTCGCCGTCGCCGAAGGTCGACACCACGAACAGCATCCGTGCCTGCGCAGCGAGGTCTTCCGGTGCCAGCGTGCCCAGTGCGCGCACGTCGGCCGCAAGGCCACCCTCGCGCAGGGCCGCGGCCGTCTTCCACGCATAACCCTCGGCGGTGCCGGTCTGGCTGGCATGCACCACCAGCACCGGATCGCCGACACCGGCCACGGTGGCGGGCAGTGCGGCCTGCACGTCACGCGCCAGCGCGCGCGTCGCGCGCGTGCTGCGGCGACGCTGCAGGTAGAGCATCCAGCCGGTGATCGCGAACAGCGGCATCAGCAGGCTGGCGAGCATGAACACCACCACGCCCCCGGTGCCGAAGAAGCTGCCGCGGTGCAGGGCGAACATGCTCCCGCCGATCTTCTGCCGCCAGCCGCGGTCGTCGTAGCGTTCGTGCGCGACCGCCTCGAGCGTCCACGGGTCCAGTTCCAGCGTGTTGCGCGCGCGCTCGTGTGCGGGCTCGGCATCCAGGTAGCGGAACTCCACCGGACCGCCGTCCTTCGGCCAGCCCAGCGTGGCGGTGCTCCAGTCGGGCGCGCTCGCTTCGAATGCATCCCACGCCGCGTCGATATCCAGGGAAGGCGGCGTGCCACGGTCGGCGGGGGGCTGGACAGGCGCTTCGGCCGGCGCGCCCGATTCGGCCCAGCGGTTCACCGCTTGGCGGTACCAGTCGTACGACCACCACAGCCCCGTCAGCGACATCACCAGGTAGGCCAGCAGCACCCAGGTGCCGACGATGGAGTGCAGGTGCCAGAGGAAGTTGCGGCCCTTCTGACGCCAGTCCAGCGCCAGCCACGTGCGCAGGCTGCCCCAGCGGCGCGGCCAGCGCAGGTACAGGCCCGAGAGGCAGAAGAAGACCAGGATGACCGTCGACGCACCGACGATCTGCTTGCCGACATCGTCCATCACCAGCCAGCGATGCAACTGCATGGTGGTGCGGAAGAACCCCTCGTAACGCGGCTTGGGCAGCAGGTCGCCGGTGTACGGGTCGACGTTGCGGCGTTCGCCGCGGCGCTCGCCTTCCGGCGGCGCAAAGCCGACCACGGCCGGCGCATCCGGGGCGGCCGAGCGTTCCAGCGAGGCAATCGCGGCATCGGCGCGTTGCGCCTGCACGCGCTCGACCAGCGCCTGCGGGGAGAGCCGCTGGCCGCGCGGCTCGACTGTCATCACGCCCGGGTTGAGCGCCTTGAGCAGGTCGTCCTCGAAACTGAGCATCGCACCGGTCACGCCGACCAGCGCGAGCACGATGCCGGCGGTGATGCCGAAGAACCAGTGGAGTTGGAAGACGGCGTTGCGGACGGTCATGCGCGGGTCCCGGGGTGGCGCGGCCTCAGCCGGCATCCGCCCAGCGTCGGAGGAGGTTGTGGTACACGCCCGTCAGGCCCACGGCGGCGCCCGACTGTGGCAGGTCGCGGTGCACTTCCTGCACCGCGCGGTCCAGGTCGTAGAGCAGGGTGCGCTGGCCGTCGTCGCGCACCATCGACTGGATCCAGAAGAACGAAGCCACGCGCGCGCCGCGCGTGACCGGGCGCACCAGGTGCAGGCTGCTGGCCGGGTACAGCACCATGTGTCCGGCGGGCAGCTTGACGGCGTGCGTGCCGTAGGTGTCCTCGATGACCAGTTCGCCGCCGTCGTAGTCCTCGGGGGCGCTGAGGAAGAGCGTGGCCGACAGGTCCGTGCGCACGCGGTGCGGTGTGCCGCGGATGGTTCGGATGGCGTTGTCGACGTGGCTGCCGAACGACTGCCCGCCGGCATAGCGGTTGAACAGGGGCGGGAACACCTTCAGCGGCAAGGCCGCCGACATGAAGAGTGGCGAGCGCTGCAGCGCGGCCAGGATCATGTCGCCCAGCTGCCTGGCGACCGGCGAATCCTCCGGCAGTTGTGCGTTGTCCTTCGCCTGCGCCGACTGGTAGCCCGCGGTCGCGCGGCCATCGGCCCAGTCCGCGGTCGCCAGCGCCTGGAGGCACTGCGCCACCTGCGATGCATCGAGGACGTCGGGGATCTGCAGCAGCATGGCTCGGCTCCGGTCGTGGAAACGGCCCGCCGTGTGGGCGGGCCGTGCCTGCGGTCAGGCGGATAGGGCGTGGATCAGAACGATATGTCAGCCGTCAGCATGAACGTACGACCGGCGCCGGGCACGTAATGGCCGCCGCCGACCTGGTCGACGTAATCCTTGTCGCTGAGGTTCTGGCCGTTGAGGCGCAGCACCAGCGCATCCGAGGCGCGCCAGGACACCATGGCGTCGTACACCGTGTAGGCCTTGGCCTGTCGCGTGTTGGACGTATTGCTGAAGCGCGCGCCGACGTGTTGCACGCCGAAGCCGACCTCCCACGCATCCGAGAGGCGATGGCTGGACCACAGGCTGGCGCTGTGGCGCGGCGTGTTGCCGAGGCTGTTGCCGACCTCGGCCGGGTCGAGCGATTCGACGACCTCGCTGTCGAGGTGGGTGTAGCCGCCGTACACCGTCCAATCGTCGGTGACGCTGCCGGCCAGGCCGATCTCGAAACCGTCCACGCGCTGCTCGCCCTGCAGCACGACGATCTCGTCGGAGTCCTCGGTGCGGGCATTGGTCTTTTCGGTGCGGAACAGCGCCGCGCTCAGCAGCAGGCGGTCCCCCGCCAGTTCCCACTTGGTCCCCAGCTCGAGCGTGCGGCTTTCCTCGGGCTCGAGCTGCGCCGTGTCGGCATTCAGGCTCAGGCCCTCCGCTGACGGATTGAACGAGGTCCCGTAGCCGAGGTAGAGGCTGCCGTTGTCGGCCGGCTTGAACACCACGGCCGCCTGCCCGCTGAGCATGTCGTCTTCGCGGGCGAAGGTGCCGGTGTCGACCTCGAACCGGTCCCAGCGCAGCCCGCCGGAGAGCTCCCAGCGCGGCGACAGCGTGACCGTGTCGAACAGGTAGGCGGCCAGCGAGTCGGCGTCGACATCGGTGTCGCGGCTGGGGTCGCGGGTGACCTCGCCGGTGTAGGGCGCATTGAAATCCGGGTTGAACAGGTCGGCCAGGTCGCCGTCCGTGGCGGCGCGGTAGCGGTTCCCGGACGTCTCGCGGGCCACTTCCACGCCGGCGACCATCGCATGGGAAACGCCGGCGGCGTCGAACTCCGCGCGCAGGTCGGTGGCGTTGAGCAGGATGGTGTCCTCGCTGTCGCGCGTCTTGGCGGTGCGGCGCAACTGCGTCGAGTCGTCCGAGAGGAAGCGCGGCGCGGTGATGATCGAGTCGCGGCTGGAGCGGCCCCAGCGCGTTAGGTTGCGCAGCGACACCGACTCGTTGATCGCATGGTCGACGGTCACCGTCGCCATGTCGGTGGTGGTGTCCTCGTAGTCCCGGTCCAGCAGGCCGTAGAAATTGGCACGGTTGACCGGCACGCGGCCGTCGCGGCTCTCCACCAGCGCATTGTTGGTGGCCGGCACCCACGGCTGGCCGTAGTCGGGGACGTTGTCCTGTTCGAGGTGGAACAGGCTGAACGTCGTCACCGTGTCGCCGCCCAGGCCGAAGGACATCGTCGGCGCCACGCCCCAGCGGTCGTTCTCGACGGCGTCGCGGCCGTTGATCTCGGACTGGTGCGCCATCAGGTTGACGCGCAGCGCATTGCCGTCGCCCAGCGGCCGGTTGAAGTCCGCGGTGCCGCGCAGCAGCCCGTTGTCACCCACGCTGGCGCTGGCCAGGCCGAAGGCGTCCATGCGCGCGGTCTTGCTGGCCAGGTTGATCGAGCCGCCGGTCGAGCCGCGGCCGGTCATCGTCGAGGCCGGGCCCTTCGCGACTTCGACCTGCTCGATGTTGAAGGGGTCGCGCGAGTAGCCGCCGATGTCGCGCACGCCGTCCACGAACAGGTCGGTGCGCGCCGAAAAGCCGCGCAGGGTCAGGTTGTCGCCCGCCGGGACGCCGCCTTCGCCGGCCTGCATGCTGATGCCGGGCACGTTGCGCAGCGCATCGCGCAGGGTGGTCACGCCCTGGGCGCGCAGGACCTCGTCGGGCAGCACGGTCACCGTCCGCGGGATATCCACCTGGGGCTGGGTGACCTTCGGCGACTGGGCGGCGGGCACGCGGTGGCCGTGGACTTCCACGGTGTCGATGTCGGTGGCGTGCAGCGCCATCGCGCCGGTGGTTTCGCTCGACGGGGCTTCGGCGAACGCAGGCTGGGAGAGGGCAAGCAGGAGCGCGCCCGCGAGGGGCGAGAAAGCAGGACGGGGGGTGGTCATGGAATTCCCTGAAGTGGACACGGCGCGTCACTGCGCCAGCCGGGAAATTCTAAATGCGACACATTCCCATTTGCAACAAGAGCGGCCTAAGTGTCGGGTCAGCCGCGGTCGTCCCGCGTCCAGACCGCGCCGTCCTCCACCTTGACCGGGAAGCGCGGGACCGGCGCATAGGCCGGCGCGCACAACGCGCGCCCATCGCGCACGTCGAACTTCGCCCCATGCAGCGTGCATTCGACCGTGGCGTCGTCGCCGTCGAAGGTGCCCGCCGAAAGCTCGAAATCCTCGTGCGAGCAGCGGTCTTCCAGCGCGTAGTAGTCGCCGTCGTAATTGACCACCAGGATCGGCGTGTCGCCGTCCCAGGCGACGGTGGTTTCGCCGGGCAACAGCTCGGCAGTGGCGCAGACGCGGATCCAGTCGGTCATGGTCGGTCCTGATGGGTCCTGAGGGGGGCTGGGCCGGAGCCGGGGCCGGATCGGCGGTCAGCGGGTCGGGATCGTCACGGGCGCGGCAGGAG
>CAMPJI010000110.1 GCA_946886865.1 uncultured Lysobacterales bacterium | reverse complement strand
GTGGCGTTCTCGGTGTGCCTGGTGTTCTCGTACGGGCTGATCTTCAGCAGCGTGCACGCCAATGCGATCGCGCTGTCGATGGAGGCGGCGTTCGGCTTCACCGACGCACAGGTGGCGACCGGCCTGGTGCTGCTGACGGCGCTGATCATCTTCGGCGGCCTGCGCTCGGTGGCGCGGGTCGCCGAGTGGGTGGTGCCGGTCATGGCGGTGGGGTACCTCGGCCTGGCGCTCTGGGTGGTGCTCACCAACATCACCGAGGTGCCGGCCGCGCTGGGGCTGGTGCTGCGCAGCGCGTTCGGACTGGAGCCGGCGGTCGGCGGCGTGCTGGGCGGGCTGGCCGCGGCGATGCTCAACGGCGTCAAGCGCGGGCTGTACTCCAACGAGGCCGGCATGGGCAGCGCGCCCAACGTCGCCGCCGCCGCGACCCCCGTCCCGCACCACCCCGCCAGCCAGGGGCTGGTGCAGTCGCTGGGCGTGTTCATCGACACCCTGCTGATCTGCACCGCGACCGCGCTGGTGATCCTGCTCTCGGGGGTGCTGGCCGAAGGCAATACGGACGGCGTGGTGATCACCCAGCGCGCGATGACGGTGTTCTTCGGCGACTGGGGCGCCTACTTCGTCGCCATCGCGCTGTTCTTCTTCGCCTTCACCACCATCCTGGGCAACTACTCCTACGCCGAGAGCGGCCTGCTGTACCTGGGCGGCGGGCGCAAGGGCCTGCTGGCGCTGCGGCTGGCGGCGCTGGGCGTGATCACCTGGGGCGTCCACGCGCAGGTGCCGCTGGTCTGGAACGCGGCGGACGCGGCGATGGCGATGATGGCGACCCTCAACCTGGTCGCGCTGCTGGGGTTGTCGGGCGTGGTGGTGAAACTGACGCGCGACTACGAGGGTCAGTTGCGTTCCGGGCGCTCACCGGTGTTCCATGCCGCCGACTACCCGGAGCTGGGCGAGGGCATCGACCGGTCGATCTGGCGCGACCCGCAGGCGGGCGTCAGGGCCGCGGATGCCGGGCGCGCCACGCGCGCATCGTCACCACCGCCAGCGTGATGACCGTCAACGGCACGACGAACGCCATCATCACCGCACTGAAGGCGGGCAGGGCATCGTGGTCGGCGGCATCCAGCAGCAGGTAGGCGACGTAGGCCAGGTAGTAGCCCAGGAACAGGCCGCCCTCCCAGCGCTGGATGCAGTGGCCGGTGAAGAAGATCGGCATGCAGGCCACCGCCACCGCCGTCATCACCGGCAGGTCGAAACGCACCGCGGCCGCGCCGACGGCAATGCCGTCCGGCGCGATCGCCGCCGTGGCGCCCAGCACGAACAGCAGGTTGAACACGTTGCTGCCCACGATGTTGCCCACGGCCATGTCGCGCTCGCCGCGCACCACCGCCAGGACGCTGGTGGCGATCTCCGGCAGCGACGTGCCGATGGCGACCACGGTCAGCCCGATGACCAGCTCGCTGATGCCCATCGCGCTGGCGATGCTGACGGCGCCATCCACCAGCCACTGCGAGCCCAGCACCAGGACCGCCAGTCCGGCCACAAGCACCAGCACGTGGCGCCAGGCAGGCGCATCGGCGCCGTTCGCAGGCACGTCGGCGGCCGCATCGGCGTCATCGCCGTTGCCGCGCCGGGCCATCCACAGCAACCCGCCGACATAGCCCAGGCCGATCAGCACCAGCGCGATGCCTTCGCCCCGCCCCAGTGCACCGTCCAGCGACATCGCCAGCACGCCGACCGAGACGGCCACCATCACCGGCACGTCCAGCCAGATCAGCTGCCGGCGCACCACGAGCGGCGAGACGAGCGCGCAGAGGCCCAGGATCAGCAGCACGTTGGCGATGTTGCTGCCCACCACGTTGCCCAGCGCGATGTCGGCCTCGCCCTGCATGGCCGCGCCGATGCCGATCGCGAACTCCGGCGCGCTGGTGCCGAACGCCACCACCGTCAGGCCGATCACCAGCGGCGTCATCCCCCAGCGCAGCGCCAGGCGCGAGGCGCCGCGCACCAGCAGCTCTGCGCCGCCCAGCAGCATCGCCAGGCCGGCCACCAGCTTCAGGACGACGACGGGGTCCATGTCAGTGGCGGAAGTGGCGCACGCCGGTGAACACCATCGCGATGCCGTGCTCGTCTGCCGCGGCGATCACTTCCTTGTCGCGCATCGAGCCGCCCGGCTGGATCACTGCCTTGATGCCAGCAGCGGCGGCCGCGTCGATGCCGTCGCGGAACGGGAAGAACGCGTCGGACGCCATCACCGAACCCGGCACCGACAGCCCGGCCTCCTCAGCCTTGAGCGCGGCGATCTTGGCGCTGACCACGCGGCTCATCTGGCCCGCGCCGATGCCGATGCTGCGCTGGTCCTTGGCATAGACAATCGCGTTGGACTTCACGAACTTGGCGATGCGCCAGGCGAACAGCAGGTCGTCCATCTGCGTGTCGGTGGGCGCGAGCGCGGTGACCACCTTCAGCTCGTCGCGGCCGACCTCGCGGATGTCACTGGTCTGCATCAGCAGGCCCGAACCGACGCGCTTGACGTCGAAGTTGTTGCGGCCCTCGCCGTGCGGGATCCGCAGCACGCGCACGTTGGCCTTCTTCGTCGCGTAGTCGAGCGCGGCGGGCTCGAAGTCCGGCGCGATCAGCACCTCGACGAACTGGCGGTCGAGGATGACCTTCGCGGTGGCGGCGTCGAGTGTGGTGTTGAACGCGATGATGCCGCCGAAGGCCGAGGTCGGGTCGGTGGCGTAGGCCAGCTCGTAGGCGTCGCCGCAGGCCACGCCCATCGCCACGCCACACGGGTTGGCGTGCTTGACGATCACGCACGCCGGCGCCTCGAACTGGCGCACGCATTCCCATGCCGCGTCGGCGTCGGCCAGGTTGTTGAAGCTCAGCTCCTTGCCCTGCAGCTGGGTGAACGTCGCCAGCGTGCCGGGCACCGGGTACAGGTCGCGGTAGAACGCGCCCTGCTGGTGCGGGTTCTCGCCGTAACGCAGGTCCATCACCTTGACGAAGTTGCTGTTGGACTGCGCCGGGAACAGGCCGCGCCCACCCTCGTCGGTGATCGACGACAGGACGTTGCTGATGCAGGCGTCGTACTGGGCGACGCGATCGAACGCGGCCACCGACAGTGCGAAGCGCGTCTTGCCGCTGAGCGCGCCGGCGTTGTCGGCCAGCTCGGCGATCAGCGCCGGGTACTGCGCCGGGTCGGTGGCGACGGCCACGCGCGCGAAGTTCTTGGCCGCCGAGCGCAGCATCGCCGGGCCGCCGATGTCGATGTTCTCGACGATCTCGTCCATCGTGCTGTCGGGGTTGGCCGAGACCGATTCGAACGGGTACAGGTTGAGCACCAGCAGGTCGATCGGCGCGATGCCGTGCTCGGCCATCACCGCTTCGTCGGTGCCGGCGCGGCCCAGCAGGCCGCCGTGCACCACCGGGTGCAGCGTCTTGACGCGGCCGTCCATCATTTCCGGGAAGCCGGTGTGGTCGCTGACGTCGGTGACCTCCAGGCCCGCGTCGCGCAGGGCCTTGGCCGTGCCGCCGGTGGACAGCAGCGCGATGCCGTGGCCGGCCAGCGCGCGGGCCAGTTCGACCAGGCCGGTCTTGTCGGAGACGGACAGCAGCGCGCGGCGGATCGTCACCGTCGGGAGGGAGGCGGTCATGCGTGGGTTCCGGCGAGGGGGCCGGAAATTATAGCGGGGGCGGTACGGCTTACCCGGGCGGGTCCCCAGTCGAGCGGCCCTGCTGCATGGCTTCGGGAAAGATCCGCCCGGTTCTGCGGCCTCCAGCCCCTCGCCTCCAGCCCCTCAACTTCAGGCCAGGCCGTACTCGCGCAGCTTCTTGCGCAGCGTGGCGCGATGGATGCCGAGCATCGTCGCGGCGCGGCTCTGGTTGCCGTCGCAGTGCTCGAGCACCTCGGCGAACAGCGGGATCTCCAGCTCGCGCAGCGCGATCTCGTAGAGGTTCTCGGTGCCGCAGCCGTTGAGGTCGCCCAGGTAGCGGCGGATCGACGTGGCCACGTGGTCGCGCAAGGGCACGCGCGGGCCCGGGCGGGCGGAATCGTGGCGATCGGCAGCAGCGTTCAAGAGCGGTCCCCGTATGAAACATCCGTCGTCGAAAGGGCCGGCTCACGGTCGGGCGGCGGGACGACGGACCGGGGAGTCTAGCGCGTGCCGGCGGCAGCGGACACCGCCATCGCGCATTCAGTCGAACGGATCAACGGAAGTCGAAGGAAAAGGCGACGATCGGCGCCGCCGGTTCGCGCACATCGAAGCGCACCGCGGCGCTCTGGCCCGGGGCGAGCAGCGCGTCGGCGTCGGCATCGCCGCGGTACTCGTCGACGGTGAACGCGCGTGCCGCGACTTCGCGTCCCTCCACATCGGTCAGTCCGACCTGCAAGGTGGGCCATGCCTGCGGCCACGGCGCGTCGTTGCGGAAACTGGCAGTGACTTCGAGCACGCCATCGTGGCCGGGCTTGGGGCGCACGTTGCGATCCAGCATGTTGAACGCGTCGGGGTCGTGCCACGGCGGCACCGTGCAGCCGACCACGCCGCAGGCGGCTTCGACCAACGGACGCCAGCGTGCGTCCGTGGCCAGCTCGGTCCGCTGCGCCAGCAGCAGCTGGACCAGCAGCAGCACCGTAAGCAGCGCGGCAACACCGCGAAGCGGCCAGCGCAGCGTGTCCATCTCCCCCGGCAGCGTGATGCGGGTGAAGCTCGGTCCGCGTGTCCGTGCGCGACGCGATACCTTTCCCGCAGGCGCGGGGTCGACGGGTGCGGCGGCACGGCTGGCCGTGGGGCCGGACGCCGGATCCACGGGTGCGGGGTCCCGCACGTGTACGGCGGGGGACGGCTCGAGGCCGGATGTCGGCGTTTCACCGGAGGGGTGGACGCGCGCGTCGGCGGCGTCGCCGTCCGGTGACACGGTGCCGGTCGCATCGGCGGCGGCCACGGCCCCGGCGTCCTCCAGCGGGCGCTCGCAGCGCGGACAGCGCTGGCCCTGCGCATCGCCCGGGGCGAGTGAGACCAGGAAACCGCAGTGCGGGCAGGGCAGGAACATGGGCGCCGAGTGTAAGGGGACGGTGCGACGCCGGCGACCGGGAGGGGCGCGCGGCGGCGTGATGCGGGTCGCGTAATGGCGACGCGCGCGGGCGCAAGCCGGGCATGCGCCATGACCAGGCCCCTGCAGGAGCGGCTTCAGCCGCGAACCCGAGTGAGCCGCGCCGCGCGCCTCCGTGCAGGAGCGACGTAAGTCGCGACCGGCGAACTGATCGAAGGTGCGAGGTCGCGACTTACGTCGCTCCTACAAGGGCGGTGTCAAGGGCGTCTTTGGGAGGGGTGATCGCGGCTGAAGCCGCTCCTACAACAAGCAACCCGGTCAGCGGCGGCGGCCGGTCACGCGCATCCAGTCGTCGGACTGCTCCGCGCGCAGGTCGTCGAACGCCGCGGCGTAGCGCGCCATGACCTCGCCCTCCTGTCCGGCCAGGATGCCCGACAGGGCGATGTACCCGCCCGGCGCGACGCGCGCGGCGATCACGTCGGCCAGTTCCACGAGCGCCGAGGCCAGGATGTTGGCCACGACCACCGGGTAGGCGCCGGCCGGCGCGTCGTCGGGCAGGTGGGCCGACAACCGCGCCTGCTCGCCGTTGCGCTCGGCGTTGTCGAGCGTCGCGGCGATCGCCTGCGGGTCGTTGTCGATGCCGATGGCGTCGCGTGCGCCGAGCTTGAGCGCGGCCAGCGCGAGGATCCCCGAGCCGCAGCCGAAATCGAGCACCTGCGCGCCCGCCAGCACGCCGTCGTCGGCCAGCGTATCGAGCCACTGCAGGCACAGCGCGGTGGTGGGGTGCGTGCCCGAGCCGAACGCCAGGCCCGGGTCCAGGCGCACGACCGCGGCATCGTCGGCATCGGCGCCCGGCGGCAGGTCGTGGTTCCACGGCACGATCCAGGTGCGCCGGCCGAACTGCAGCGGCACGTACTGGTCCATCCATGCGCGCTCCCAGTCCTGGTCGGCGACGTCGCGGAACGCCGCGCGCGACCAGTCGATGCCCTCGTCGGCGGCCTGCAGCGCGTGCAGCAGCAACTCGCGCGGCGTGCCGCCGGGGAACAGCGCGGTGAGCTGCATGTCGTCCCACAGCGGTGTCTGGCCGACGCCGGGCTCGAAGATCGCCTGCTCGTCGGGCGCGTCGGCGTGCGCATCGGCCAGCGTCACCGACAGCGCGCCGACGCTTTCCAGCGCGTTTTCGTAGCGCGGCTGCTGGAGCTGGCTGCAGGGAAGGGTGAGTTCGAGGAAGGGCATGGGCGCGGCGTCGGTGGCGGGTCGCCCATTGTGTAGCCCGGGTAAGCGGAGTGCACCCGGGAACGGTCTGGCGCGAAGGCCCCGGGTGCGCTGCGCTTACCCGAGCTACTTCTGCACCTGCGGGAAGCGCCGCCTCACACGATCGAGAGCGACTTCTCCTTCTGCTCCTTCAGGCGCTTCTCGAGGTAGTGGATGTTCTGCGCGCCCTGCTGGAAACCGATATCCGAGAGGATGCGCTGCTGCAGCGGGACGTTGGTCCGGATGCCGTCCACCACCATCTCGCTGAGCGCCACGCGCATGCGGCAGATCGCCTGCTCGCGGGTGGCGCCGTGCACGATCAGCTTGCCGATCATCGAGTCGTAGTTCGGCGGGACGCGGTAGCCCTCGTAGATGTGGCTGTCCACGCGCACGCCGGGGCCGCCGGGCGCGTGGAAATGCGCGATCAGGCCGGGGCTGGGCATGAAGGTGTCCGGGTCCTCGGCGTTGATGCGGCACTCGATCGCGTGGCCGTCCAGCACGATGTCTTCCTGGCGCAGCGCCAGCGGGTGGCCGGCGGCGATCATCAGCTGCTCGCGCACCAGGTCGATGCCGGTGACCATCTCGGTGACCGGGTGCTCGACCTGGATGCGGGTGTTCATCTCGATGAAGTAGAAGCGGCCGTTCTCGTA
>CAMPJI010000109.1 GCA_946886865.1 uncultured Lysobacterales bacterium | reverse complement strand
AAGAAGTACTTCCACATCGGGTTTGCCGCCGACACGCCCAACGGGCTGGTGGTGCCGGTGGTGCGCGACTGCGACAGGAAGGGCGTGATGCAGATTGCGCGCGAGACCGGCGAGCTCGCCGCCAAGGCGCGCGAGGGCAAGCTGGGCCCGTCCGACATGAGCGGCGGCTGCTTCTCCATCAGTTCACTCGGCGGCATCGGCGGCACCGCGTTCACGCCGATCGTCAATGCGCCGGAGGTGGCGATCCTGGGCGTGTCCAAGTCGGCGATGAAGCCGGTCTGGGACGGCACGGCGTTCCAGCCACGGCTCATGTTGCCGTTGTCGCTGAGCTACGACCACCGCGTGATCGACGGCGCGGCGGCCGCGCGTTTCACCGCGACCCTGGCCCAGTTGCTGGGCGACCTGCGCCGCGCGCTGCTCTGACGGCCCGATGGCGAAGGCCGCGCCAGTCGAACGGCTCGAGCAGGCGGGCGACCGCGTGCTCGAGACGGCCGATGAGGGGCTGGCCCATGCGCGCGGCGTGCTCGACTACGAGCTGATCCCGTTCGGCGGGCTGAGCATCACCGTCGGCGGGCTGCTGGCGGCGGTGCTGGCGTTGCTGGCGGTGTGGTTCGTATCGCTGCTGGCCCAGCGCGCGCTGGGGCGCTACGGCAGCCGCACCGGCGCCAACGCCGCCTCGGTGTACACCGTTTCGCGCATCGTCCATTACGTCCTCCTGGCGGTCGGCGTGCTGCTGGCGCTGGAACTGGCCGGGATTCCCGTCGGCAAGTTCACCGTATTCGCCGGCGCGCTCGGCGTGGGCCTGGGCTTCGGCCTGCAGGCGATCTTCAACAACTTCATGTCCGGCCTGATCCTGCTGTTCGACAAGTCGCTGAAGGTGGGCGATTTCGTCGAGCTCGATGCCGAGCTGCGCGGCACGGTGCGCGACATCAACATCCGCGCCACCCGCATCACCACCAACGACAACATCGACATCCTGGTGCCGAACTCGGAGTTCGTCAGCGGACGCGTGGTGAACTGGACCCTGCGCGGCACGCGACGGCGCCTGCGCGTGCCGTTCGGGGTGGCGTACGGCGTGGACAAGGAGCTGGTGAAGAAGGCCGCGCTGGAAGCCGCGTCGCGCGTGCCCTTCACCCGCGCGATGGAAGGCGAGGACCGGCCGCAGGTGTGGCTGGTGGGCTTCGGCGACAGCGCGGTGGAGTTCATCCTGGCCGTGTGGCTGACCGAAGAGGCCGCGCGCCGCAACGCCGCGATCAAGGCCGCCTACCTGTGGGAGCTGGACACGTCGCTGAAAGAGCACGGCATCGAGATTCCGTTCCCGCAACGCGACCTGCGCCTGCGCAGCGCGTTCGGGCTGGAAGGACAGGACGCACTGGACTGGTTGAGCGGCGCGCGCGGGCGCGATGCGGGGGCGACGCCGCGGCCGGCCGATGCGGACGACGTGCCGGAGTCCACGCTGAGCGAGCGCGAGCGCGCCGAGCTCTCGGGCAACGATGCGCAGGAAGACGCACAACGCGAGATCGTGCGCGAGGCCGAGGTGGCCGAGCGCGACACACAGCACCACGCCGCGCCCGACACGGCGCGCGACTGACGAGGAGTGGCAGGCATGGCAGAGATCGAGGTCAAGGTTCCCGACATCGGCGATTTCGACAGCGTTCCGGTGATCGAGTTGCTGGTCGCCGTGGGCGACACCGTCGCGGTCGACCAGGGGCTGGTCACGCTGGAATCGGACAAGGCGACGATGGAAGTGCCCTCGAGCGCGGCCGGCGTGGTCAAGGCACTGAAGGTGAAGGTCGGCGACAACGTCGCCGAAGGCGCCGTGATCGCGGTGCTGGAGGCCGGGGGCGAGACCGGGGGCGAGGGCACCTCCAAGGCGCCGGCGGGCGCGGATGCCACGCCGTCAGCTCCCGCGCAGCCCGAGCGTGCCACGTCCGGCCCGCGTGCCGGATCCGCGCCGGCGCAATCGCGCAGCGAGGCCGCAACCGGGGCACCCGAGGCGCCCGTGGCCGCAGGCGGAGCGGCGGCGTCCGGCCCCAAGCCCGCCGAGGCCGCAGGCCGCAAGGCCGACATCGAATGCCGCATGCTCGTGCTGGGCGCCGGCCCCGGCGGCTACACCGCCGCGTTCCGCGCCGCCGACCTCGGTCTGGACACGGTGCTGGTCGAACGCTACGACAGCCTCGGCGGCGTCTGCCTCAACGTCGGCTGCATTCCCTCCAAGGCACTGCTGCATGCGGCCGCGGTCGTCGACGAGGCCGCGCACGCGTCCGAATACGGCATCGACTTCGGCACGCCGAAGATCACGCTCGACACGCTGCGCACGTACAAGGAAAAAGTCGTCGGCCAGCTGACCAAGGGGCTGGCCGGCATGGCCAAGCAGCGCAAGGTGCGCGTCGTCGCGGGCACCGGCACGTTCGCGTCGGCCAACGAGCTCGAGGTCGCCGGCACCGACGGCAAGACGACGCTGGTGCGTTTCGAGCAGTGCATCATCGCCGCGGGCTCGCAGGCGGTGAAGCTGCCGATGTTCCCGTGGGACGACCCGCGCGTCATGGACTCCACCGATGCGCTGGAGCTGGCCGAGATCCCGAAGACGTTGCTCGTGGTCGGCGGCGGCATCATCGGCCTGGAGATGGCGACGGTGTACCGCGCGCTGGGCAGCCAGGTCACGGTGGTCGAATTCATGGACCAGCTGATGCCGGGGGCCGACAAGGACCTGGTCAAGCCGCTGGCCGATCGCCTGAAGAAGCAGGGCGTCGCCGTGCACCTCAAGACGAAAGTCGTCGACGCCAAGGCGCAGAAGAGCGGAATCGCCGTGACGTACGAAGGCGACAGCGCACCCGAAGCGAAGCGGTTCGACCGCGTGCTGGTGGCCGTCGGCCGCGCGCCCAACGGCGGCAAGCTCGATGCGGCCAAGGCGGGCGTGGAGGTCACCGACCGCGGGTTCATCCCGGTCGACCGGCAGATGCGCACCACGGCGCCCCACATCTTCGCCATCGGCGACCTGGTCGGCCAGCCGATGCTGGCGCACAAGGCGACGCATGAGGGCAAGCTCGCCGCGGAAGTCGCCGCCGGCGAAAAAAAGGAATGGGTCGCGCGCGTGATCCCGTCGGTGGCCTACACCGACCCGGAAATCGCCTGGGTCGGTGTCACCGAGAGTGAGGCGAAGGAGAAGGGCCTGAAGGTCGGCGTCGGCAAGTTCCCGTGGGCCGCCAGCGGGCGCGCCATCGGCATCGGTCGCACGGAGGGTTTCACCAAGCTGGTGTTCGACAAAACCACGCACCGCGTGATCGGCGGCGGCATCGTGGGCGTGCACGCCGGCGACCTGATCGCGGAAGTCGCGCTGGCCATCGAGATGGGCTGCGAGGTCGCCGACATCGGCCACACCATCCACCCGCACCCCACGCTCAGCGAATCGGTGGGCATGGCGGCGGAGGTGTTCGACGGCACCATCACCGACCTCTATATCCCCAAGCGCAAGTAGCGCGAGCGCCGGTCCGTGCTCGCACAGTGCCGATGGCGGTGCGGGCCGTTGTAGGAGCGGCTTCAGCCGCGATCGATGGTCAAGGCTTCGCGACCACGGGCATCGCGGCTGACGCCGCTCCTACGGGTCAATGCGCTCGCGGACGCCGGACAAGGCGAAGCCCCGGCGGATCAGGCCGGGGCTTCGGGGGCCGCCCACCGCTGCTTTTTGCCATTGACGAGGAGAGAGTGGCGGGGGGCGCACAGGTCTGACCGGGGTCCGCTCGAAAGGTTCCGGGTTTCCGGGATTTTTTTCGCCACACAGCAGCGGTAGTCCCGCCGCCCCCTTCAGGCGGCCAGTCGTGGCCGGGCTGACGCCGCCCGGCGCCGCTCGATTCGCTTCCAGGCCTTCTCGTGCAGGTGGAACGCGACGGTGTTGCAGGCCGGCTCCACCAGCGCCAGCGCACCGCCCACCCAGACGCTGCCGGTCATGAGGTAGCCGACCAGAAATGCCACCACGACGTGGACGGCGGCGAAGCTGAGCGTCTTGTCCATGGCGGCATCCGGAAAAGGCGGGCTGTCATCGTCGACGCGTGCCGCGGCGCGGTCCAATCGATTGTCGCGCTCGCTGTGATAGGAGCGGGCTATCGCTGCCCGGCCGGAGTCCCGCCACGGCCATACGAGTGGCGGTTGCCCGCAGTGCTCACGCGCTCTATACTTTTGCGGCTCACCGGGGCGCTTTCGCCCGACTCCCGCGGTACCCGCGTGTACGATCCCTTGCAAGCAGGCCGACGCCTGGCACGCCGAACGGCGGCCTGGCAGGCCGGAACAACAGCGCTGCTGGCTTTGGCGCTGCTGTCGCAGGGGGCTTCGCACGCGGTCGCGGCAGCGGTCGGAGGGGCGGCCATGCTGGCCGGCGGTGCACTCGCGGCGCGACTGATGGTCGGCGGCGGTGTGATGCCCGCCAACGCGGTGATGGCGCGCTGGTTCGCCGGCGTGGTGCTCAAGCTGGCGCTCGTATTCACCGTGCTGCTGCTGGGCCTGGGCGCATGGCGCCTGCCGCCGCTGGCATTGCTGGCGGGCATCGTGGTCGCGCTGCTGACGCAGCTGCTGGTCGCGGCGCGCCGCTGATCCACCAACTTTCCACTTATCAATTGGGTTCAGGACACATGGCGGGCGAGGCGGAACTGACTCCCACCGGGTACATCCAACACCACCTCCAGAACCTGACGATGTCGGTCGGCGAAGGCGGCTTCTGGACGTTGCACCTGGACACCCTGATCACCGCGGTCCTGATGGGCCTGCTGATCGTGTTCGCGTTCTGGACGGCCACGCGCAATGCCACCGCCGGCGTGCCGGGCAAGTGGCAGGCCTTCGTCGAGATCTGCCTGGAGTTCGTCGACCGCCAGGCCAAGGACACCTACCACGGACCCAGCAAGCTGGTGACGCCCATCGCGATCACCCTGTTCTTCTGGATCCTGATGATGAACCTGCTGAAGATGATCCCGGCGGACTTCATCGCAAAGCCGCTGGAGCTCGTCGGCGTGCATTACTGGAAGCCGGTGCCGACCGCCGACGTCAACGCGACGCTCGGCCTGTCGATCAGCGTGTTCTTCCTGATGCTGTTCTTCGCGCTACGCGCCAAGGGCCTGGGCGGCTTCACCAAGGAATTCCTGACGGCGCCGTTCGGCAAGTGGATGATGCCGTTCAACCTGATCCTCAACACCGTCGAGTGGCTGAGCAAGCCGATCTCGCTGGCGATGCGACTGTTCGGCAACATGTTCGGCGGCGAGATCGTGTTCCTGCTGATCTGGGTCCTGGGCGGCGCGGGCATCATCGGCGCCTTCGCCGGCGGCCTGTTCGGCCTGGGCTGGATGCTGTTCCACCTGCTGGTGATTCCGCTGCAGGCCTTCATCTTCATGATGCTGTCGATCGTCTACCTCAGCCTTTCGGAAGACGCCCACTAACGCCTGTCAGAAGGCAATGGGTGGCTGCCGCTGCACGACCCGTTTTCGTTTCATCCATCCGCGTTCCAACCCTTAAGCACTCGTTTCGGAGACCACCATGGAAATCCTTGCCCACCTCGCTTCGGTTCAGGCCTCGACCGTTCTGGCCGTCGGCATCATGATCGGCCTCGCCGCCCTCGGCGCCGGTATCGGCCTGGCCATCATGGCCGGCAAGTTCCTTGAGTCGGCCGCCCGCCAGCCGGAGCTGATCCCGGTCCTGCAGGTCCGCATGTTCATCACCGCCGGCCTGATCGACGCCGCGTTCATCATCACCGTCGCCGTCGCGCTGCTGCTGGCCTTCGCCAACCCGCTGGCGTCGGCGCTGCTGGCCGAGGCCGGTCGCCTCGCCGGCTAAGCAACGGTTGCATGCCGCGGCACCGGCGTTCGCGCCGGCCGTCGCGGCAATGAAGGGTCGGTGCCGTAACCGGCACCGACACCCCTCTCCGCACTGGCAGAGCCTTACGCATGAGCATCAACCTCACCCTATTCGCCCAGGCGCTGGCCTTCGCCGCGTTGATCTGGATCATCGCCACCAAGATCTGGCCGCCGCTGCTGGCCGCGATCGAGGAGCGCCAGAAGAAGATCGCCGAAGGCCTGGCCGCGGCCGACAACAGCCAGAAGGCGCTCGCCCAGGCGCAGGAAAAGGTCGACGCGACGCTGCGCGAAGCGCGTGGCAAGGCCAACGAGATCATCGAGCAGGCCCACCAGCGCGCCAACCAGATCGTCGACCAGGCCAAGAACGAGGCCATCGCCGAGGCCGAGCGCCAGAAGGCCCTGGCCGTGGCCGAGATCGAAGCCTCCGCGACCCGCGCCCGCGAGGACCTGCGCCGCCAGGTGTCCGCGCTGGCGGTGACCGGTGCCGAGCGCCTGCTCAAGCGCGAGATCGACGCCAACGCCCACAAGGCGTTGCTGGACGAACTCGCGGCCGAGATCTGACCGCGCCATGAGCCAGCCCCTGACCCTTGCCCGTCCCTACGCCCGCGCCGCATTCGCGCTGGCGCGCGATGCCGGCCGCACCGCCGAGTGGTCCCACGCGCTGGCGTTCGCCGCGCGCGTGTCGGCCGACCCGCAGGTGCACGGCCTGCTGGGCCACCCGCAGCTGGGCGAGGCCGACGCGGTCTCGCTGTTGTCGCCGGAGGGCGCCGACGAGGCGTTCGGCCGCTTCATCGCGCTGCTGGCCGACAACCGCCGCCTGCCGTTGCTGCCTGAAATCGCCGGCATGTTCGAAGAGCTGCGCGCCGACGCCGATCGCGTGGTCAAGGCCCGCGTCACGGCCGCCAGCGCGCTGCCGGCATCGGAGCTGGAATCGATCCGCGCCGCGCTCAAGCGTCGCTTCGGCCGCGAGGTCGAGATCGAGACCTCGGTCGACGACTCGCTGATCGGCGGCGCGGTGATCGACGCCGGCGACGTGGTGATCGACGGTTCGCTCAAGGGCAAGCTGGCCCGCCTGCAGTCGATGCTGACCCAGTAACGAGACACGAAGGAGCGGGTCGGCGCGCAGGCGTCCCCGGCTCCGGTTACCGCTTCGCCCCACGCGCTCCTACAACAGTTTGATCCAACCGCGACGGCACCCGGCCGCACGCGTTCGAGGAATCCCAAATGTCTACCACCCAGCTCAACCCGTCCGAAATCAGCGAACTGATCAAGACCCGCATCGAGAAGGTCA
>CAMPJI010000108.1 GCA_946886865.1 uncultured Lysobacterales bacterium | reverse complement strand
GGCCTGCAGGACCACCTGCTGATCGCCCACGGCATGATCGACAACAACGTGTTCTACAAGGACTCGGTGATGCTGGCGCAGCGCCTGATCGAGCTGCGCAAGGACAAGTGGGAACTGGCCAGCTACCCGCTGGAGCGCCACGGCTTCGTGCACAGCGACAGCTGGTACGACGAGTACCGCCGCATCCACGAGCTGTTCGAGAAGGCGCTGAAGTAATCGCGCCGTGTCGTCTTGATGACACAGGGACGGCCCGCTTCGGCGGGCCGTTTTTCGTTACGGCAGTGCCGCGGACCCGCCTTTGCCCGTCATTCCCGCGAAGGCGGGAATCCATGGACGTGGTTGTTCACCGTTCGCACGACCATGGATAAGAGCCTGCACGAGAGACTCGAAGGAACCCGACCGGCATTTTCTCCCGTCCCCGCGAAGATGGGGCAGCGATCCGGCTCTGTTTTTCAAAGGCTGGACGTCCTTGGATTCCCGCCTTCGCGGGAATGACGAGAGTTGAAGTAGTCGGATGTGCCCGCGCACGGGTCAGCGCGCACCACCGTCGCCTTCGCCTTCAGGCGCCTCCAGGATGATCCGCGCGTGCCGCTGGTAGCTCCAGTACGCCCACGCCCAGTTGATCAGCACGATCAGCCGGTTGCGGAAGCCGATCAGGAAGAACACGTGCGCGGCCAGCCAGAACCACCACGCCAGCACGCCCGACAGCTTCCAGCCGTGCAGGTCGACCACCGCGGCCATGCGGCCGATGGTCGCGAGGTTGCCGAAGTCGCGGTAGCGGAACGCCGGCGCACTCTTGCCGGCCAGTCGCGCACGGATGACGCGCGCCACGTGCGCGCCCATCTGCTTGGCGGCCGGTGCGACGCCGGGCACCGGCCGCCCGTCCTGTTCGACCGCGGCGAGGTCGCCGGCTACGAACACCTCCGGATGCCCCGGCACGCTCAGGTCCGGCGCCACGCGCACGCGTCCGGCCCGGTCGCGCGGCGCATCCAGCAGCGCCCCCAGCGGCGAGGCGGCGACGCCGGCGGCCCACAGCACGGTGCGCGCCGGCACGTCGACGCCGCCCATGCGGAAGCCGTATGCGTCGATCGCCTCCACCGGCCGGCCGGTCAGCACCTCCACGCCGAGCCGCTCCAGTTGCGTGCGTGCGCGCGCCGACAGCGATTCGGGGAACGACGCCAGCACCCGGGGACCCGCCTCGACGAGCCGCACGCGGGCCTGCGCGGGATCGATACGGCGGAACTCCGCACGCAGCGTGTGCCGCGCGATCTCCGCCAACGTGCCGGCCAGCTCCACGCCGGTCGGCCCGCCGCCGACCACGGCGAAGCTGAGCCAGGCGGCGCGCTCGTCGGGGTCGTCGGTGGCTTCGGCGCGTTCGAACGCCAGCAGCAGCCGGCGGCGGATCGCCAGCGCGTCGTCCAGCGTCTTCAGCCCCGGGGCGTGCGCGGCCCAGTCGTCGCGGCCGAAGTAGGCATGCGTGGCCCCACTGGCCACCACCAGGTGGTCGTAGTGCAGCGCGTCGCCGTCGGCCAGCTGCACGCAGCGCGCCGGCAGGTCGATGCCGGTGGCCTCGCCCAGGCGCACTTCCACGTTGCGCTGCCGCCGCAGGATGTGGCGCAGCGGCGCGGCGATGTCGGGCGCGGACAGCCCGGCGGTGGCGACCTGGTACAGCAGCGGCTGGAACAGGTGGTGGTTGCGCCGGTCGACCAGCGTCACGCGCACCGGGGCGCCGGCGAGTGCGCGCGTCGCCCACAGCCCGGCGAAGCCGCCGCCGATCACGACCACGTGTGGCAGTGGCGCGCTCATGCGCGGGCCTCGTCGGCGTCGATGCGCGAGGTGCGGCGCGTGTCGGGCATCCACAGGTAGACCAGCAACGAACACGCGATGCAGGCGGTGACGTACCAGTAGAAGCCGCTCTCCATGCCGGCCTGCTTGAACCACAGCGCGACGTACTCGGCGGTGCCGCCGAACAGCGCCACGGTCAGCGCGTACGGCAGGCCGACGCCGAGCGCGCGCACCTCCACCGGGAACAGTTCGGCCTTCACCACAGCGTTGATCGCGGTATAGCCGCTGACGATCGCCAGCGCCGCCAGGATCAGCCAGAACGCCTCGCCGGCGCTCTGCACGTCCTGCAGGTGCGACAGGATCGGGTAGGTGAGCGCCGTGCCCAGCACGCCGAACGCGATCAGGATCGGGCGCCGGCCGATGCGGTCCGACAGCGCGCCCACCAGCGGCTGCATCAGCATGTACAGCAGCAGCGTGGAGGCATTGAGCAAGGACGCGGTGCGGCCGTCCAGCCCGGCGCTGTTGACCAGGAACTTGTGCATGTACGTGGTGTACGTATAGAACGCCAGCGTCCCGCCCATGGTCAGGCCGATGACGGTGAGCACCGCGCGCGGGTGCTGCATCAGTGCGCGCAGCGTGCCCTGCCGCTGCTGGCCAGTGGCGTCGGCGACGGCCTCGCTGCGCGCGAAGGTCTCGGTCTCGAGCATGTTGCGCCGCAGCCACACCGCGGTGACCGCGGCCAGCGCGCCGATCGCGAACGGGATGCGCCAGCCCCACTCGCGCAGCTGTTCGTCGGTCAGCAGCACCTGCTGCAAGAGGATCAGCACCCCCAGCGCCAGCAGGTGGCCGAGGATCAGCGTCACGTACTGGAAGCTGGACCAGAAGCCGCGGTGCTCGCGCGTGGCCATCTCGCTGAGGTAGGTCGCCGAGGTGCCGTACTCGCCGCCCACGCTCAGGCCCTGCAGCAGCCGCGCCAGCACCAGCAGCACCGGCGCGGCGACGCCGATGCTGGCGTAGCCGGGGGTGAAGGTGATGATCAGCGAGCCGGTGCACATCATCAGCACCGACAGCAGCAGCGCGGCCTTGCGGCCGTGGCGGTCGGCGTACCGGCCCAGCAGCCAGCCGCCGAGCGGGCGCATCAGGAAGCCGACGGCGAAGATCGCCGCGGTGTTGAGCAGTTGCGTGGTGCGGTCGCCGGCGGGAAAGAACACCTGCGCGAAGTACAGCGAGAAGGCGGCGTAGACGTACCAGTCGTACCACTCCACCAGGTTGCCGACCGAGCCGCTGAAGATGCTGCGCAGGCGGCGCGCGGGCGTCAGCGGCGCGGCGGCCGCGCTCATGCGGCCATGGCCCCGTCCAGCAGCGCCTCGAGCTTGCGCTGGTCGGCGGCGAAGCGGCGGATGCCGTCGGCCAGCTTGTCGGTGGCCATCGGGTCCTCGTTGTGGTGCCAGCGGAACGCCGGCTCGGTCATGACGCCCGGCGCGGCCAGGCGCTGACCGTCATCGGCCAGCGCGGCCGCCAGCGGCGCGGTGTCCCGCGACAGCGCCTCCAGCAGCTCGGGCGAGATGGTCAACCGGTCGCAGCCGGCCAGCGCGCGCACCTGCCCGGTGTTGCGGAAGCTCGCGCCCATCACCACCGTGCCGTAGCCGTGGCGCTTGTAGTACTGCCAGATGCGCCGCACCGACTGCACGCCGGGGTCGTCATCGGGCGTGGCCGGCGGCGCCGCGCCGTTGGCCAGGTGCCAGTCGAGGATGCGCCCGACGAACGGCGAGATCAGGTGCACGCCGGCTTCGGCGCATGCCACCGCCTGCGCGAAGGAGAACAGCAGCGTGAGGTTGCACTGGATGCCTTCGCGCTCCAGGCGCTCGGCCGCGCGGATGCCCGCCCAGGTGGCGGCGATCTTGATCAGCAACCGGTCGCGGCCGATGCCGGCGCCGTCGTACAGCGCCACCAGCTTGCGGGCCTGCGCGATGGTCCCCTCGGTGTCGAAGCTCAGGCGCGCATCGACCTCGGTCGACACCCGGCCCGGGATGAGCTTGAGGATCTCGCCGCCAATCGCCACCGCCAGTCGGTCGCCGGCATCGGCCACGCGCGGGCCGCGGTCATCGCCGCGCGCATCGGCCACGGCGGCCTGCAGCAACGGCGCGTACGCGGGCAGCGCGGCGGCCTTCAGCAGCAGCGACGGGTTGGTGGTCGCGTCCTGCGGCGTGAAGCGTGCGATCGCTTCGATGTCGCCGGTGTCGGCCACCACCGTGGAGTGGTCGCGCAGCTGCTGCAATGCATCGGTCATGTCGCGTCGTGCCTGTCGTGGTTCGAAGTCGGCCGGCATTGTGCGTGAAGCCCGGTGGCGGCGTCATGCGCGGGGCTGCGCTAGGCTCGGCGGCACTTCGCATCCGGACACCGCCATGGCCGACACCGAGAAACGCATCGCCGTACTGATCGACGCCGACAACGCGCCGGCCGCCAAGGTCGACGTGATCCTGGCGGAGGTCGCGCGCTACGGCGTGGCCAACGTGCGGCGCGCGTACGGCGACTGGAAGAACCCGCACATCAAGAGCTGGGAGGCGGTGCTGCACGAGTACGCGATCCGCCCCGTGCAGCAGTTCGCCTACAGCCGCGGCAAGAACGCCTCGGACATGGCGATGGTGATCGACGCCATGGACCTGCTGTACGCGCGCAACCTCGATGGCTTCGCGATCGTGTCGTCGGATGCGGACTTCACCCCGCTGGTCATGCGCCTGCTGACCGACGGCATGAAGGTCTATGGCTTCGGCGAGAAGAAGACGCCCGAGCCGTTCGTCAACGCGTGTTCCAAGTTCACCTACGTCGAGGCGCTGGGCGAGCCGTCGGGCGCGGGCGACACCACCGCCACGCGCGCACGCACCGCCACCGAGCTGCGCGGCGACGCCAAGCTGGTGCAGCTGCTGCGTGGCGCGGTCGACCTGGCCAGCGACGACGACGGCTGGTCCAACCTGGGCGCGGTCGGCCACCAGATCGCCAACCAGGCGTCGTTCGACCCGCGCAACCACGGCTACCGCAAGCTCAGCGATCTGATCGAGGCGACCGGCCTGTTCGAGGTCAAGCGCGAGCACCAGAACATCTGGATCCGCGACAGGCCGGTGGCACGCCCGCGCAAGGCCGGCGCGCGCTCGCGCTGAGGGTCAGTACAGGTCGACCGGGTCGATATCCAGCGACCAGCGCACCCGGCGTGCGTCGGGCAGTGCGTATATCGCGGGCAAGGCGGCATCGAGCGCCGCATGCAGCGGGCCACGTGTCGGGCACGACAGCAGCAGCTGCGCGCGCTGGTAGCCGGCGCGGCGCGGCATCGGTGCCGGCAGCGGGCCGCTGAGTTCGACCGCGCCGGCCGCCGCCCCGGACAGCGCATCGCGCGCCGCGCGCAGGAAGGCGTGCGCGACATCCAGCTGTTTCGCTTCCGCGCGCAGCAGCGCCAGGTGCGCGAACGGCGGGAAGCCGGCGGCCTCGCGCTGCGCCAACTCCTCGACGGCGAACGCCGGGTAGCCGCCCGACAGCAGCGTCGCCAGCAGCGGGTGCTCGGGGTGGTGCGTCTGCAGCAGCACCTCGCCCGGCTTCTCGGCGCGGCCGGCGCGGCCGGCCACCTGGATCAGCAGTTGCGCGAGTTTTTCCGGCGCGCGGAAGTCGGCCGAGAACAGGCCCTCGTCGATGCCGACCACGGCCACGCGCGTGAGGTGCGGCAGGTCGTGGCCCTTGGCCAGCATCTGCGTGCCGACCAGGACGCCGGGCGCGTCGCCGAACCCGGCCAGCGCCTGTTCCAGCGCATCGCGGCGCTGGGTGGTGCCGCGGTCGATGCGCAGCACCGGGACGTCGGCGAAGCGCTCGGCCAGCGCCTCCTCGATGCGCTCGGTGCCGGCGCCCTGCGCCTGCAGCGCCAGCCCACCGCAGTCGGGGCATGCGTTGGGCACCGGTCGTCGCGCGCCGCAGTGGTGGCACTGCAGCCGGCGCCCGCCGCCGTGCACGGTCATCGGCGTGCCGCGCTCGGGCGTGCTGCAGCGGGGGCAGTGCGCGGTCCAGCCGCAGTCGTGGCACAGCAGCACAGGCGCATAGCCGCGCCGGTTCTTGAACACCAGCGCCTGCCCGCCCGCCTGCAGCACCTGGCCGAGGTCGGCCAGCAGCTCGGGCGACAGGCCCGCGGTGAGCGGCCGCTTGCGCACGTCGACCACGCGCACGCGCGGCGGCTGCGCGCGGCCGGCGCGGCGGGTCAGGCGCAGGTGCGCATACCGGCCGGTGGTGGCGTTGTGCAGCGACTCCAGCGACGGCGTCGCGCTGCCCAGCACCACCGGCACCTCCAGTGCCTTGCCGCGCACCAGCGCGAAATCGCGCGCGTGGTAGCGGATGCCGTCGAGCTGCTTGAAGCTGCCGTCGTGCTCCTCGTCGATGACGATCAGGCCGGCGTCGGGCAGCGGCAGGAACACCGCCGAGCGCGTGCCCACCACGACGCGGGCCTGCCCGCGCAGGCACGCCGCCCAGGTGCGGGCCCGTTCGCCATCCGACAGGCCCGAGTGCAGCGCGTGCACCGGCACGCCCAGGCGCGCGCGGAAGCGGGCCAGCGTCTGCGGCGTCAGGCCGATCTCGGGCACCAGCACCAGCGCCTGTCTGCCGCGGGCCAGGCAGTCGGCGATCGCCTGCAGGTAGACCTCGGTCTTGCCGCTGCCGGTGACGCCGTCCAGCAGCAGCGCGGCGAACCCGCCCGCCGCGCCGCGGATGGCGTCGATGGCGACCTGCTGCTCGGCGTTGGGCACCGGTCCGGGCACCCCGGGGGGTGGGGCGACCGGCGCGACGGCGTCATCGGCCACGCGTTCGGCCTGCCCGCGGCCCTGCAGGCGGCGGGCGGCGGCCCGCCAGCCGTCGTGCTGTGCGTCCAGCGTGCACTCGTCGATGGGGCCGGCGCCCAGGGCCTCGGCCAGCTGCCGCGGCCGACCGGCGCGCATGCCCGGCAGCGCGGTGGCGCCGGCCTCGGTCAGCCGCCAGGCCCAGGTGAGGGTGTCGGGCAGCGGTTCGCCGTGCCGCAGCGGGCCCGGCAGTGCCGTGGCCAGCACCTCGCCGGGCGGGGCATGGGTGTACCGGGCCAGCCAGCGCAGCGAATCCAGCAGCTCCCCGTGCAGCAGCGGGGTGTCATCCAGCAGCGCGGTGACCGGCTTCAGGGCGCCGTCGTCCGGCGGCAGGGGCGCCGCGCCGACCACCACCCCGACGCGCTCGCCCGAGGCCCCGAACGGCACCCGCACCCGGTGGCCCACCGGCGGCGGTGCCGGGGCGCCCTGCGGGGCGCGGTAGTCGAACAGCCGCGGCAGCGGCACCGGCACGGCGACCTGCCACGCGACCGCCGGGTCGGCGTTGGGATCGGGGGTGGGG
>CAMPJI010000107.1 GCA_946886865.1 uncultured Lysobacterales bacterium | reverse complement strand
ACGGCATGCGGGGCGTGGTGTGGGCGGTGGGGTCGGCGATCGCGATCCTGGTGGTCGCGTCGGCGTTGTGAGCTGAGACGTCCCTGGCGTGGGCGCGCGGCCGGGCCGGATTGCGCCGCACGGTCGTGCGTCGAGCCAGCCGGCGTCATCGCACACGGCGCGTTTGGAGCGGCCGGCCTTCGCCGCCGCCCCTGCGGTGCTAGGAAGCTCAGTTGTTGACGATCAGCACGAACGGGCCCAGCGGTGAGGTCATCGCCACGGCCAGCGTGCGTCCGTCCTGGCGCAGGAAGTTGGCGGCCGATACGGCGAAGTCCGGCGGCGCGGCCCGGTAGGTGGCGTCGGCCGGCACGGTCTCGCGCACCACGTACCCCATCAGCACATTGACCAGTTCGCCCAGCGCGTCGCGGGCGAGGGCGTCATCGCACTGCGCCGCTTCGATCGACAGGAACGCGCACGCCATGCGGTGCATGGTCGCCTCGTCGCAGGCAACGCCGATCGCCATGGGCGCGTCCGAGGCGATGCGCACGTGCGCGGTCACCTCGCACGCCGGCAGCGCGTCGGCCGAGCCGACCACGCTGGCGACCTGGCACGGCGCCCCCAGCGTGCGGGGGAACAGCCGCATGCTGGTGTTGATCGCGCTGGTCATGGCCTCGCCCAGCGGGTGGCTGGCGACGCCGATCTCCAGTGCCTTCAGCGCATCGGCGCGTTCGGCCTGGTGTTCGCGCAGCGCGGCATCCAGCTGCAGGCGGTTGATCGAGCCCTGCTCGATCAGGATCTCGCCGAACAGCTTGCGGCGGGCCTTCTGCTCGGCGAGGAGCTCCTCGACCTGTGCGCGTTCGAGGATGCCCATCGACTCGGCGATGTCGCCGAACCGCTGATCCTCGGCACGCTGGCGCTCGTTGATGCGGCGCGCCTGTCCGGCGCTCATCCAGCCGCGGTTCTGGGCCAGCTCGCCCAGCATCGGGTTGGACGCGTGTTGTGCCTCAAGGGCCGCCAGCAGCTGCTGGCGGTTGATCAGGCCCTGTTCGAGCAGGAACTGGCCGAAGAACTTGGCTGCCATTGGGGACCTCGTGCGTCAGGCGACGGTTTCGTGGAGCACGCGCGCCATCACGTCCGGATCGATGGGCTTCTGCAGGTAGGAGCGCGCGCCCAGGCGCAGGCACTCCTCGATGTCGGCCTGGGCGCCGAGCGAACTGAGGATCACCACGCGGGCCTGGCTGTCGTGGGCCAGGATCTCGCGCAGCGCCTGCTTGCCGTCGCGCTTGGGCATCACCAGGTCCAGCAGGACCACCGTGGGCTTGAGTTTCAGGAACTGCGTCACCGCGTCCTCGCCGTTGTCGGCTTCCCCCACCACGTCGAAACCGCAGTCTTCAAGCTGGCGTGCGGCCAGCATGCGCAAGGCGCGCGAGTCGTCGCAGAGCAGGGCAGTGGGGCGGGCGCTCATCGGTCAGGTCCTGGCATGGCGAAAAGGTGTGTCCTGAGCCGGGTATCGGCCGCGCCACGGGGTTCTTTAGGGCGCCGTGCGATCCACGACGCGGCCGCCGTGCGTCAGGCGAGTTCGACCCGGCCCCGTCCGGCCCGCTTGGCCGCGTACAGCGCAGTGTCGGCACGGTCCATCACGGTATGCAGCGCGGTGTCGGGCCGGTCGTCGATGGCGATGCCGATGCTGACCCGCGCCCGCATCAGGCGGGCCTGGACGCTGCGCGCCACCCGGTCGGCCTGTGGCGCCGCACAGCCGGGCAGCACCGCGCAGAACTCGTCGCCGCCCAACCGGCCGAACACGTCTTCACGCCGCAACGCCGCGCGGCAGGCCTCGGCCACCTCCACCAGCGCCCGGTCGCCGGCCTGGTGGCCATGCCCGTCGTTGAGCGTCTTGAGGTTGTCCAGGTCGATCATCAGCACCGCCACCGGCTCGCCGCGGCGCAGCGCCGACTGGCGGGCCTGTTCGGCCAGCTCCAGGAAGAACGCGCGCGAGCACGCACCGGTCATTGCGTCGTGCGTCAGCAGGCGGCGCAGGTTGCTGTTGTCGGTGTACAGGACCGGGATCGCCAACCCGAAATAGCTGCCGGCGGCCAGCGTGACCATCGCGAACTGCAGCGTCAGGGCGTGCTCGCCCAGGCCCAGCGCGGCGACCGCCGCCACCAGCACCATGCTGATGATCGCGACCGACAACAGCGATTCGAGCATCCCCTGCGTGTGGGCGATCCACAGCTGCAGCACGATGGCCAGGAACACCGGGAACAGCAGCGACTCGTGCTGCGGCGCCGCGGCCAGCGCCAGCAGTCCGGCCAATGCCAGGCCCAGGACCAGCGCCAGTTTCGGCAGCAGGCGGCCACGGGTGTGCGGGGGGCGGGGCAGGGCGTCGAAGGCGTACAGCACGTCGCGCACGGGCAGGCGGGCCTGTTCGGACAGCCGGCGCAAGGCCAGCATCAACAGCGGGCCCAATGCGGTCAGCCCGGCGTAATCGCCGATCCACCAGGGCAGTGCGGTGGCGAGGATGGCGTCGCGTTCCAGCATCCCCGCCCAGTGCATGGTCCACGCGCCCAGCCACGCCGCCAGCGCCGATGCCACCGCGCCACCCACCAGGAACGCCGCCACGGTACGGGGCAGCGACGGCACCGGGCCGTGGCCGACCGAGGCGAGCGTGAAGCGCGCCGCCAGCCCGAACGAGGCCACGTGCGCGGCCGGGAACAGCACGAGGCCTGCGATCCAGTGCGCGCTGCGGGGAGGGACCGCATAGCCCATCAGCGTGACCGCGCTGGCCGTGGCCGAAGCGGCCAGCAGCGCCGGTGCCGCGCGCGTCCAGCCGAACGCCGCGACTGCCGCGAACGTCACTGCGGCGGGTGGGAACCACAGGCTGGCATGGGGCGCATAGGCCATCAGCTGCGCCGCGGCATACGCGAGCAGCCAGCCGACATACACCGCCACGGGCACTGCAACGCGGAGGCTCCGGCGGCGGGTCGGTGCGACGAGGCTGGAATCCACCCGGGTGCTCATCTCAGATCGGGGCCTGCGGCGATTCTATCGGGGTTGGCGCGCCGGGCCGTGGCGCACGTTCGCACCCGGTAGCGGCCGCGGGCGTACGGACTTGAGCGCGCGGGCCTTGGGATCGACCTGACACACCGCCGTCATGAAGCCGCCGCAGCATCGCGCCCGATGGACATCCTGATGCTGTCGGACGTGTACTTCCCCCGGGTCAACGGGGTGTCGACCTCCATCCGCACCTTTGCCCGCGCCCTCCTGCGGCTGGGCCACCGGGTCACGCTGGTGGCGCCCGGATACGGCGACGCGGAGGGGGTGCCCGACGACGCCGGGCTGGAAGTCATCCGGCTGCCGTCGCGGGTGGTGTTCTTCGACCCCGAGGACCGGCTGATCCGCGCGCGGGCCCTGCGCCAGGCCATCGACCGGCTGGCCGTGCGGCCCTGGGACGTGATCCACGTGCATACGCCGTTCCGTGCCCACACGCTGGGCGTGCGCCTCGCGCGCCGCACGGGGCGGCCGCTGGTGGAGACCTACCACACCTATTTCGAGGAATACGTCGGCCACTACCTGCCATGGCTGCCGAGCGGGGTGACGCGTCGGATCGCCCGCGCCACGTCGCGCCGCCTGTGCCACCAGGTGGACCACCTCATCGTGCCCAGCGTGCAGATGGTCGAGGTGCTGGAGCGGTACGGCATCCGGACCCCGCACAGTGTCATCCCGACGGGGCTGGAGCTGGCCGAGTTCAGCGGTGGTGATGGCGCGCGTTTCCGCCGCCGGCATGGCATCGACCCCGGCCGGCCGACGCTCGTCACCGTCAGCCGGCTGGCGGTGGAGAAGAACATCGGCTTCCTGCTCGAGGTCGTCGCGCGCCTGGTCGGGGCGTTCCCGACGCTGCTGTTCCTGGTGGCCGGTGAAGGTCCGGACGCCCCGCGCCTGCGCGCCCGCGTCGAGCAGCTGGGACTGGGCGCCAACGTCCGGTTTTTCGGCAACCTGGACCGCGAATGCGAGCTGCTGGACGCCTACCGCGCGGGCGATGCCTTCGTCTTCGCCTCGCCGACCGAAACGCAGGGGCTGGTGCTGCTGGAGGCCATGGCCCTGGGCGTGCCGATCGTCTCGACCGCGGTGATGGGGACGGCCACCGTGCTGGCCGGTGCAGGCAGCGCCGTGGTCAGCGATGAGGAGGTGGGCGCCTTTGCCGACAACGTGGCCCGCGTGCTGCGGAGTGCCGAACTGCGTGGCACGTTGTCTGACGCCGGCCCGCGTGATGCGCGCCGCTGGGGCACCGACGTGCTGATGGGGCAGGTCGTGGACCTGTACCGCGGGCTGGGGGAGGCGGCCGACGTCGGAACGCTGCAGCCGGCGCAATCGCGCTAACCGTCCACCCGCCTGCCCGCACGCTTGGGCAGGTCCACCCCGCCGCCGGGCCGCTCCTGCACGCCGGGCGCCTGAAGCTCGCCCAAAAAAAAGCCGCGTGCAGGACACGCGGCTTTTCCTGTTACAGCGATGCCGCGGTCAGCGGTCCATCTTGCCCAGCGAGCTGTCCAACACCCGCTGCAGCTTGCGCGCCGCGCCGGCGATGGCGTCGCGTACCGTCTCGGCCTCTTCGGTGGCGGCCAGCGGCGCGCGGCCGTCGATGCGGGCTTCCATGGTGCAGTGCTTGTCGGCGGCGCCCGACTTGCCGCCGTTGACGTCGCTCAGGTGGACCTCGACCCTCGAGACCTGGCCGTTGAAGCGGCCGAGTGCGCCGTCGACCACGCTTTCGACGTGCTGGGCAAGCGACTCGTCGCCCTGGATGTTGTTATCGGTATTCAGTAGGACTTTCATGCGTTGGGGAACTCCTGTTGGGGGCGTGGACACCCGCGCTGCGATGGTGCGTCCGGTGGCAGCGCCCGGGGTGGGCGCTGGCTCCGCGGACGCGGTGGCATCGGTGGCGCGCACGCCCACCGTAGCCACCGGCGCATCTAGAACCCGTTAATTCCCCGCGTGGTCGGGCCCGGCCGGGCACGTCGGCCCGGCCGCGGCGCGTAAAATGCGCCGATGATCCTCAACGTCGCCGCCTACCATTTCGCTCCGGTCGCCGACCCCGACGGCCTGGCCGACCGCATCCGGGCGCGGGCCGAGGCTCTGGACCTGCGCGGCACCGTGCTGGTCGCACCGGAAGGCGTGAATCTGTTTCTGGCCGGCACGGAGGCCGCCGTCCATGCCGTTCTCGCCGGCGTCCGTGCCGAGCCCGGCTTCGAGGGCCTGCAGGCCAAGTTCAGCCACAGCGACGATGTCCCCTTCGCCCGGCTCAAAGTCAAGCGCAAGAACGAGATCATCGCCTTTCGCCGCGATGGCGCCGTGCCGCTCGACGGGCGCGCGCCGGCCGTCTCGCCGCCGGACCTTGCGCGCTGGATCGAACAGGGCCACGACGACACCGGTCGCCGCCTGGTGCTGCTGGACACCCGCAACCGCGAGGAGGTGGGCCACGGCACCTTTGCAGGCGCACTGACCCTGCCGATCGACAACTTCGTCGACCTGCCCGGCGCGCTGGCCCCGCATCGCGAATCGCTCGCCGACGCCACCGTCGTCAGCTTCTGCACCGGCGGCATCCGCTGCGAGAAGGCCGCGCTGTGGCTGCGGGCCGATGGCATGGACAACGTGCAGCAGCTCGACGGCGGCATCCTGGGCTACTTCGAGCAGGTCGGGGGCCTGGGGTACCAGGGCGGCTGCTTCGTGTTCGACGAACGCGTGGCGCTGGACCCGACCCTCAAGCCGATCACGGCGCCGCACGCCGGCGCCTGAGCCCCGCGACGATGCGCAAGCCACCGACCCCGAAGCCGTGGAACCGTGCCAATCCCAAGCCGCGTGCGGCACGGACCTCGCTCACACCCGAGCTGGTCGAAGAAGCCCGCGCTCGGGCCGAGGCCGCGGGCCGTCGTTATCCCAACCTGGTCGACAACATGTGGGCCGCGCGGAAGGCGCGGCAGTCGGCGCAGGGTCGAAGCGCGGGCACACCGGGCGCTGACGGGGCCGCCGGGCACGGCGACGGCGATTGCGACGATTGAGCGGCTGGACGGGTCCGACCGTCGCGGGGACGTCGGGCGCGATCAGTCGTAACGCATCCGGCGTGCCATCCCCCCATCGACGATGAACTCCTGCCCGGTGGTGAAGCCCGACGCCGGCGACAGCAGGTGGACGGCGAGGGCGCCGATGTCGTCGGGCGTGCCAACGCGTCCGGCGGGGTGCTGGGCGTGGTCCCGTTTCGACAGCTTCGGGCGCCGCCGCGCGGCGGGCTTGCGCCAGGCGTCCGTCGCAATCCAGCCCGGGCTGATGCAGTTGACGCGCACGGCGGGACCGACGCTGACAGCCAGCGCGTGGGTAAAGGCGACCAGTCCGCCCTTGGCGGCGGCGTAGGCTTCGCAGTCGGGCTCGGACTGGTGCGCGCGGGTCGAGGCGATGTTGACGATGCTTGCGCTGTCGCCTTCCGCCTTGCTGCCTGTGGCGCGCAAGCCGGGCAGTGCGTGCTTGCTGCACAGGAACGCGCCGCCGAGGCTGGCATCGAGGCGACGTTGCCAGTCGCGAAACCCAAGCTGTTCGAGCGGCCCGCTGACCGGGTCGGGGATGCCGGCATTGTTGACCAGGCCGTGGATCGCGCCGAAGTGCGTCACGGCGCGGTCCACGAAGCGCGCGACCTGCGCTTCCTTCGCCACGTCCACGCGCACAAACAGCGCCCGGTCGCCCATCTCCCATTCCTCCAGCGCGGCGTGCCCGGCATCGGTGTCCGTGTCGCCGATGCACACCGACCCGCCGGCACCGAGCACCGCCTGCGCGATGCCACGGCCGATGCCCTGGGCGCCGCCGGTGATGAGAACGGTGCGACCTTCAAGCGGCCGGGCCGGGTGGGGGTGGATGGAGGGCGTCAGCGTCATGGAGCCGGCCGTGGTCGCGGGCAGGCAACGGTGGCAGGGGACGCGTCAACGCGGGGCGAGAAGACCCTGGACTCTCCCTCGGGGTGAGTATCGATGGCGTGCGGCAAGTAGCCACAGCGCCGCACTGCTTTGGAGCGGATGAGCTCCTCCCCCTGCTTGCAGGGGGAGGTTGGGAGGGGGTGCTTTTCAATCGCGTTGATTGAAGAGCACCCCTCCCCAACCCTCCCCTGCAGGCAGGGGAGGGAGTGGGCGCCAGCCCTACGCTTTCACACGTGTTAGCCACCCATCTGCGGGCTGGGCCGGGTCCACACACCAC
>CAMPJI010000106.1 GCA_946886865.1 uncultured Lysobacterales bacterium | reverse complement strand
CGCGTTCCACAGCGGCTCGAACAGCGCGTTGCCGAAGCGCAGCGCCAGCAGGTTCTGCACGCCTTCCTTGCCCAGGTAGTGGTCGACGCGGAACACCTGCGACTCGTCGAACACGGCCGACACCGCGTCGTTGATGGCGATCGCGCTGGCCAGGTCGTGGCCGATCGGCTTTTCCAGCATCACCCGCGTGCCCGGGCCGCCCAGCCCGCCGGCGGCCAGCGCCTCGCACACGGCGCCGTACCAGCGCGGCGCGGTGCTGAGGTGGCAGAGCACGTCGCCGTCGCGGCGTGCGTCGATGGCCTCGGCCAGCGCCGCCATCGATGCGCTGTCGTCGAGCAAGGCGGCGCGGTATTCGATGCGGTCGAGCAGGGCGCGCAATGCGTCGTCACTGCGCTCGCTGTCGGGCACATGGCGCTGGACGGACTCGGCGACGAAGGCGCGGAATTCGGCATCGTCCAGCTCGCTGCGCGCGGTGCCGAGGATGCGCAGGCGCTCGGGCAGCAGCCCCTCGGCCTGCAGGCCGTACAACGACGGGAACAGCATCCGCCCGGCGAGGTCGCCGGTGGCGCCGAACAGCGTGAGCAACTGCGCGGGTTGGGCGGGGCTGGCGGTCATGGTCGCTCCGGTGATCCAGTGAGCCTAAACCGGGCCGGCACGGGGCTGGGCCTGCATACGTTTGCATGCGCGGACGGGTCCGGTCGCGCCATCGCCTATCCTAGGCGGCCCTCGCGCACGACGCCCGTACATGCCGATTGCCACGACTGCCCCCACCGGTCCCGTCAACGACCTGCTGGCCGCCCTGCTGCTGGGGCTGATCGAGGGGCTGACCGAATTCCTGCCGATCTCCAGCACCGGCCACCTGCTGATCGCGCAGCACTGGCTGGGCGCGCGCTCGGACCTGTTCAACATCGTCATCCAGGCCGGCGCGATCCTGGCGATCACGCTGGTGTTCCGGCAGCGGCTGTGGGCGCTGGCGACCGGCCTGCGCGACGCCGCCAACCGCGACTACCTGATGAAGATCGCGGTGGCTTTCGGCGTGACGGCAGTGGTCGGCCTGCCGGTGCGGCTGATGGGCTGGGAACTGCCCGACACGGTGTCGCCGATCGCGTGGGCGCTGATCCTGGGCGGGGTGTGGATGCTGTTCGCCGAGCGCATCGCCGAGCGTCGCGGTGACTCGGCGCACATCACCTGGGTGGTGGCGGTGCTGGTGGGCCTGGCGCAGGTGGTGGCCGGCGTGTTCCCGGGCACCTCGCGCTCGGCGGCGGCGATCTTCATGGCGATGCTGGCCGGCACCGGCCGACGCTCGGCGGCGACCGAGTTCGTGTTCCTGGTCGGGATCCCGACGATGTTCGCCGCCAGCGGCTACGCGCTGCTGGAGCACGTTCTCGAGTCGGGCACCGGCGGCGAGGCCTGGGGCGAGATGGGGCTGGCGTTCGCCGCCGCCACCGTGACCGGTTTCGTCGCCGTGCGCTGGCTGCTGGGCTACATCAGGCGGCACCGCTACACGCCGTTCGCGATCTACCGCATCGTGCTGGGCGTGGTGCTGCTGCTGTGGTTGCCGGCGGGGGTTTGATGGGCTCCCTGTAGGAGCGACGTGAGTCGCGACGGCGTTGGCGGCCGGTGGCTGCGAGGGTCGCGACTCACGTCGCTCCTACAACGACGGGACTGGAGTTGCGTCGCGGCTGGGCGTCGCGATCGCGGCTGAAGCCGCTCCTACAAAAAGCTGACCCGCAGGAGCGGCTTCAGGGGCGATACGAGGCATTAACCGGATGCCGGCACGCGCCGGCGCACGGCCCCGTCTGTTCAGCCCTCGACCTTCGGATGCAGCGAGTACGTGCCGTGGATGGCGCACTCGGCCAGCACGTGGCCGTGCATGGCGCGCTGCACGTCCGCGGCGGTGAAGTCGTCCGGCAGCGCGAGCGTGGCGACGTCAAGCGCGTAGAGGCGGAAGAAGTAGCGGTGCAGGCGCAGGTCGTTGGGCGGCGGGAACGGACCGTCGTAGCCGCGCCACTGCCCGACCATGTCCTCGTTGCCCTCGAACCAGCCGGTGTAGTCGTTCAGTCCCTGGCGCGACCCCGCAGGGCCGGCCGGGTCCTGCTGGCCGTGCGGCACGACGCCATCGCTGCAGCTGCCCGCGGCAATGGCGCGCACGTCGGCCGGGATGTCGGCCATCGCCCAGTGCACGAAGTCGGTGCGCACCTGGTCGACGGGGATCTCCACGCCCGGCTTGCCGACCATCTCGCCGACCGTCGGCACGTCCGGGTCGATGCACAGCAGCGCGAAGGCGCGCGTGCCCTCGGGCACGTCGCTCCAGGCCAGGTGCGGGTTGCGGTTGGCGCCGAAGCCGACCCCGTCGCCGGTGCGTACGCCGGCGGCGAATTCGGCCGGCAGGCGCTGGCGGTTCTCGAAGTTGTCGCTGCGGATCTGCATGGAGCCTCCGTGTGCGGAAATCGTTGGATCAGGCCTCGGGATACCCCAGGCGCCGTGCAACCGGCGTCAGCACCGCGAAGGCCTCGGCCAGCGGTTCGGCGTAGGCGCGCCAGTGGCCGGCGGGGAAGTGCGGCGCGCCGAGCTGGCCCTGCTGTGCCGCCGGCAGCGGGATGTCCAGCGACTCCGCGACGGCCTTGGCAATCGCGGCCGAATCGGTCTCGATCCCGTCCAGCCGCACCAGACGGTGCGGGAAGAGGTCGCCCTCGTGCAGGGTCGCCACCTGCTCCAGCCCGGCCGCCAGCCAACGCGCGCCCTCGGCGGGCGAAGGCAGCGCGTACGGGACGGGCCCGCCGAACGCCAGCCAGTCGAGCAGCATGTCCCGCGGTTCACGCAGGACCACCAGCAGCAACGCTTCGGGCAGGTGAGGACGAAGGGCGGCCAGGAAGGCGTTGTCCCACCACGCCAGCCAGTCAACCAAGGGACCACCGCGATGCCCTCTTGAAGGCAGGGCGTCGCGCCACTGGCGGATAGCCGCCGCGGGGTCCAGCGCTCCGCCCGCCAACGCCTCGGCGCTGTCAAAACGTTGCAGGAAGTCCTTTGGAGGACGAGCGCCCAGCCGATCCGAATACAGGCTATGGCCCGGCTGATCGAGTGCCCACGCGGCACGTTCGACAAGTGAGCCGGGGGCGCCCCACAGGAACACGACGCGGTCTGCTCGATCCGGAACCGCTACCCGTTCGGGCAAGGAGTCGAGGACACCGACAGGCGGCGGTAGAGGAAACCTCTGTCGTAGAACCTGCGCTTGAAACCCCGCCCAATTCGCCACCGCTTTTGCTCGATCGCCCGCGGACTCGTACACATGGCCCAGCAGGTGCGTGAGGTCCAGCTTGATCTGCGGATCTGCCGCACCCTCGATAAGCATTTGGACGCGCGATACAGCAGCATCGGGATCACTTAGGCGCAACGAATTGATTAGGCGGAGCTCAGCTTGAGCATGACCCGGCTGGAGACCGATGATCCGATGCGCCAACCCATCTGCGGCATCGTCGTCACCCGCATGATTGTGCAGTGCCAACTGCGCTTCCAAAGCGGGCACAAAGTCAGGCATGGCCGCCTGCCAACGAGTGACAACCCCTTGCGCACCTTCGCCCCCCATCGGCTCGAACGCCAGGCGTGCGTGCCAGAGGTTCACGCTTTCCGGAAGCGCTTCCAAAGCTGCGTCCAACTCGATCCGGGCTTCATCGACCGCATCAAGGCGTCGCCACGCCTCGACGGCCGCACCCAAGGTACGCCGGTCATCGGGATGGACGTCGAGTGCGCGTTTCAAATGGTGTAACGCCGACTCGTTCCGTCCCGCCAACAAGTCGATCTCACCCACCAGCCGCATAAGCGCAGGCGTGGCGTCATCACGTTCCAGCAATGGCGCGAGCATGTCGGCCGCTTCAGCAGGACGGTTCTGGCGCCGCAGCAGGTCCGCCAACACGGCGCGCAGGGCCCGGGACGCGGTATCGCGTTCAAGCAACTTGCGGAATGCCTGCTCAGCGAAAGCCAGGTGCCCCTTGGCCATATATGCGAAAGCAAGCGCGAGTTGCAGCTGCGGTGCGCCCGGGCTGCGCTCGGAGGCACGACTGAGCACGCCCAGCGCGCGGTCCGGGTCACCCTTGCGCAGGGCGAGCATGCCCTCCAGCGCCGCTACCTGGGGGTGCTCAGGCGCCATGCGCGCAGCGGTACGCGTCAGACGCTCGGCCTCGTCGAGATCGCCGCGGCCTAGGGCCAGCTGGCCCTGGATGATGTAGGCGGGAAACTGGTTGGGGTCGAGGCCGACGCTGCGGGCGAGCGAGGCCTCGGCCTCGTCGAGCTTGCGGCCATCCAGCATCAGCCCGGCGCGTTCCAGGTGCAGGTTGGCATCGTCCGGGGCCAGGTCGATGGCGCGGTCGATCGCCTCCAGCGCCGCCTCGCGCTCGCCCGACAGGCGCAGCGCCGCGGCCAGCAGGCGCTGGGCGGTGGCGTCGTCGGGCTGGGCGGCCACCGCCTCGCGGGCGGCGGCCAAGGCTTCGGGGGCGGCGCCGCGGCGCAGCGCATCGATCGTGGTGGCGTGGTCGGACACTCGGGGCACTCGGTTCTCGGTTCGAACCGGCGATTGTACTGGCGCCCCGTGCTGGCTGCCGGCGCGCGGCGTCAGGCCGGCGTGGCGGCCGCGATCAGCCAGTCGGCCACCCAGCGCTCGGCGAAACCGTCCAGCCGCGCGCCCTGCAGGAACCCGCAATGCCCGCCCCAAGGCGCGATCTCCAACCGCACGGTGGGGGGCAGCGACAGCGCGCGGAACCCCTCGACCGGGATTACCGGGTCATCGGCGGCCATGAGGATGCTGGCCGGCACGTCCAGGGCGGCGAGCCGGTCGCCGGCGATGGAGTAGCCGTCGAAGTAGCGGTCCAGGGTGCCGAACTCGGTATGCCGCTCGACCATCCACTGCGTCAGCGGGCGCATGCGCAGGCCCAGGGTGCGGTCGTCGAAATCGTGGCTGCCGGGGAACAGCTGGCGCTTGCGCGCCAGCGAGCGCCGCCATTTGCGTTCGAAGTACCACAGGTACAGCGGGAAGCCCTGCTCCATCGCCTCCATGGTGCGCGCCGGGTCCAGCACCGGGCACACCGCGGCCACGTGCGCCAGCGGCAGCCCGGCGGCGCGTGCGCGCAGCGCCAGGCGCAGCGCGAAGTTGCCGCCCAGCGAGTAGCCGGCCACCGTGAGCGGGCGCCGGCCGAAACGCGCGGCGACCTCGCAGGCCGCGCGCACCACCTCGTCGATGCGGTTGGAGTGGAACAGCGCCTCGTTGAGGTGGTGTGTCTCGCCGTGGTCGCGGAAGTTGAGGCGGAACACCTCGAACCCGCGCTGCAGCAGTTCGGCCGCGGTCAGCCGCATGTAGCTGGAGTCGACGCTGCCCTCCCAGCCGTGCAGCAGCAGCGCCAGGCCGTGGGGCTCTCGCCCCGGCACGGTGCTGTGCAGGCCCTGCAGCCGTACGCCGTCGCCGGCATCGACGAGATGCACTGTTGTCTGCGCGCCGGTGGCCGCCAGGCTGCGCTCGCCATGCCGCCGGCGCAACGGGCTGGAGCCCAGCACCGACTGGACGTGGGCGTTGCGCAGCCAGCGGGGCGGTCGGTAGTCGGCGGCGGTCAGCATGGAGGGCCGAGGTTCAAGTGAAATCGGATGGTGGACAGGCTACCCCGTCGCGAACGGACGCCGCGCCTCGCCCCTGAGGCGGTCCTAGCCCGGATTCCCGGCCCCGGAGGCCATCGCGTCGACGATCCGCTGACGTGCCTGGTCGGCGATGCGGCGGCGGCCATCGGTGTCGCCGGGCAGGATCGGCGCGAGGAAGTGCACCTCGGCCACGCGGGCGGGCTCACCCAGCAGCCGGAAGAAGTTGGCGACGAAACTCTCCCGTGGCCCGAACGCCACCACGGTCTGCGCGCGGGCGCGCTCGCCGTACTTCAGCGCGACCGGCTGCACGGGCACCCCGGCCTCGACCGCGGCCAGGAAGATGCGCGCGTGGAAGGGCCCGATTTCGCGGCCGCCGCGCGTACCGCCCTCGGGGAAAACGCCGACCGAACGCCCCGCGCGCAACCGGGCGAGCATCTCGTGCAGCACCCCGCCCAGCGACTCGGTGCTGCCGCGGGCATGGAAGATCGTCTCGCCGCGCGCGGCCATCCAGCCGACCACCGGCCACCGGGAGATCTCGCGCTTGGCCACGAAACCCATCATCCGCTGGCTGTGCAGGACCTCGATGTCCACCCAGCTGACGTGGTTGGCGACGAACATCACCCCGCCCGGCAGCGGCGTGCCGACCCGGCGCAGGCGGAACCCGAACACCCGCATCAGCCCGGCCGACCAGGCGCGGATCAGGCGGTGGTCCAGGCGCTCGCCCCCGGCCACCCGCAGGCGTGCGGTCAGCGGCGTGATCAGCGCCAGCGTCAGCGGCAGGTGCACCAGCAGGTGCCACACCAGCATCGGGACACGGACCAGGTAACGCAGGGCGCGCGCGGCCGGCGCGCTGGACGGCGCGGCCGCGCCGGGGGGAGGCGGCGCATTCATCAGCGGAACGATACGGGTCGGGGCGGTCAGGGGCCAGTCTCGGGCGCCGGCGCGTCCACGACCGCCAGCGTCAGCCGCGACACGCACACCAGCCGGCCGCGCTCGTCCTCGATCCGGATCTCCCAGACCTGGGTGCTGGCGCCGACGTGCAGCGGCCGGGCGGTGCCGGTCACCGAGCCCTCGCGCGCGGCACGGACGTGGTTGGCGTTGATTTCGATGCCGACGCAGCGCTTGCCTTCGGGCACGCTCAGGTTGCCCGCGCTGCTGCCCAGCGTTTCGGCCAGCAGCACCGAGGCGCCGCCGTGCAGCAGGCCATAGGGTTGGTGGGTGCGGGCGTCGACCGGCATGGTGCCCCGCAGGCAGTCCGTGCCCAGTTCCGTGAACACGATGCCGAGTGCGGTGATCGCGGTGTTGGCGGAGAGGGCGTTGAGCGCGTCCAGGGACGGGCGGTGGCGGAAGGGCGAAGGCGGGATGGCGTGGTTCATCGCGCCACGATAGCCGACCCGGGCCGGGCGCCCCACGAAAAGAAGGCCGGCGGGCTACGCGGAGAGGGACGTAGCGCGCCGGCCGGGGTCGCAGGGGAGGGTGTCGTGCGTGGCCCGCTCGGGGAGGGGACGGGCGATCAGGGGGCGCCGGCCCTCACGCACAACGGAACAGGCGCTGGTTGGACAGGGTGGCATAGCGGCGGGTGCAGCCGTAGCCGCTGCTGCTGCCGTAGCCGATGCCGAAGTCGCGCTCGCGGTGGACGAGGCGGCGGGCCTGGGCCTGCGGCTGGGAAAGGGGCATCGCGGCAGCCTGCACGGGCGCGGCGGCGATGGCGGGGCGATCGATGACGGGAGCGTTCATTTCAGTGTCCTGGGG
>CAMPJI010000105.1 GCA_946886865.1 uncultured Lysobacterales bacterium | reverse complement strand
GGACGTGGCCCTCTCAAGGCTAAAACACGAGTTCGAATCTCGTAGGGAGCGCCAATTCGAAAGCCCGCGCAGCGATGCGCGGGCTTTCTTCTTTGTGGTCTGGTGACACTGGACCGGATCGTCGTCCATGCCGGCGTGACGGGCTGGCCGCGTGGCTTGGGTGGACCGGCACCGACTGGCTACACTACCCCGCTCGCCCACGGGAACGAACCCAATGCCCTTCGTCGTCACCGAGAACTGCATCAAGTGCAAGTACACCGACTGCGTCGAGGTGTGCCCGGTCGACTGCTTCCACGAGGGCCCGAACTTCCTGGTGATCGACCCCGACGAGTGCATCGACTGCACCCTGTGCGAGCCCGAGTGCCCGATCAACGCGATCTACCCGGAAGACGACGTGCCGGCCGGCCAGGAGGCGTTCGTGGCGCTCAATGCCGAACTCGCCGCGCAGTGGCCGGTGATTACCGCACGCAAGGACGGCCTGCCCGACGCCAAGGACTGGGAAGGCAAGCCCGGCAAGCTGCCGTTGCTGGAGCGCTGAGCGCGCCGCGTCCAGCGGGGACCCGCGGACCACCGCAGCCGGACATCAAAACGGGCGCCCTGGAGCGCCCGTTTCGCATTGCACGCAGCGCTGGCGCTCAGTTGCCGCCGATCGCACCCTGCAGCGCGGCGATCAACCTGGCCGGCGCGTCACCGGTGGCGGGCATGCCGCGCGGATCGACCGCCGACACGTACGCCCCGGCCTGGACCTCGCTGACGCGCACGAGGAAGTTCGCGCCTTCGTAGTTGACGTCGTAGGCGCCCAGCAGTTCGGCCCGGCTGGCGATTTCCACGCCTTCGATGCCGCCCAGCAACTCGCCCACGCGCGCGTACACCTCGTCCCGCGTGCCGGCCGTGGTGAAGCCCGCGGCCTGCGCAGGTGCGGCCGCACCCGCAGTTGCGCCCGGAGACGCCGGCGCCTGGGTGGCAATGGCCTGCCCGGAGGCAGTCACCGAGCCCTGCGGCGCGGCACCGTCGGTGCGCGGCAGGTCGAGGTCGGGCGGGACTTCCAGCGGCCGCGACTCGGGCGATTGCGCGTACAGCGCATCGCCCTTGCGGAACCAGCTGCAACCGGCGGTAGCCACCAGCGTGATGGCGAGTGCACCGGCAACGGCAGCATTGAGGCGGCGGACGCGATGGGGCGTGGGGGACATGGGATCTCCTGCGGTTCAGGCCGCGAGTGAATCGCGGGATTCGTTTTCGAGCGCGTCGACCAGGGTGCGCGTGGTGGCGGCCGCATCCTGGTGGCGCGGGGACAGCGGGGTCAGCGGCAGGCGCAGGCCGTGGCCCACACCCTGCAAGGCCAGCAGCGCCTTGACCGGGATCGGATTGGATTCGACACCAAGGAAATCGCAGACGGGCTGCAACCGCCCATCGAGCGCCTGCGCGGCATCGGCCCGGCCGTTGCGCGCGAGGTCGCACAATCGGCGAAACGACGCGGGCACCACGTTCGACGCCACCGAGATCACGCCATCGGCGCCGGCGAGCATGGCACGGCACGCCGTCGGGTCGTCGCCGCTGAGCACGGCGAAACCGGCATCGCGCAGCCGCAGCAGCGCGTCCATCCGCGCCGCATCGGCCACCGCTTCCTTCACACCGATGATGCGGGCGTGACCGGCCAGTTCGGCCACGGTTTCCGGCAGCAGGTCGATCCCGGTGCGGCCCGGCACGTTGTAGAGCATGACGGGCAGTTCGCCATCGTCGGCCACCGCGCGGTAGTGCGCGACCAGTCCGGCCTGGGTGGGGCGCACGTACGGCGGCGTGACCACGAGCGCCGCGTCGGCGCCCAGCGCCGCCGCCCGACGGGTCTGTTCGATGGTCTTGGCGGTGTTGGACAGCCCGGTGCCGGCAAGCACGGGCACGCGGCCGGCCACCAGTTCGACGGCCGTGCGCAGCAGGGTGTCGTATTCGATGTCGTACAGCGCCGCAGCTTCGCCGGTGGAACCGGCCACGACGACGGCCTGGGTGCCCGCCTCGAGCTGTACGGCCAGCAGCCGCTGCCAGGCGTCGATGTCGAGTTCACCGGCGACGTTGAACGGGGTCGCCAGTGCGGTGATGCTGCCGGAAATGCGCAAGGGCGGGCCTCTGCGTGGAGCGTGGGAGTGGAGTGCGGACGTGCGGGTCGACGGCCACCGGGGCGAGCGTGCGGGACGGCGCGCAGGGCCAGAATGCAGCGCCCGATGTTACTTGCGGCGTGAAAGCACCGGCAAGTATGCTGGCTGCGCGCGGCCGCCGTTTCCACCGCTGCCGTTCATTCCCGGTGCCGACCCCGGCACCGGCTGTCCGCACCTACCGCAGGCGCCGCCTTGACTGATTCCGCTTCCCGGCCGTCGCCGAACGAAAACCACCTGCTGATCAATGCGTACACCACGCATCCGGAGTCGCCCCTGCTGTCGGTGACCCGCCGCATCAGCGACAGCGGCTGCAATCTGGTGGACGCCCGGCTCTCGACGGTGGGTCGTGATGTGTCGGTGACCGCACTGGCGGTCGGCTCCTGGGATGCGGTCGCCAAGCTCGAGGCCATGCTGACGCGCCTGGAGCGCGAGGAAGGCCTCAAACTGATCTGGTACCGCACCGGCGCCAAGCAGGTGCAGTCCAACCTGCTGCCGTACGTGGTCGAAGTGGTCGCCAGCGACAAGCCCGGCATCCTCTTCCAGCTGGCGGACTTCTTCGACCGCCAGGGCATCACCATCGAAAGCCTGCACTGCTCGCGCTACCGCGCCATGCAGACCGGCGCGGATATGTTCTCCGCCCAGGTGACCATCGGCGTGCCGGCGAACATGCACATCGCCGCGCTGCGCGATGATTTCCTGGAGTTCTGCGACCACCTCAACCTGGATGCCATCATGGATCCGATGAAGTTCTGAGGACGCACTGCATGCTCGACACCGGCGACACCGTACCTGCCGACCTGCCGCTCGAACTGTCCAGCGGCACCACCGCGCCCCTCGGCGATTACGCCGGCCAGTGGCTGGTGCTGTACTTCTATCCCAAGGACAGCACGCCGGGCTGCACCACCGAAGGCAACGACTTCAATGCCCTGCTGCCGAAGCTCCGCAAGCTGGGGGCGACTGTCCTGGGCGTGTCGCGCGACTCGGTGAAGTCGCACCAGAACTTCTGCGCCAAGCAGGGCTTCAAGTTCGACCTGGTCAGCGACAAGAGCGAGGCGGTCTGCAACGCCTTCGGCGTGATCAAGGAAAAGAACATGTACGGCCGGAAGGTGATGGGCATCGAGCGCAGCACCTTCCTGATCGACCCGTCCGGTGTCATCGCCCGGACATGGCGGCCGGTGAAGGTCGCCGGGCATGCCCAGGCCGTGCTCGACGAACTCAAGGCAGCCGCCGCCCAGTGATCCCCGCCGCCCACGCATGCGTCGCCACCCCGGCACCCGGGACCGTGGCGGCGTTTTGCCGTGCGTTGGCCGGTTGCGACGCATGCGTCCCGCACTCCCCGTTGTCCCCTGCAGTGCCCCTACCCGACTGGAGCTCTCGATGACCAAAGGCAAGCGCATCTACGTGCTGGACACCAACGTCCTGATGCACGACCCGACCGCGCTGTTCAAGTTCGAGGAACACGACGTCTACCTGCCGATGCAGGTCATCGAGGAGCTGGACAACGGCAAGAAGGGCACGTCGGAGGCCAGCCGCAACGCGCGGCAGGTCAGCCGGTTCCTCAACGAGTTGATCGAGATCGAGGGCACCGACCGCATCCGCGACGGCATCACCCTCAGCCGGCCGCAGGGCCTGCAGCTGCGTGGTGCGCAGAGCATCGGCAAGCTGCGCTTCCAGACCGAGAGCTTCGACGCCGGCCGCCGCTTCGGTGCGGTCATCCCCGACAACCACATCCTCGGGGCAGTGCTGGCACTGAAGGAGTCCGACCCCGGCGTGCCGGTGGTGCTGGTGTCCAAGGACATCAACCTGCGGATCAAGGCATCGATCGCCGGCATCGTCTCGGAGGACTACGAGAACGACCGCGCGCTGGACGACTTCAGCCTGCTCTACACCGGCGCGACCGCCCTGCCCGAGGACTTCTGGCAGCGCCACGGCAAGGACCTGAAGTCCTGGACCGACAAGGGCCGTACCTTTTACGAGATCAGCCGCGGCGGGGCAGATGGCGCAGACGACGACTGGCACCCCAACCAGTTCCTCTACCTGCCGGGCGACGACGAGTCGCAGATGCGCGTGGCGCGCGTCACCGACGAGAAGGTGACGCTGCAGATCGTCGACGACTACCGCCACAACCAGCACGCGGTGTGGGGCATCACCGCGCGCAACCGCGAGCAGAACTTCGCGCTCAACGCGCTGATGGACCCGGAGGTCGACTTCGTTACCCTGCTGGGCACGGCCGGCACCGGCAAGACCCTTCTGGCGCTGGCCGCGGGCCTGGCGCAGACCATGGACCAGCAGCGCTACCGCGAAATCATCATGACGCGCGCCACGGTGAGCGTCGGCGAGGACATCGGCTTCCTGCCCGGCACCGAGGAAGAGAAGATGACGCCGTGGATGGGCGCGCTGACGGACAATCTGGAGGTGCTCACGCACAACCAGGAAGGCGGCAGCTGGGGCCGCGCGGCGACCAACGACCTGCTCGCCTCGCGCATCAAGATCCGCTCGATGAACTTCATGCGCGGCCGCACGTTCCTCAGCCGCTACCTGATCCTGGACGAAGCGCAGAACCTGTCGCCCAAGCAGATGAAGACGCTGATCACCCGTGCCGGCCCGGGCACCAAGATCGTGTGCCTGGGCAACGTCGAGCAGATCGACACGCCCTACCTCACCGAGACGACGTCGGGCCTGACGTACGCCGTGGACCGGTTCAAGCATTGGCCGCACAGCGCGCACGTCACCCTGCGCCGCGGCGAGCGTTCGCGCCTGGCCGACTACGCGTCCGAGGTGCTCTGACGCCGGCCCGGTCGGAGCGCCTTCAGCCGCGATCGCAAATGGGGCTGCCCATGCGCATCACGATCCCGGCTGAAGCGCTCCTACAGGTTGCCGCAAGGAGGCGGCGAGTCCCGGCGAAACACGGGACAATGCCCGCATGACTTCCACCGACACCCGTCCCCTTTGCGCACTCACCATCGCCGGTTCGGACTCCGGCGGTGGGGCCGGCATCCAGGCCGACCTCAAGACCTTTGCCGCGCACGGCGTGCATGGCCTGTGCGCCATCGCCGCACTGACTGCTCAGCACACGCGCGGCGTCACCGCGGTACACGTGCCACCCGTCGCGATGCTTCGCGCACAATTGGACGCCTGCTTCGAGGACTTCCGTATCGGCGCGGTCAAACTGGGCATGCTCGCCACCGCCGAGGTCATCCACGTGGTGGCCGATGCCTTGGAGCATCACGCGCCATCGCACGTGGTCCTGGACCCGGTGATGGTCGCTACATCGGGCGCGCGGTTGCTGGAACCGGACGCGCTGGACGCGCTGCGTACCCGCCTGCTTCCGCTGGCGACCGTGCTCACGCCGAACATCCCCGAGGCCGAACTCCTGCTGGATCGCACCATCGCAACGGCCGCCGACGCCGACGAGGCGCTGCAGGCACTGCATGCCGTCGGTGCGCGATCGGTGCTGCTCAAGGGCGGGCATCTGGATGAAGGCGAACACGTGGTCGATCGGCTGCTGGATGGCGGGGGCACCACGGTGTTCACCCACCGCCGTCTGGCGGTGGAAGGCCATGGCACCGGCTGCACGCTGGCGTCGTCCATCGCCGCCCAGCTCTGCCGCGGGTTGACCGTACATGGCGCCTGCGAGGCCGGCACCGCCTACATCGCGCGCGCCTTGGCTTCGAGCTACCGGCCCGGCCTTGGGCCCGCGGTCGTGCTCGACCATTTCGGCGCGGCACGCGCGCCGTGAGCATGGATATCGAAGACGTTTCCGTGCACGCGGACGACGGACACCGGTTCTCGGTGTCCGCAACCGTGCCACACGAACCCGTGGCGACATTGCTGTGGTTGCCGGCGCTGGGCGTGGCCGCGCGCCATTACCGGCCGTTCGCCGAGTCGTTAGCCCGGCATGGGGTGGCCACCTTCATCCACGAATGGCGCGGGCATGGCAGCAGTTCGCTGCGCGCCGGCCGCGGGTGCGACTGGGGCTATCGCGAGCTCCTCACGCTCGACCTGCCCGCGAGCGCGGCCGTTGTGCGCGCGCGGCTGCCTGACCTCACGCGCGTGGTCGGTGGCCACAGCCTGGGCGGGCAACTGGCCTGCTGCCACCTCGGACTGTCGCCGGGCGAGGCGACGCGCAATCTCTGGCTGGTGGCCAGCGGCGCGCCCTACTGGCGCGCGTTTCCGCGCCCGCTGCGGTTCGGGCTTCCGCTGGCCTACCGGTTCCTGCCGTGGCTGGCCAGGCAAATGGGCGCCCTTCCCGGCCGGCGCATCGGCTTCGGGGGGCAAGAGGCCCCCGGCGTTATGGCGGACTGGGCGGCGAGCGCTCGAACGGGCCGCTACGCGGCGCAGGGCATGGACATCGACCTGGACGGTGCCATGCGCACGGCTGCACCTGAAGTGCGCGCCGTGGTGCTGGAGGACGATTGGCTTGCGCCGACATCCTCGCTCGATTTCCTGCTGTCGAAGCTGCCGGAGGCACGCACATATACCCGGCGCATGGACGCCGTCCACGTCGATACCGACGCCGATCACTTCGCCTGGATGCGCACACCCGATGCCGTCGCCGACTGGCTGTGCCTGGGCATGGGCCGCGGTACTCGGTTCTGAAACGATCACCCGGGTAAGACGCCGCCTGCGTCGTCACGGCTGTCGCAGGTTGCGACATGTCCAAGGGAACGGCGCCGCCAGTTCCGGAAAAGAAAAAAGCCGACGGGCGACCCGTCGGCTTTTTTCTTTTTATTGGCGCGCCCGGAAGGATTCGAACCTCCGACCCCCAAGTTCGTAGCCTGGTGCTCTATCCAGCTGAGCTACGGGCGCGTAGTCGGAGAATTATGGCGACTGGAGCGAATCCCGTCAAACATTTTCTCGACCTTTTCGACTCGTCCACCGCATCGCAGGATCGATTCCGCGGGCGGTGTCATGCCGCTTGCAGGGCGGCGGTATAACTGGCGGAGAGTGAGGGATTCGAACCCTCGATAGAGCTATAAACCCTATACTCCCTTAGCAGGGGAGCCCCTTCAGCCACTCGGGCAACTCTCCGCGGCACATCCAACTTCGTGCGGGCGGGAAGCATAACGGCTCACCCCACGCGCGGCAAACCTTTCCTCAGACTGCCGCATCCTTCGCGTCATCCGCGGGCGCGTCGCCACGCTGGATACGCTGGTAGATTTCTTCGCGGTGCACCGCCACGTCCTTGGGCGCGGTGATTCCGATACGGACCTGGTTGCCCTTGACGCCGAGCACGGTGACGGTCACCGAGTCGC
>CAMPJI010000104.1 GCA_946886865.1 uncultured Lysobacterales bacterium | reverse complement strand
GGAACGTGACCTCGTGCCCCAGGTCCTGGAACTGCCGCATCTTGTTGAGCAGCACCGTGTGACCCAGGTGCAGGTCCGGGGCCGTGGGGTCGAACCCGGCCTTGATCCTGAGCGGGCGGCCGGCGGCGAGGCGCTCGCGCAGTTCTTCAGTCTTGAGCACTTCGTCGGCGCCACGGCCGATCAGATCAAGGGAGTCTTGTACGGACACAGGGGGTCTCGGGGAGGGGCCGGGCGCGTGGAACTGCGACGCCGGACATGAATGGAGTTAAGACGGAGTTAAAGCGGCACCTGGTCAAAAATCCTATTCAGGTCAAAGGTTTGACGCACGTTGCTCGCGTCACTATGGTAACGCCGCTACACAGCCTTCACACCCAGTACGCAGGGGGACCATGCATGACGACGCCTGATTCCGGAACCGCACCGCACGTGCCCTCTCGGCGCGAGCGCCTGCAGTCCCTGCGTGAGGCGGCGCTCAAGCGCCCGGTGCTGGCACGCCATATTTCGGACGGCTTCAACGGCCGCTGGACCCGCCGCCAGTGGGCGCAGGCCAGCCTCGTCGCGACGATTGGCATGTTGATGGCGGCCATCGTGCCGGGTTTCGACGCGCCGGTCGGCGATCCGGCGCACATGCCTCGACAGTCGATGGCGCTGGCCCTACCGCCGCTGCCGGTGTCGCGCAAGCGCCAGCCGGTCGACAGCTGGGAGGTCGTGACGGTCGAGAAGGGCCAGACGCTGGGCGCGGTGTTCGAGTCGCTCGATATCCCGGCCACCACCATGTACCGCATCCTCGAGCACCCCGGTGCCCAGGACACGCTGACCCGGCTGCGCCCGGGCGCGGAGCTGGCATTCGACCTGCCGGTAGGCGGCGGGCTGCGTGCCATCCGTTTCGAGCGCGGCGAGAGCCAGCGCGTCGAGTTGCGCATCGGCTCCGACTCGATCACCGAGACGGTCACCGAACGTCCGACCCAGACACGCACCCAGGTCGCCAGCGGCGAGATCAACAGCTCGCTGTACGTCGCCGCCCGCAAGGCCGGCCTGTCGCCCGCCGCCATTGCGACGATGACCGACCAGATCTTCCAGTACGACATCGACTTCAAGGACACGCAGAAGGGCGACCGCTTCAGCGTGGTGTACGACGAGGTCTGGCGCGAGGGCGAGCGCGTGGGCACCGGCGCGATCCGCGCGGCCACGTTCACGACCGGCGGCAAGACCTATTCCGGGTTCCGTTTCGAGCGCGACGGCAAGGCCGAGTACTTCACCGCCGAAGGCCGTCCGCTGAAGAAGAGCTTCATCCGCATGCCGATCCAGTACGCGCGGCTGACCTCCGGCTTCGGCTCTCGCCGCCACCCGGTGGCCGGCAAGGTGCGGATGCACAAGGGCGTGGACTACGGCGCCGCGCCGGGCACGCCGATCATGGCCGCCGGCGATGCGCGCGTGCAGTTCGCCGGCTGGCGGGGCGGCTACGGCCGCGCCGTCATCCTCGACCATGGCCGCGGGCACACCACGCTGTACGCGCACATGTCCCGCTTCGGCAAGTACAAGGCCGGCCAGCGCGTGCGCCAGGGCGAGACCATCGGCTACGTCGGCAGCTCGGGCCTGTCCACCGGCCCGCACCTGCACTACGAATTCCGCGTCAATGGCGTGCACCGCAACCCGCTGTCGGTGACGATGCCGCCGCCCGAGCCGCTGAAGGGCGCCGACCTGGTTGCGTTCCGTGCGCAGATGGCGCCGGCGCTGGCGCAGCTGGAGCGCATGGACAACGCGCGCATTGCCAAAGCCGAGCCCGCCGGGAAAGCCGAGCCGGCGAAGCCCGCACGCCCCAAGGCGTGATGGCCCGCACCCCGCACGCACCCGATGACCGCAACCCGCCTCCACCAGGCGGGTTTTTCGTTGGGCCCGGCCTGTTCGTCGGCCTGATCTCGGGCACCAGCGCCGACGGCATCGACGCCGCGCTGGTCAAACTCGACGAGCGTCCGGAGGGCGCGTTGCACTGCGAGGTGCTGCGCGCGCGCACCACGCCATGGCCGGACGACCTGCGCCGTCGGCTGGTGACTCTGGGCCAGGGCGGCTCGCTGGATTCGCTGGACGAGCTGGGCACGCTGGATACGCGCCTGGGCGAGGCGTTCGCAGAGGCAGCGGCGTCGCTGGTGCACGACGCCGGGCTGACCGCGGCGCACGTGCGGGCGATCGGCTCGCATGGCCAGACGTTGCGCCACCGGCCCGAGGGCGCACGGTTCGATGGTCGGCACCCCTTCACCCTGCAGCTCGGCGACGCGCACGTCATCGCCGAACGCACCGGCATCGCCACGGTGGCCGATTTCCGCCGCCGCGATGTCGCCGCCGGCGGCCACGGCGCGCCGCTGGTGCCCGCGTTCCATGCCGCGCTGCTGCATGCGCCGGACGAGGACCGCGCGGTGCTCAACCTGGGCGGCATCGCCAACTTCACCCTGCTGCCACGGCAGGGCGAGGTGCGCGGCTTCGACACCGGCCCGGCCAATGCGCTGATGGATGCCTGGTGTGAGCGCCACCTCGGGCACCCCTTCGACGCCGGGGGCGCATGGGCGCTGACGGGCGCGGTGGACACCGCGCTGCTGGCGCGCCTGCTCGACGACCCCTATTTCCGGCGGCCACCGCCCAAGAGCACGGGCCGCGAGCACTTCCACCTCGACTGGGTGAAACGCCACCTGCAGGGCAGCGAGCGCCCGCAGGACGTGCAGGCGACACTGCTGGAACTCAGCGCGACGACCGTCGCCGATGCGCTGCGCGCGCACCAGCCGGCCACCGCGCGCGTGCTGGCGTGCGGCGGCGGCGTCCGCAACACCGCGCTGCTGGCGCGAATCGAAGCGCTGCTGCCGGGGGTGGTCGTGGCGTCGACAAGCGCTTACGGGCTGGACCCGGATTTCGTCGAAGCGGCCGCGTTTGCATGGCTGGCGCGCCAGGCCGTCATGGGCCGCCCGGGCAACGTCGCCTCGGTGACCGGCGCGGCGGGACCGCGCGTGCTGGGCGTGGTCTACCCGGCGTCCTGATCGCGGCTCGAGCGGGTGCCGCCTGGCCAGATGTCCGGGCGGATCGACTGGTCGGGTTGCGGGGTGGACGCAGGCGCCTCCGCGCGGCCGATGCGGGCGAATCCCGGGTCGTTGGGAATGCCCTCCAGCGCGGCAATGGCGGCCTGGAGCGCCATCGAGTCGCTGTCGGTCAGCTTCGACGCCAGCTCGGCCTCGCACTCGAACAGGCCGGTCTCGAGCATGTGCATCAACGCATGCTGCTGGCTCCACCCGTGCGCATCGGCCACGCGCTTGATGCGTTCAAGCAGCAGCGGGCCGACATCGCGGATGGTCAGCTCGGTCATGTCACGGGCTCCACGGCCGCCAGCTCGGGCTCGGCCACCGGTTCGCGGATACGCCGCCACAGCCATGCCAGCAGCAGCAGCGTCGGCACCACGGTCAGCGCACTGAGGACGAAGAAGGTCACGTACGACGTCGCCTCGACGATAAAGCCCGACACGCCGCCGACGAACTTGCCCGGCAGGTTGGCCAGCGACACCAGCAACGCGTACTGCGTGGCCGTGAAGTTGCGGTCGGTCAGCGAGGACATGAAGGCCACCAGCACCACGCCGGCGAAGCCCTGGAACAGGTTGTCGGCGCTGATGGCGGCATAGAACGCCCAGATCTGCGACGGGTACTGCGCCATCAGCACGAAGGCGACGTTGGACAACGCCACGCCAATGGCCGCCAGGAACAGCATCCGGCGAAAACCGAACGCGGCCACCGCGACACCGCCCAGGAACGCCCCGGCAATGCCCATCCACACGCCGTAGAGCTTGGACACCGTGGCGATATCGGCCTTGCTGTAGCCCGAGTCCAGGTAGAACGGGCCGGCCATCACGCCGATCACCTGATCGGGGAACTTGAACAGACCCACGAACACCAACAGGGCCAGCCCGAGCACCAGGCCGTTGGTGGAGAAGAAGCTGGAGAACGGCTGCCAGAACGCGCCGACGAAATCGATCCGGCGCTCCACGGTGGACTCCGGCGCGACCGGTTCCCGGCACACCAGCGTGGTGATGATCGGCAGCAGCATGAGTGCGGCCATCGCCAGGTAGGCCTCGCGCCAGCCGAGGAACTCGGCCAGGTACAGCGCGCCCGCGCCGGCCAGGATCAGGCCGATGCGGTAGCCCAGCGTGTAGGTCGCGGCGAGCGCGGCCTGCGCCTTCACCGGTGCGATCTCGATGCGGTAGGCATCGACCGCTGCATCCTGCGTGGCCCCGGCGAACGACGCCACCAGCACCCACATCACCAGGGGCCCCACGCCCAGCTCGGGCCGCGTCAGTGCCAGGGCGGCCAGGCCGAGCGCCACCACCACCTGCGACACGAGCAGCCAAGAGCGGCGGCGCCCGAGAAACGCCGTCAGCGGGAACGCGTAGCGGTCGATCAGCGGCGCCCACAGGAACTTCAGCAGGTAGAAGAAGCTCGCCAGGCTGATGAGGCCGATGCTGCCCAGGTCCAGCCCCGAGTCGCGCAGGCGCGTGGACAGCGTCATCGAGGCGATCAGCAGGAACGGCAGGCCGGAACCGAAGCCCAGCATCAGCATGGTCATCGCCGAGGGCGTGCCGAATGCGCGGCGGATGCCGCGCCAGCCCTTGTAGGATGCGGGCGCCTCGGCCGCGGTCGGGGGGGCGGACGTCGCCATCAGCCCAGTGCCCCGGCGTAGTCGACCGTGAACGGCGCATGGTCGGAGAAGCGCGGCTCGCGCAGGATCGCGCAGCGTTGCAGGCGATCGCGCAACCCGGGCGTCAGCAGCTGGTAGTCGATGCGCCAGCCCACGTTGTTGGCGCGCGCCGCGCCGCGGTTGCTCCACCAGGTGTAGTCCTGGCCGTCGGCATGCAGCGCGCGGTAGGCATCGACCCAGCCGTCGGCGCAGGCGTCGGTGCCGTCACTGCCGCCATCGGCGTGCACCTGGCCGTTCAGCCATGCGCGCTCGGGCGGCAGGCAGCCGGAGTTCTTCTGGTTGGAGGTCCAGTTCTTGATGTCCAAACGGCTGCGCACGATGTTCCAGTCGCCGCACAGCACGTACTCGCGGCCGCTGGCGCGCCAGCCGTCGAGGATCGGCCTGAGCCACTCCATGACCTCGAACTTGAAGCCCTGCCGCAGCTCGCCCGAGGACCCCGACGGGATATAGAACGACACCACCGACAGGTTGCCGAAGCGCGCCTCGATGTAGCGGCCTTCGTCGTCGAACGGGGCCCACCCCAGTTCGGTGCGCACCTCGTCGGGCTCGCGCCGGGCGTAGATCGCGACGCCGCTGTAGCCCTTCTTCGTGGTGGCATCGCGGAAGAATGCGCGGTAGCCGTCGGGCAGGAATTCCGGCCCCGCCAGCTGGTGCTCCTGCGCCTTGGTCTCCTGCACGCACAGCACGTCGGCGTCCTGCTGCGCGAACCAGTCGAAGAAGCCCTTGCGGGCGGCCGAGCGCAGGCCGTTGGCGTTGAAGCTGATGATGCGCATGCAGGTTCCGCGTCAGGGGTCGGGCGATCATAACAACGCGCCCGCGGGCCGTGCCGCGGGCGCTGGCCTATCATGACCGGCCCCGTGACGGCGGTCGCGCCGCACCTTCAGCCTTCCCGACAGACGCACGCCGATGACCGACCACCGCACCCGTTTCCTGCAACTGGCGCTGGATGCGCAGGCCCTGCGCTTTGGCGAGTTCACGCTGAAGTCCGGCCGCACCAGCCCGTACTTCTTCAACGCCGGCCGCTTCGATTCCGGCGCGGCGTTGGCCGGGCTGGCGGGCTGCTACGCCGACGCGATCGAGACGGCCGGGCTGGAGTTCGACGTGCTGTTCGGACCCGCCTACAAGGGCATTCCGCTGGCGACGGCGCTGGCGTGCGAGTTCGCCCGCCGCGGGCGCGACCTGCCGGTGGCCTTCAACCGTAAGGAGGCCAAGGCCCACGGCGAGGGCGGCCAGCTGATCGGCGCCCCGCTGGACGGCCGCCGCGTGCTGGTGGTGGACGACGTCATCACCGCCGGCACCGCCATCCGCGAGGCGCTGGCGATCATCGGCGGCGCCGGCGGCACGGTGGCCGGCATCGTCATCGCACTGGACCGCCAGGAGATCGTCGGCGAGCCGCCGGCCGACTCGACGGCACCGCGACGCTCGGCGGCAGAAACTGTCGCGGATGAACAGGGACTGCCGGTGGTGGCCGTTGCCCGGCTTGACGATCTGCTCGCCTTCACGGGCCGCCGTGCCGAACTGGGCGCGCACCGCGACGCGCTTCTGGCCTACCGGCGCGCCTACGGCAGCGGCGCCTCCGGTTGACGCACGGCGGCCGGGGCTGGCCCGACTCTTGCGTTATTCCGTCCAGATGGCCACCACGCACACATCACGGACGACCGGAGGCGACATGACGACTGCACGCAAGGTGACGATGGGACGCCGAACGCTGGGCGCGGCACTGCTGCTTGCCCTGGTTGCACCCGCCACCGGCCTGGCCCAGCGCGCGTCCAAGGCACCGGCCGCGCCCAAGAAGCTGTACTGCTGGGACGAGGGCGGACGCCGCGTCTGCGGTGACGCCCTGCCGGCCGATGCGGTCGACAACGCGCGCACGGAGATCAACGCGCGCAGCGGCCTGCCGACCGCGCGCATGGGCCGGGCGCTGACGCCGGAAGAGCGTGTCGCGGCCGAGGCGGCCGCGCGCCAGGCCGCGGCCGAGGCGGCGGCCGTCGAGGCCGCCAAGCGGCGCGACATCGCGATGGTGGAGTCCTACAACAGCGAAGCCGAGCTGCGTCGCGCGTTCCAGCACCGCATCACGCTGATGGACGAGACGGTGCAGGCCTCGCAGTACGGCATCAAGGGCCTGCGCCAGAGCCTGGTCAGCCTGCTGCGCCGTGCCGGCCAGGCCGAACTCAGTGGCGACAAGGTGCCCAAGGACCTGGCCACCACCATCCGCACCCAGCACGACGAACTGATGCGCCAGCAGGCGTTGCTGGTCGAGCACAAGCGCAACCGGCGCGAAGTGGAAGGCGACCTGGCCGCGGCACTCCAGCGCTACCGCGACATGACCGACGCCGACCGCCCCACCGACGCCGACGGCTGACGCCCCGCGCGCCTCGGATTCGCTCGCGCACGCGCTGCATAGCCGCGTGCACGTGCCATCTCCCTGATCGACTCCCTGATCGACTCGTGGTCAAGCCCGGGCGCGCCCTGGCGGCCCGGGGCAGGCCACCGCACCCGCGCAGCGCGGCGGGTGCGGCCGGCGCTAGAACGGCAGTGACAGGTCCGGATCGACTGCGAGGATCTGCGCCTTGAAGTCGGCCTTGATCCGCGCCATCGCCTCGTTGGTGTCCGCGTCGAACCGCAGCACCAGCACCGGCGTGGTGTTGGACGCGCGCACCAGGCCCCAGCCGTCGGGCCAG
>CAMPJI010000103.1 GCA_946886865.1 uncultured Lysobacterales bacterium | reverse complement strand
CCGACATGCCGCTGAGCCAGTCGACGTCGAAGATCTCGATGGTGCGCAGGTAGTTTTCCAGCTCCGCGCGGGTGCCGGCGATGCTGATCACGTTGCGCGCGTTGTCGACGCCGACGATGGCATTGGGCCGCGCATACGGCTCCAGCACCTTCTTCATTTCCTCGGCGGAGATGTAGCGCAGCGGCACCACGCGCGACTCGAAACCGCGCGCGGTCGACGCCGGGCCGGTGCGCGGGGCGACGTTGCCGGCCACCGCCTGGTCGGCCGGAACGATGTTGTAGCGCCCGCCGCTGTAGACCATGCTCGCGTTGTTCCAGCCCAGCACCATCTCCAGCAGGTTCATCGCGCTGGCCGGGCTGACCGGCTTGGGCGTGGCCAGCGTCACGGTGCCCTGCACGCCCGGTGCGATGACGTAGTTCTGGCCCAGCATGTCGCCGAGAATGGCCTTGACCACGGCGTGCAGCGACTCGCCCTCGAAGTTGAACGTGGCCGCGCCCGAGGTGCCGCCCAGGTCAGGCGCGGCGGCGCCGGCGGCGCTGCGGTTGATCACCTGCCCGGTGCCGCGGCGGATCTGCGGGCGGGGGCCGACGTCGTCGGGCGCCATGGCCTCGACATCGACGCCGTCCACGCCCGTGGCGGCCGTGCCGGCCTGGGCGCGGCGCATCGCCGCCGGGTCGCCGTCCCGGCGGACATCGGGCACCGGCACGCTGGCGCAGGAGGCGAGCATCGCGGCGACCGTCACCGCCAGCACGCTGCGCTGGGCCGCCCGGGCGACCGGCGACGGCGCGCCACAGGTCGGGTGGGCGGAAGCGGAATTGGCGCGTGCGCGCGGCGGGGGCAGTGGACTCATCGCATCACTCTACGGGCTGGGGCGGCGGCGGGTTGGCGTTCTGCCGGCGCAACTGTTCGCGGCGCGCCTGGATGCGCTCTCGGATCGCATCCATCTGCGCCTGGTCGGTCATCGGGGCGGCGGCGTCGCCGGCGGGCGGCTCGGCGGCATCGTCCATCGCCTGCGACGCGGGGCGCGCCGGCGGCGGGCGGGCCACGTCGGACGGCGGCGGTGCGACCGGGGGCGCGGGTCGGGGCCGGCCGGGTGCCGCCCCCGGAGCGTCCGGCGCCGAGACCTGTGTCGGCGGCTCGCCACCGACGCCGTCGAACACCCGCAACGCCAGTTCGCGGCGGCCTTCGGGGCCTTCGAACACCGCGCTGCGCGCGCCCAGCGCGACCAGCTGCCAGGCCGGGTGCGACTCCGGCGCTTCCTCGACGCGCACGCGCACCGGTGCGCTGCCGTCGGCCGGCTGCAGGATCGCCAGCTTGACGGACGGGGTGATCAGCACGCTGGTCAGGACGAAATCGAACGGGGTATCGCCGTCCGCCTCGCCCTCGCCCTGCAGATAGAACGGGTGCGGCCGGCGGTCGGCGCTGAACAGCGGGCGGTCGACGAACGTGTCGTACTGGTTGAGCGGGCCGAGCCGGTCGGCGCGCTCGGGCGGCAACGGCGGCAGCGGTTTGAGCAACGTCGGGTCGTCGGGCAGCGTGTCGACGCGGCTGCCCATGCCCGCCACCGCCAGCACCCAGCCAATGAGGGCCCAGCCGGCCACCGCGGCCAACCAGCCCGTGCGCACGCCGGCGTCCTCAATCCGCACCGGTCGCCTCCGCTGCCGCCGGGCGCAGGTAGCCGTACAGGTCGAAGGTCACCTCCAGGCCGCCGTCGCCACGCGGGGCGCCGGTGCCGGGCGCGAAATACATGCGCTGCACCAGCACGTTGAGGTTGTCGACGAACACCCGGGGGGCACCGCCTTCCAGCGCATGCAGCACCGAGGCCAGTTCGCCGTTGCCGCAGCGCATGCGCACCTGCACGGTGACCCGGGTGAACGGTTCGCGGGTGGCGGCCTGCAGCGGCGAGCGGTTGGTGATGGCGCAGCTGCGGTTGCCCGGGCTGGCCATCGACACCACCGTCTCCAGACGCTGGATCAGGGCGGCCGTGGCCAGTTCGGCATTGGACTCGGGCAGGAAGCCCGCGTCCTGGCCCTGCCGCGTCTGCAGTTCAGCCAGCCGCTGCTGCACCTGCGGTGCCTGCTGCACCTGCATGCGCAGGCGAAGCTCGCGCTGCTGCAGCGATTCGATGCGCTGCTCGGCATCCAGCATCGGCACCGTCCACCACGGGTGCACCAGCACCGCGTACGCGAGCGCCAGCGCGAGCAGCAGCAGCCCGAGCGCCAGCCAGCGGTCGCGATCAGCGGGACGCGTCGGCATCGGCGGCCTCCGGGGTCGGGCGCGGCGCGGCAGACGCCGGCGCGGGCGTGGACGGCACGAGCTCGGCGGTCAGGGTGAAGCGGTCGCGGCCGCTCGCGGGGTCGGGCTGCAGCGCCCCGGCCAGCGCCGGCGAACGCCACAGCGCACTGCCCTGCAGGCGCCCCACCAGCGCGGCGGCCTCGTTGCTCAGGCCGATCAGCATCAGGCGCTGGCCCTCGATCGAGAGCTTTTCCAGATAGGTGTCATCGGGCAGGCGACGGGCGAGTTCGTCGATCACCTCCACGGCCACCGGACGCTCGGCGCGGGCGCGGTCGAGGAACGCCTGCCCGGCCACCAGGCTGTTGAGCTGCTGGCGGGCGGCCGCGGCGCGGCGACCGGCCTGCGCCTGCGCGGCAATCCGCTGCTCGAACGCATCCGCGGCGGCGCGACGGTTCTGCAACACCTGCCACAGCATCAACCCGCATGCGAGCACGGCGACGGCGGCCAAGGCCGCGTTCCACGTGCGCCACGGGTCGCGGTGGCGGTGGCGGTCGGCCGGTGCCAGCAGGTTCACGCCCAGCGGCGCGCCGTCGGCTGCCGCGACGTCGATCCCGGCCAGGGTGCCGGCGAGCGGGCCCAGAGCGGCGGTCTGCGGCGCGATCGCATTGCGCGGCACGGCGACCAGTTCGACATCGAGTTGGCCATCGGATTCGCGCCGCCCCAGCACGCGTGCGTCGAAGGCGACATCGGCGGGGGCAAACGGCGTCTGGCGGTCGATCTCGAAGCCGACCACGTCGCGCAACCGGTCCGCCGCGGCCGCCGGCAACACGAGGCGGCGACGCAAGGCGCTCGCGGCGGGCAGGAACAGCCAGCGCGGCAGTTCGGCCACGCGCGGCTTCAATACGCGGGCCAGCGGGTCGGACGTGGGCGTGGCGAGGCCCGGCAGATCGGCGTCGGACGCCAGGCCGGGCACCGTGCCCAGGTCGGTGATGCCGGCGCCGCGGTGCAGGCGCAGCATCACGTCTTCGCCATCGGCATGCAGCAGCAGGCGGCCGCGGTCCATGCCCAGCGCCTCGCGCCAGGCGGCCGGCAACCATGACGCGAGCGCCTGCGCCCACCATGCCAGGAACGCGCGCAACGTACCGCCCGCACCCGGCCGGAGCCGGGCGCCGATCGGCCCAAGGCGGTCCCTCAACGGTGTCATCGTGGCGAAGCTCCTTCCTCCCATTGCAGCGCGGTGTATGCCATCCCCGGCACCGCACTGCCACCTACGCGCACGACGGCCCGCAGTTCCGATTCGCGGCCGTCGGCGAGCCGCGCACGACTGCGGATACTATACGTGCCGCTCCGACTGCCCACGACGAGCCCGGTTTCCGACGGCAGCGCGCCCAGCGGCCGGCCCGTCACCGGATCGACCTGCCGCCGCGCCTCCACCACCTGCGCGCCGTCCATCCCCATCGCGTCCAGCACCTCGGCCGAAGCGAACGCGGCATCGGGCCGCGCGCGGCCGCTGAAGACGGTGACGTGCGGGCGCAGCCGGTCGTACACCTCCGGGGTGACCCCGATGACCTGCTCGAGTTCGGCGACGCTTTCGAACGCCGCGTCCTTGGCGCCGTACGGCAGCCCCGCCGACGCGTAGTCGGCATCCTCGCCGCCGCCGGCGGGCTGGGTCAGGGGGTCGGGATCGCGCCAGTCGACCACCGCGCCCGCCAGCCGTTGCGCCTGGGCGGCGTCCTCCACGCCGACTCGGCGCAGCAGCGCGTCCAGCAGCGCGACGTCGGCATGGTTGAGGTCGACCCGGCCGTTCTCGTCGACCAGCATGACCTCGACCTCGGCGCCGCCGAACTGCCAGGCCTGCGGCGAGCCGTCGGGCCGCCATTGCAGGCGCGGGTCGGCATGGTCGACACGGGTGAGTGCGTACTCCAGCCCGGCGCGCGCGGCGGCCTGCGCGGCCGTTCCGCTGGCCAGCACGCGCCCCTGCAACGCCTCGATGCGCGCCACCAGCGCAAAGCCGCCGACCAGCGCCGTCAGCAAGGTGATCAGCCAGAGCACCAGCAGCAACGCGGCGCCGCGGACACCGGACCGGTCGCCAACGGCGCGCATCAGAACGCCACCCCACCGAACCCGAGCCCGGCCTGCGGCAGCGCCACGACCAGCGGCGGCCAGGCGCCGCCGTCGGCGTCCACCAGCCGCACCTCGACCAGCAGCGGCAGTTGTTCGGGCATCTCCCACGCGTCCTGCCAGGGGCCGATGCGGCCTTCGCCGTCGAGGGCGCGGTAGCGGAAGCTTGCCGATTGCAGCCCTTCAACCAGGACCTCCGGCCGCACCGGGGTGTCCTCCTCGACGGTGAGCCCGGCCTGGACCATCGACAGCGACAACACCATCCGCACGTGCTCGCCGTCGTCCTCGATGGTGAAGTCGTGCAGGTAGGGTCCGCCGCGGCCGAGGTAGTCGGGCAGGTCGGCGACGAAGCGCAATCGGCCCGGCGTGCCCATGAAGCGCTGCGGCAACGCGTTGACGGGATCGCTGGCGAAGGCCACCGGGCGGGTGCCGGTCAGCCGGCTGCGCAGGAAGCCGAGCACCGCGCGCTCGCGCTCGCCCCGCGCGGCCATCGCCTCGCCCCGCTGCACCGTGCGCGTGGCGGCCGTCAGCGTGGCGAACGCGATGCCGAGCCCGGCGGCCAGCAACACGGTGGCGAGCAGCACCTCGATCAGGGTGAAACCGCGGGAGGCGCGCGCGGGCACGGGGCATCGGCTCACTGGAACGCCTCGGCCTGAAGGCTGGCGTCCTGCACCAGCCGCAGCGTCTGCAGGTCCAGCCGCTGGCGCGGACCGCCGTCGCCCCACACCACTGCCAGGTGCAACCGGTACAGCCGGTTGTGGCGGGCGACCGGCTGCGGGCCGGCGGGCGGCAGCGCCGGGTCGGTCCAAGGGGTCACACCGAGCGTCCAGCGGTAGCGGCCATCATCGAACTCGCCGGTGCGCTCGCCCGGCTGGATCGGCTCGCCGATGCCCTGCTGGTCGAGCAGCGATTGCGCATGCAGCGCCGCGCGCCCGGCATCACCGGCCCAGCCGACCTGACGCGCGGCCCCCGACAGCGTGCCCAGCAGCAACGTCAACGCCAGCGCCAGCAGCGCGAAGGCGACGATGACTTCGATGAGGGTGTAACCGGACTGGGGCCGCGGCGCGCGCGATTGGCTTTGCGCGGGATGGACGGCGATGGCAGGACTCACGGCGCGTCACTCCCGCGCCGCATCCGCACTTCGCCCGTCAGCCACGCCACGTCGATGTTCCATGCGGCGTCACCCACGTTGAGCCGCACCCGGCCGCCGGTGGCGCCGCCGTCCTCGAAGAACACGATCGCGCCCTCGTCGGCGCTGGGCTGCACTTGGCGCGCACCGTAGAACGTCACGCCGATCGCCTCGGGAATCTCGCCGTCGCGGCTGTCGGCCGCCTCCCAGCGCCGGCCACGCGGGTCGATGACGAAACGCTGCGGCTGTCCGGTCGACAGCGCGCGTGCGCGGGTGAAGCGCAGCTGCGCGGCGATCTCCTTGGCCGTCGACCGCAGTTGCATGCCGCGGAAGCCGCCCCCCAGCGCAGCCGCCGCAAGCAGCGTGGTGGCCGCGATCAGCGCGACCACCAGCAGCATCTCCAGCAGCGACACCCCGCGGGCGCGGCGGCGTTTCATGGGGGGCGGTCCGCGCGCTTACTCGTAGGCGATGTCGGCGTCGTAGCTGCTGCCGCCCACCTGGCCGTCCTTGCCCAGGATCACCAGGTCGAACGGCCCACTCTCACCGGGCGCGCGGTAGACGATCTCGTTGCCCCACGGGTCCAGCAGTTCGGCGGACTTGGCGTACGGGCCCAGCCAGCCGGCGGCATCGCCGGGTTCGGTCACCAGTTCCTCGAGCGCGCCGGGAAAGCGCCCGGTGTCCATCTGGAAGGATTCGACCTTCTGCGCCAGCGTGGTCACCTGCGACTTGGCGAGGTTGGCCTTGGCGCGGTCGGCGCCGCCCAGCACGCGCGAGCCGACGAAGGTCAGCACGGCGCCGATCAGCACGATCACGATGATGATCTCGATCAGGCTCATGCCGGCCTGCCGCAGAGGCGACGGCGAGCGGGTCAGCGATCGGTTGGAGAGGCGGGCGTTGCGCATGTGAGTCCATCCGTGTGCGTGGAAAGAAGTCGACCGTACCCGGCCGGCGACAGATGCGGAACCGCCCGGGTGCGCGCGGCGCGTTCAGGCGGGACCGGACAACTGGAACGGTTCAGCTGGGCGATCACCCCACCGCGCCGGTCAGGTCGTACAGCGGGGTCAGCACGGCCAGCACCACCACGCCCACCACACCGGCCAGCACGACGGTCACCAGCGGCACCAGCGCGGCCAGCATGCGGTCCAGTGCCAACTGGGTTTCGTGGTCGAAGGTCTCGGCGGTCTTCACCAGCATGGTGTCGAGCGCGCCGGACTCTTCGCCGACCTGGATCATCTGCAGCGCCAGCCGCGGGAAGCGCTTGCCGCGGCCCAGGGCGGTGGACAGCGCGACGCCGTTCTTGACCTCCTCGGCGGCCGCCGCGACATCCGCCGCCAGCAGCCGGTTGCCCATCACGTTGCGGCCGATACCCAGCGCCGCCATCAGCGGCACGCCATTGCGCACCAGCGTGCCCAGCGTGCGCGCCAGGCGTGCGGTCTCGACCTTGGCCACCAGCGGCCCGAAAAAGCGCCGCCGCAGCAACCAGGCGTCCAGGCGTTCGCGGAAGGCCGGATCGCGACGCTTGCGGTCGATCCACCACAGCGCCAGCACCGGCACGACGACCAGCACGATCCACCAGTCGCGCACGAACAGGCCCACGCCCAGCACGATCTGCGTGAACAGCGGCAGCTCGGCATCCAGGCTCTCGTACATCTGCGCGAACTGCGGCACCACGTAGCCCAGCAGGAACAGCAGGCTCAGCCCCACCATCACGAGCAGGATCGCCGGGTAGATCAAGGCGTTGATGACCCGGCCCTGCAGCGCGCGGCTGCGTTCCAGGTAGTCGGCCAGCCGGGCCAGCGTCTCGTGCAGGCTGCCGCCCGCCTCGCCGGCGCGCACCATGTTCACGTACAGCCGCGAGAACGTGCCGTGCTGGCGTTCCAGCGCGGTCGACAACGAACTGCCGCCGCGCACCGCGTCGCGCACCTCGGTCACGGTG
>CAMPJI010000102.1 GCA_946886865.1 uncultured Lysobacterales bacterium | reverse complement strand
GGATCGGTGTGCGTCCCGCACGCAACAAGCCGATGCGCGAAGTGGCCGAGGTCGAGGCCGGCACCGGCGGCGGCCTTGACGGCGACCGCTACCGCGGCGGCAGCGGCAAGCGCGGCGTGACCCTGATCCAGGCCGAGCACCTGCCCGTCATCGCGGCGCTGTCGGGCCACGCTTCGGTCGAGGCGTCGCAGTTGCGGCGCAACCTGGTCGTTTCGGGCCTGCCGCTGATCGCGCTGAAGGGCCGACGCTTCCGTATCGGCGATGTGCTGCTGGAAGGCACCGACGCCTGCGATCCGTGCTCGCGCATGGAAGCGGCGTTGGGCCCCGGCGGCTACAACGCGATGCGCGGGATGGGCGGGCTGTGTGCGCGCATCCTCGAAGGCGGCGCGATCCGCCTGGGCGACGCCGTCACTGCCGAGCCCTGACGTTCCTGCTCTCCGAAAACACTCCTGCCCGCGACTCCGGGCGCAACACGACCCGGTTATCCATGCGCGGACACTGCATCCTCTCCCACGGCTTCGAAAGCGGCCCCGACGCCACCAAGGTCACCGCCCTGGCCGACGCCGCGCAGCACCTGGGCTGGACCCACGAGCGGCCGGATTACACCGACCTGGACGCCATGCGCGAGGTCAGCGAGCTCGGCGACGTCGCCGCCCGCCGCCAGCGCCTGCTCGAGCGCGCCCGTGAGGCCGCTACACGTGGTCCGCTGGTGCTGGCCGGTTCCAGCCTGGGCGCCTTCATCTCCGGGCTGGTGTCGCTGCAGGTGCCGGTCGCCGGCCTGTTCCTGATGGCGCCACCGATCCGCCTGCACGAAGCGCACCCGCTGGACGCCGCGCGCGTGCCGACCGCGATCATCCATGGCTGGCACGACGAGCTGATCCCGGCCGAGCACGTCGTCGCCTGGGCGCGCACCCGCAGCGCCCGCCTGCACCTGGTCGACGACAGCCACCGGCTGTCCGCGCATGTCGATGCCAGCGCCGACGCGTTCGCCGCGCTGCTCGCCGCGCTCTAGTCGCCTCGAAAGCCCCCTCTCCTCCCGGGAGAGGGGTGGGGGAGAGGGTTCGGCGAGGCGACACCTCTCCACGTCCCAGCACCCATCATCAGCCCTCGCTCCACCACACCGGAACCCCAAAGTGAAATTCTTCGCCAGCTGCGGCAAAGGCCTCGAATACCTCCTCGCCGACGAACTGGTCGCCCTGGGCTGTGCGCGGGCCACGGCCACCGTCAGCGGCGTCAACGTCGAAGGCACCCTGGCGGATGCCCAGCGCGCCGTGATGTGGTCGCGGCTGGCGTCCCGCGTGCTGTGGCCGCTCACCGAGTTCGAATGCGCCGACGAGCTCGCGCTCTACACCGGTGCAGCGGCGCTGCCATGGGCCGACCACCTGGCGCCGCACCACACGCTCGCTGTCGACGCGCACGTGTCCGGCACCGGCATCACCCATGCGCGCTTCGCCGCGCAGCGGGTCAAGGATGCCGTCGTCGACGTCATGCGCGCCCAGACCGGAAGCCGTCCCGATGTCGACCTCGACGCGCCGGACCTGCGCCTGAACCTGGTGGTGCGCAAGGGCCGCGCGATCCTGTCGGTCGACCTGGGCGGCGGCCCGCTGCATCGCCGGGGCTGGCGGCAGAAGCAGGGCGAAGCGCCGTTGAAGGAAACTCTCGCCGCCGCCGTGCTGCTGCGCGGCCGCTGGCCGCAGGTGTATGCCGACGGCGGCGCGCTGCTGGACCCGATGTGCGGCAGCGGCACGCTGCTGATCGAAGGCGCGTTGATGGCCGCCGACGTCGCGCCCGGCCTGCAGCGCCACGGTGATCGCCCGCCGACGCGCTGGCAGGGCTTCGATGCCGCGGCGTGGGGCCTGCTGGTCACGCAGGCGCGCGGCCGCGAGCGCGTCGGCATGGCCACGTTGCGCCCGGTGTTCGCCGGCCGCGACCTCGACCCCCACGCCATCCGCGCCGCGCAGGACAACGCGGTGATGGCCGGGCTCGCCGGGGTTATCGATTGGCAGGTGGACGACGTGGCGACGCTGGGCACCCCCGCGCTTGCATCGCACCCCCAAAGCCGTCGTTCCCGCGAAGGCGGGAACCCAGTGACGTTGGAGAACCCCGACGGCGTCGCCGCCGCCGGCAACGCAACCAGCCCATGGTCACGAGCAAAGGAAAAGGCAGAAGCGACGTCCCTGGATTCCCGCCTTCGCGGTAATGACGATCAAGAGCAACAACCCAACCTGCCCGAACCTGTCACCACCCCGGGCCTCGTCGTCTGCAACCCGCCCTACGACGCGCGACTGGCCGCCGACCCCGCGCTCTACCGCGCCCTCGGCGACGCCCTGCGCCGCGCCGTGCCCGACTGGCGCGCGAGCCTGTTGTGCGGCGATGCCGAACTGGCCCGTGCCACGGGCCTGCGCGCCGGCAAGCGCTACCAGATCTTCAACGGCGCGCTGGAGTGCACGCTGATCGTGTGCGACCCGATTGCCACGGCGCGTCGCGAAAACACCGACGGCGGCGACGGCGCGCACGCGGCGCCGGCCCTCAGCGACGGCGCGCAGATGGTCGCCAACCGCCTGCGCCGCAACCTGCGCAAGCTCAAGGCGTGGCGCCAGCGCGAGGGCGTCACCTGCTACCGCGCCTACGATGCCGACCTGCCCGAATACTCGGCCGCCATCGACGTCTACCAGCCTGCCGACGGCAACGAGTCCGATGCCTGGCTGCACGTGCAGGAGTACGCCGCGCCCGCCACCGTGCCGGAGGCCGACCAGCGCCGACGCCTGGGCGAGCTCACTGCGGCCGCGCGCGAGGTGTTCGCCGTCCCGCGCGAGCGTGTCGCGCTCAAGACCCGTGCCCGCGGCAAAGGCGGCAGCAAGTACGCGGACGTCGGCGGCGCGCGCACCGGGCAGGGCCTGCTGGTCGTGCGCGAGGGCGACGCGCGCCTGCGCGTGAACCTGTTCGACTACCTCGACACCGGCCTGTTCCTCGACCACCGGCCGCTGCGCCTGCGCATTGCGGAAGAAGCCGAGGACACCCGTTTCCTCAACCTGTTCGGCTACACCGGCGCGGCCACCGTGCACGCCGCCGCCGGGCGCGCGCGGCAGACCACCACCGTCGACCTGTCGGCGACCTACCTGCAGTGGTGCGCCGACAACCTGCAGGAGAACGGGTTCGGTGGCGCCCGCCACCGGCTGGTGCAGGCCGACGCGCTGGCATGGCTGCAGGCCGACACGGCCGAGTACGACCTGGTGTTCTGCGACCCGCCGACCTTTTCCAATTCCAAGCGCGCCGACGACTTCGACATCCAGGCCGCGCACGTGCCGCTGCTGCGCGCCGCCGTGGCCCGGCTGGCGCGCGACGGCGTGCTGTACTTCTCCAACAATTTCCGCCGCTTCAAGCTGGACGAGGCGGCGGTCTCGGAGTTCGCGCAGGTGGAAGACATTTCCCCGTCCACCATTCCTCCGGATTTCGAGCGCAATCCGCGCATCCACCGCTGCTGGCGCTTGACCCGCCGGTAACGCGTTCGGGCGTATGCCAGATCGGGCCGCGGGCCGGGCGTTGCCGGGATGGAACACAGGTTTGCGCCGGTGCCGGATGGCGTCGCGGCCGTCCGGCACCATCCTTGTGGTCTGCCCATGTGGCGCCCGCCCAACAGGAGCCTGCCGATGAACGCGATTGCCCCCGCCGCCCGCATCACCCGCACCGTCCGCGGCATGCCCGCGTCCGACGGTGCGGGCGTCAAGCTGACCCGCGTGATCGGCAGCCCGCAGCTCCCCGACCTCGACCCGTTCCTGCTGCTGGACGAATTCGGCACCGACCGGCCCGAGGACTACCTCGCCGGCTTTCCCGAGCACCCGCATCGCGGCTTCGAGACGGTCACCTACATGCTCGACGGCCGCATGCGCCACAAGGACAACCACGGCAACGAGGGCGTGCTGGTGCCCGGCAGCGTGCAGTGGATGACCGCTGGGCGCGGACTGGTGCACTCGGAAATGCCCGAGCAGGAGGAAGGCCGCATGCGCGGCTTCCAGCTGTGGGTCAACCTGCCGGGGCGGGAGAAGATGACCGCGCCGCGGTATCAGGAGTTCGCGCCCGACCGCATCCCGCAGGTCGAGGCCGCGCCGGGCGTGTCGGTCAAGGTCATCGCCGGTGAGGTGGATGGCGTGGTCGGGCCGATCGCGCAGCCGGCCACCGAGCCGCTGTACCTGGACATCGCGCTGCAGCCCGGCGCGTCCTGGGGTTACACGTTGCCCGCCGGGCACAACGTGTTCGTTTACGGGTACGAAGGCGAGGTCGCCGTGGGCGAGGGCGACGATGCGCGTGCGCTGCCCGGGCAGACGCTGGCCGTCCTGGGCGGCGGCGACCGCCTGGCGCTGCGGGCGGGCGACACCGGTGCCCGCCTGATCCTGGTCGCCGGCCGCCCGCTTCGCGAGCCGGTCGCCCGCCACGGCCCGTTCGTGATGAACACCCGCCAGGAACTGATGCAGGCATTCGTGGATTTCCAGGAAGGCCGGTTCTAGCGTCGGAGTCCGCGCCCCGGGGCCTCCCTTTCGGTGCGTGCGGCAGGAGAGGGGTCGAGCTCGACAGATTCACCTGTCCGCCCGGATGTCCCCAAGGCCGTCGCCCGGCGAACGCCGGCACCCGCTTCGACCGGGGGGCGGTGCTTCAACGAGAAAAGAAAAAGGGCCATGTCGCACGACATGGCCCTTTGTCATGGTCCAGCCGTCAAGCGGGCGGCCTACTGACCCGCCGCCACCTGCGTGTCGCGCCGCGCGCCGAACCGCAGGCCCTCGGCCTGTTCAAACGCGGCCTGGAGCGCGTCGCTGGATTCGGCCTGCAGCCAGATGTGCGCCACGCGTCCGTCCGGCAGCTCCACCAGCGTTTCGCGCGCTTCGACGCCCGGCTTCAGGGCGAGTTCGGCGCGGTACCACTGCACCTCGCGTCCATCGATGCGCGCCGTTTCTTCGCGGTTGCTGCGGTTGGGCTCGAACGGCGAGTCCCGCCCGATCACCATCCCGAAGGCTTCCGACCCGTCCTCGCGCAACGCGCGACAGAACTCCGAGTCACCGGCCGCCTGGTGCTGCCAGGCCAGTCCCGAATCGGCAGGCAATTGCGGGCACGCGGAGGGGTCCTGGGCCTGACCCTGCGCCGCGACCCCGAGCAGCAGCAGAAACGGCAAGCTTCGTGCCGACATCTTCATCGATTTCCCCCTGGGTTGTTCCACATCTTCACGCGCATTGCACACGTGTTGCAGGTGCAACATAGTCCAGTCGCGGGGGATTGACAAATCGGCCCGATTCAGTTTCAGGGGAAACCGACGAACGGTCGGCTCAGCGCTCGGGCAGCGGGATGAATTCGTCGTCGTCCGGCACCTGGCCGAAGCGGCCCTCGACCCAATCCTGCTTGGCCTGCTCGATGCGGTCCCTGGAGCTGGACACGAAGTTCCACCACAGGTGGCGTGGCCCGTCCAACGGCTCGCCACCCAGCAGCATCGCCTTGATCGCGGTGAGCGCGCGCAACCGCGGCCGGCCGCCATCGTCCAGCAGGATGAGGTGTTTCTCCGGCAGGTCCGCCCCGTCCAACTGCGCCTGCCCTTCCAGCACGTAGAGCGCGCGTTCGCGGTGGCCATCGTCGATCGCCAGCTCGGCCCCGGGTTCCAGGTCGATGGCCACGTACAGCGTGTCGGCAAACACCGCGACCGGCGACTCCTCGCCGTAGCCGCGGCCGGCCACCACGCGCAGCCATGCCCCATCGCGGCGTTGTTGCGGGATGGTCGCCGCGGCGTGGTGGTGGAAAGCGGGCCGGGCTTCTTCATCGCCGCGTGGCAGCGCCACCCAGGTCTGCATGCCATGCAGCGGATGCGGGCCGCACCGCAGCGGGTCGGGCGTGCGTTCGGAATGGGCGATGCCGCGGCCGGCCGTCATCCAGTTGACGTCGCCGGCGGCGATGTCCTGCAGGCTGCCCAGGGTGTCGCGGTGGCGGATGGTGCCCGACCACAGGTAGGTGACCGTCGCCAGGCCGATGTGCGGGTGCGGGCGCACGTCGATGCCGGTACCGGGCTCGAACACCGCCGGCCCCATGTGGTCGACAAACACGAACGGCCCCACGCTGCGCGCCTGCAGGCTCGGCACCGCTCGGCGGACTTCGAACCCGCCGATGTCATGCACGCGCGGCGCGATCACGGTGGTCATGGGCAGCTCCGTCAGGGCGGGGCGCCAGACTGCCACGTGCCCCGGCAGACCGCAGCGCCGTCCCCGCGACGCAGCGTTGCGCGGCCGCTCAGCCCGGCCGCTGCGTGTCCCGCCGCGATGCCAGGCGGTCCGCCAGACGCGTGGGTTCGGGCAGGCGATAGCCGGCCAGACGGGCCACCACCTGCTCGACGGCCGTGTCATGGCTGATCCGGTGCCCCGGCGACACGATCAGTGGCCGGCAGCGCACCTTGCTGCGCAGCACCGTGCCGATGCGCCGGCCGTGGTGCAGCAGCGGCTCGCGATCGCCGGGCGTGGGGCCGGGTTCGGCGTGGCGTCCGACCAGCACCTTCTTGGCCACGCCGATCATGGCCCAGCCGGTTTCGACGCCGACGTGGGCCGCCACGCCCAACCCACGGGGATGCGCCACGCCGTGGCCGTCGACAAACACCAGGTCCGGCGTTGTCGCCAGCATGGCCAGTGCGTCCAGCAGGGCCGGCAGTTCACGGAAGCTGAGGAAGCCGGGGATGTACGGCATGCGGGTGCGGATCCGCGCGACGTGCTGTTCCACCACGTCGCCCGTTGCGCCATCCATCAGCACCACCGCCGCCCGCGTGGTATCGCCGCCGTCCTCGAAGCCCACGTCCAGCCCGGCCACGTACCGGAGCGGGGCGGGCAGGTCGTCGCACAACGACACGCGGGCCGCCAGGTCGACCTGCTGCTCGCGCAGCGCGGCGGTGTCGCCGGTCCAGTCGGGCAGGGGCCTCACGGCGCGTTGGACACGTCGAGCGTGGCGCCACCGGTGGCGTCCACCGTGACCACCATGCGGCGCCCGTATTCGGTTTCCGGCATGGGCGCGACCGGGCAGCCGCACAGCGCCGCGGCGATGTCAGGCGCGGTATTGCTGTGGCCCACCACCAGCACCGTGCCGTTGCGATGGCGCTGCCGCAGGGTGTCGGCGAACGTCGCGGGCGGTGCTTTCGCGTCGTAGGCGGTGACGTCGATGCCGTGGCGCGCCGCCGCCGGTGCCGCCGTTTGTCGCGTACGCCGGAAGTCCGTCGAGTACACGGCCACCAGCGCGTCCCCGTCCAGCGAGCGTGCAAGCCGCTCGGCACGCGCCCGGCCGGCGTCGGTCAGTGCAGGGTCATCGGCTTCGGGGGCCTTCTCGGCGTGCCGCACGACGACGAAGGCCACACCGCCGGTGGCGTTTTCAGCAGGCCGCGGGCTGGCGCACGATGCCAGCAGCACGGCAGCCAGAAGGGCAGGGCACACAGTTCGCATCGGGAAGGTTCGCGTCAGAGGTGGGGTGTCGAGCTTAAAGGCCAGCCCACCCCGGCGACCCGCCCGCCA
>CAMPJI010000101.1 GCA_946886865.1 uncultured Lysobacterales bacterium | reverse complement strand
CGCACCAGCGCCTGCACGCCCGACAGGTAGATGCGGCCGGATTCGCGGCTGTACTTGTGGTCGAGGGTGTAGTCCCGGTCCACCACGCCCTGGGTGAGGCGGGTGTTCGCCGAGGACGGCGAGCTGAGTTCGGCGGTGCTGGTCATGCGTGGCTCCGTCGCGGCGTGGCCGCGGGGTGGCTGGGCGGGTGGCGTGCGATGCAACGGGGCGCGCTGCGGGCCGGGTCGGCGGCATGGCGCGGCGGCGGGCCCGTCCGGCGCTCAAGTCGCCGGCGCGGCGGCCGCTACCGTGTCGGACCCATGTCGAAAAAGGCCGGGCAAAGCCCCGGAATTGTACCAGCCGGAACGCCGCCGACCCGTACGGTCTAGAATGGGCGGTGTTACAGGGGGAATACCGATGTCGATGAAAACCGTTGTCCTGGCCGCCTGCCTGCTGTGGGCAGGTTCCGTTTCGGCGCAGTCGCTGCCCAAGCCGGCCGAGTTCTATTTCGATGCCGATGCCAATGCGACCCAGCCGCTGGTCGCGACCGACAAGAGCGGCGATGCTGCGGTTCAGGACCTGCTGAAGGCGATGGAACGTGACCCGCGCGACCTGGCGGCCACGGCGCACCTCGCACGCATCGCCATGCAGGGCGGCCGTGAGCAGCTAGGCCGGGAGCTCTACCTGCGTGCGTTGTCGCAAGTGGACGTAGCCAACCGCTATTACCGCCCCTTGATGTGGAGTTTCGGTTGGGACCTGTTCCGGCTGGGGCATCACGAGGAGGCGCTTGAGCAGTGGCGCACGCTCGTGTTGTCGCGTGGGGTGACCGGCGAGTGGATGCCGCAAACCCTCTCCCTGGCTCTCTGGTCGGTGGGCCGCCGTGAGGAAGCCGTGGAATGGTATGCCGCGGCCGTGCGCACCGAGCCGCAGGACTGGAGCACGACAGCCCGGTACGAGGCGCTGCTGCCCGGATGGTCCCAGGACGAGCGCGCGACGCTCGCCGAGGTGCACGCCGCCTGGGCGGCCAACCCGCCGTCGTAAGCCGCCGCGTTCGCGCCGCTGCGCGGGTCAAGGCACCATCGCGCTTCGACAAGGAGTGAGCGATGGCGTTCGACGCGTTCGCCCTGGTGCTGGCGATGCTGGTGCTGGGGGTGCTGTTCCAGCGGTTGAAGGTGTTGCCGGCCGACGCGGCGCAGGCGCTGACGCTGGTGGTGCTGTACGTGTGCCTGCCGGCAGCGGTGCTGCGGTATGCGCCGCGCCTGGAACTGTCGGTGGCGCTGCTGGGCGTGGCGGCGGTGCCGTGGGTGCTGCTGGTCGCCACGGTGCTGGCGGTCGGCGTGCTGGCACGGATGCTGAAGCTGCGCCGGGACCAGCACGGGGTGCTGCTGCTCACCGTCGCTTTGGGCAACACCAGCTTCCTGGGCTATCCGCTGACGCGCGCGCTCATCGGTGAGGACGCGTTGCCGTACGCGGTGGTGTACGACCAGTTCGGCGCGTTCCTGATCATGTCCACCTTCGGCCTGTGGGTGCTGGCGCGCTACGGCGGCGACGCCGAGCCGTCGCCGCGCGAAATGGTGCGCAAGGTGTTGCTGTTCCCGCCGTTGTGGGCGCTGGTGGTCGGCTTGACGGTGATGCCGGCATCGCCACCGTCATGGATCGACGGCGCGCTGCTGCGGCTGTCGGAGGCGCTGCTGCCGCTGGCGATGCTGACGATCGGGCTGTCGGTGCAATTCGCCTTGCCGCGCGATGAACTCAGGCCGCTCGCGGCCGGCCTGGTGCTGAAGCTCGTGCTGATGCCGGCGCTGGCGCTGCTGCTGGTGCCGCTGCTGGGCATGACCGGCGACATGGCCCGCACCACGGTGCTTGAAGCGGCGATGCCGTCGATGGTCACCGCCGGCGCGCTCGCCATCGCGCAGGGCATGGCACCGCGGCTGGCGGCGGCGATGGTGGGCTACGGGCTGCTGTTGTCGCTGGTCACGTTGCCGCTGTGGGCGCGGGTGGCGGTGGGGTAGGCAGCCCTGGCGACGTTTTATTGAAGCGGTTCGGGGGAGCGACATGGAGTCGAATGTGAAACGTAATGTCCTTGCAGCCCTTCTGGTTGCATCCGCGGCGCTGGTGCTGCTTGTGATTTTTGCGCCACACGCCGCGTCCGGTCGCGCCGGCGTTCACGTGGGCGACGCGCTGGGCGATCGCGTTGCAGAGCAGATGGACGCGGTCGCAGCGGGTGCCCGCGCCACGCCCGCTCAACGCACGCCACCTTCAGAAGCCTTCCACGAGCGTGTGCCTACCAACGCCGAGATCGAGATGGAGGCGCGTGCCGACGCATGGTGGCGTGAGTACAGCAAACGCCTTGCGAAACACGTGGCGGCACTGCTCGAAAAAGCCGATGCACGCAGCCTGTACCACGCTTACCTGCTGATGCCGTCGACGGGTTCGTTGGACGAGAGTCGCCTGCACGACGCGGAGTATGTGCAGGCCGCTATGCACCAACACCTGCAGGACTCTATGGATGTGCTGCGTCTCGCTCGTGAGCGCGCACCCGACGATCCGCAGTTGGCGTGGTTGGAGGCCGTAAACTGCCATGCGCCGACGGCCGGCTGCGACCCCGCTGCCGCGGAACTGGTTCTTGCGCGGATCGAGCCCGACAACGCACGTGGCGCATTGCTCGCCTTGGCGTGCCTTCAACGCGGGCGACACGGCAGCGGTCGATTCCTGGTTGGCGAGGGCAGCGCAGTCCGACTTCTACGACATGGGCTATGGAGACGCGGCGCTCGAGCTGCTGACGGTCCTGGAGGGCCTACCGCTGCCGCCGATGGATGAAGAGCTGCGCATTGGGATGTTGAAAATGGCGGGGCTGGACCACGACGCCGCCGCCTCGACCTCGCAGTTGGTGACGCTTTACGCCGGTGGAATTGTCGCGGCCCAAAATACTCCGCCGTTGCAGGGTCTGAGGCACACGTGCGGCGCGGCGCACGTCACGCAGGCGCGCATGGCCCCATGCCACCGCGTCCTGCGCCACTTGGCGGCCAGCGACACGGTGATCGCGCATGCCATCGCATTGCCGCAACTGATCCAGCTGACCGGCGACCCGGTGCAGCGACGTGCATTTCAGGAGCGCTTGCGCCATTACGCCTGGGCCCGTGACTCGATGATCGCGCACGCCGACCTGACCTACATGCTGGACAGCTGGCGCTTGGGCGAACTCGTCGCCGGCGAGCGCCTGCTGAAGCGCCGCGGCGTCACCATGCCCGCCGGCTGGCTGCCCGATCACCCGACCCACCGCAGCCTCATCCTGACCGGCCGGCCGCCGCCGGGCGACTGACGCCGACCCGTGATGACCGCCTTGATCGCGCCGGTGTAGGCTGCGGGACCGGCCGCGCCGGGTCGGCGCGACACCAAGGGGGCTCGATGAAGACCGTGCTGGTGGCCAGTTCCAAGGGCGGGGTGGGCAAGACCACCATCGCCACGCACCTCGCCGCGCAGGCGGCGCTCGACGGACTCAACACCGCGCTGGTCGATGCCGACCCGCAGGGCTCGGCCACGCGCTGGGCACAGCGGCGCGCGGGGCTGGAGTCGGCCGTACTGCCGCTGGACGGCACCCGCCGCAAGGCCTGGAAGAAGCAGCTGCCCGACGACACCCAGCGCGTGGTGGTGGATGCCCGCGCCGGCGCGATGGCCGACGACCTGGATGCCTTCCTTGAGATCGCCGACGCCGTGGTCGTCCCGGTGCAGCCGTCCACGCTCGACATCGAGGCCACCGTGCCGTTCCTGGACACGCTGGCCCGCCACCCGCGGGTACGCAAAGGCGAACTGCGCGTCGGGCTGGTCGGCAACAAGCTCAAGCCCTGGACCAACGCCTCGCAGCAGGCGGTCGACCTGCTCAAGGCCTGGCCGTACCCGGTGGTGGCACAGCTGCGCGACAGCCAGGCCTACGTGGTCATGACGTCGCTGGGCAAGAGCCTGTTCGACTACCACTCCGCCCAGGTGCGCGAGCACCAGGCCGACTGGCAGCCGCTGTTGCGTTGGCTGCGCAAGTAGCCTCATGGCCCGTATCCGTCTTCTGTCCTCCTAACCCGACTGCGAGCCGCCATGCGCGAACTGATCCTGCTCCGCCACGCCCACGCCGAAGCCGCTGCCCCCGGCCAGGCCGACCTGGACCGCCCGCTGTCGGCCGAGGGCCTGGCCGAAGCCGAGTCCGCCGGGCGCTGGCTGAAGAACAACGGCTGGGTGCCCGACTGCGTGCTGTGCTCGCCGTCTCGACGCACCCGTGAAACGCTCGAGGCGGTGCTGGGCGAGGTCGGCTACATCGACCAGCGCATCGAACCGTCGATCTACGAGGCGACGCCCGGCGGGCTGATCGCACTGGCCGATGCCCACCGCGACGTCGGACGTCTGATGCTGGTCGGCCACAACCCCGGCCTGGAGCGCCTGGCCGCGCTGCTGCACAGCGGGCAGTCCGGGGACTACCGCGGCATGCCGCCCGGTGGCGTGGCGGTGCTGACCATGCCGGTCGATGCCGCGCTGGAGCCGGGCATCGCCCGGCTCGGCGCGTTCTGGTGGCCGTGACGCCAGCCGTGCGCCCCCGGGCGTTGCCGGCGATCCCGACGTGGGCCCTCCAGTCCGGGGCCTTCGCCGCGCTGTTGGCTTTGCTGGCGGGCGGATCCGCGGAGGTGTCGGCACAGCCACGGATTGGCGACCTGGATCCGGCGCACACGCAGATCCGGTTCGAACTGCGCACGCGGTGGGGCCAGAAGGTGCTGGGCGACTTCCCGTCGTTCGAGGGCGAGGTGCTGGCGCTGCCCGGCGACCGCCGCCAGGTGCGTATCCGGCTGCGGACCGGTGCGGTGCAGGTCGCGGGTTCGGAGCGCTACACCCGGCTGGCGCGCAGCGAGGGTTTCTTCGATGCGTCGCGCCACCCCCAGATCGAGTTCGTGTCCGACCCCCATCCCGCCGAACTGGTGCGCACCGGGGGGCGGTTGCGCGGGCGCCTGTCGATGCACGGCATCACCCGGGAAGAGACCTTCGAGGTGAAGCCGGCCTCGTGCACGCGCCCGGGCCTGGATTGCCCGGTGATGGCCGCCGGCAGCGTCGATCGCCGACGCTACGGGCTGGACGGCTACCGCGTGGTGCTCGGGCACCAGGTGCGTTTCGGCATGCAACTGCGCCTGCGCCCGGCCGGGGGCTGAGGGTGGCCTGCGCTAAGCTGCGCCGCGTCGTGCCGGACCCCACTGCGCTGCCCTGATGCCTTCATCCCGACGTTTCCGTTCTGCCGCCGCGCTTCGCGTGCTGGCCGCCTGTCTGGCACTGGCGTGTTCGGCCTGCGCCACGCTGTCGCCGGCGCAGCGCGACCGCGCCACGGCCATCGCCAGCGCGGCACGCTCGGACGTGGACACCTGCCAAGCGCGCAACGCGTGCGCGCAGGCGTCGCCGATGCGTCAGCTGGCTGGGCGTGCATTCGCACGTTCCACGCCCGAAGCGCCGCGCCACTACGCGCTGATCATGGACGAGGGCACCGACGCGTTGCTGGCACGCATCGACCTGCTGCGCAGCGCAACCACCACCATCGACGTGCAGACCTACATTTTCGACGAGGACGATGCCGGCCGCCTGGTGCTGGAGGAAATGCTGGCGGCCGCCCGCCGCGGCGTGCGCGTGCGTCTGCTGATGGACCAGCTGTCGGCGCTCAAGCGCGTGGAGACGCTGGCGGCGCTGGCCGGTGCGCACGAGAACCTGCAGGTGCGCGTGTACAACCCGGTGCTGGGGCGTGCCCGCATCAGCTACCCGCAGTACCTGCTGGCGGCGGCGTGCTGCTGGCGCCGGCTCAACCAGCGCATGCACACCAAGCTGTTCCTGGTCGATGGCGCGGTGGGCATCACCGGCGGTCGCAACTACCAGAATGCGTATTACGACTGGGACCCGGCGTACAACTTCCGCGACCGCGACCTGCTGGTGGCCGGGCCGGTGGCGCGCACCATGGACGCCGATTTCCTGCGGTTCTGGGACGACCCGCGCAGCATCCCCGTGGAGCGCCTGGCCGATGTGGGCCGCCACCTGATCGACTCGGGCGTGCCGCCGTTGCCGCCGCCGTCGTACACGGAGCCCGAGCGCGCCCGGGCGATGCAACGTGATGCCGGCGATGCCGCCGTCGTGCGCGAACGGCTGGCCGACGCCGCACTGCCGGTGGGCGAGGTGCGTTACATCTCCGACTCGCCCGACAAGCATGATGCGGACACGGCCGGCGGCGCGGTCGCCTCGGTCTCGCTGCGCGGGCTGATCGAGTCGGCGCGCGACGAGGTGCTGCTGCAGACGCCCTACCTGGTGCTGTCGGGCACCGCCCAGGAGATGTTCCGCGCCATGCACGAACGCGCCGACGCGCCGCGCGTGGTGGTGTCGACCAACAGCCTCGCGGCGACCGACGCGTTCGTCGTCTACGCGCTGTCGCACAAGTACAAGCGCCGTTACCTGCGCGAATTCGGCTTCGACATCTACGAGTACAAGCCGTTTCCCGCCGACGCGCCGGTCGATATCGCCGCCACCGGCGCGGAGCTGCCCGAGTTCGTGCCGGACGCCGCCGTGGCGCGGCCCGACCACCGCGCGCTGCGACGCGAATACGACACCCGCACCGTGCAGGGCCGCAACGGGTATCGCCGCGCGCTGTCGCGCGAGTACGCCGCGCTGCGTTACGCCAGCCGCCGCGCCAACGAGCCGGTGCCGCTCAAGCGCGCGGGCGTGCGCATCGGCATGCATGCCAAATCGCTGGTGATCGACGACCGCATCGGCGTGGTCGGCACCCACAACTTCGACCCGCGCGGCGACCACTACAACACCGAGAGCGCGGTGGTGATCGAGGATGCGGCCTTCGCCGACGCGCTGGCCGACAGCATCCGACGCGACATCTCGCCGGCCAATTCGTGGACCATCGCGCCGCGCGACAAACCGCCGGTGCTGTGGGGGCTGGAGTACTCGCTGGCGAAGGTGTCGGAGTACCTGCCGGTGTTCGACCTGTGGCCGCTGCGGTACGCGACGAGCTACGAGTTCCAGGCCGGCCCCGACTGCCCGCAGCCGCTGCCGCCGGACCACCCCGACTTCCGCGCCTGCTATGTGCCGGTGGGCGACTTTCCGGAAGTCGACATGGTCGGCCTGAAGGGGCTGGGGACGCGGTTCGTCACCGCGTTCGGCGCGGGGCTCGCACCGATCCTGTGAGGCGGCACGTGCCTGTGCGGGGCGCCGGGCACCAGGGCGCGAGGCGCGCGCGTCGCCTATCCAGCCGGGCGTGACACCAGGAGCCCGGTGGGCCATGCCCTGCTGGCGAACCCTCTGAAAAAGCGGGGCGGCGGCTGTGACGCCGGTCACATCCGGCCGCCGCATGTCCGGCACCCGGCACGGCCCGACCCTGTCGTCAGTCATGCCGCCCGGATGCAACCCCGGGCCCCTCGAACCCATCTGTTATGGGCAATACGCCAGTGCCGCGCCACCAGGCCATCGGTGGGGTGACTTCCGGCACATGGTGCATCCGGTTAGGTGTTGTACTTTACCAACACACCGATTCACCAACCCACCCGATAGGACCCCCAAATG
>CAMPJI010000100.1 GCA_946886865.1 uncultured Lysobacterales bacterium | reverse complement strand
GAGCAGTTGACTCTTAATCAATAGGTCCAAGGTTCGAATCCTTGACGGCCCACCACTTGGAGACACCCGGCTTCGGCCGGGTGTCTTTTTTTGTAAGTTGCGTGGCGGCGTCCAGTGCCGCACGACGGACCATGTCCTAGCCTAGAATCGTCCCGCCGCCTGGCGGGCGGAACAGCGCGAAAGTGGCGGAATTGGTAGACGCCCTGGATTTAGGTTCCAGTGCCGCAAGGCGTGGGGGTTCGAGTCCCCCCTTTCGCACCAACCCGGGACTAGACCCAACAGCCCGGTGGCTCCAGCGAGCGTTCGCGAGCGCCTGACCCTCGGTCGCAGCGGCTTTGGCCTCTGTACGCCCGGATGGGTGCAAGCCCCGATGGGCTGTCGCTCGGCCCACTGCCACGCCCCAACTGGCAGCCGCGCCCGGAATCGGCCAAACTACGCCGTTCCGCCGTGGCCCGACGCCTAACCGCATCGCCGCGCGGTTGCCCTCAACGCCAGATCATCAACATCGTGCCGCGGCCGGACCGCCGTGGTCGCAGGAGTGGATATGCAAGTTTCGGTCGAATCCCTGGGCTCGCTTGAGCGCCGCATGACGTTCAACCTCCCCGCCGAGCGGCTGGAGACGCAGGTCGACGGCCGTCTGCGCGAGATCGCCCGGGGCGCCAAGATCAAGGGCTTCCGCCCGGGCAAGGTGCCGGCCAAGGTGATCGAGCAGCGCTTCGGCGCGCAGGTCCGCGCCGAGGTGCTCGACGGCCTGCTGCGCGAGAGCTTCAGCAACGCGGTGCAGCAGGAGTCGCTGCGCATCGCGGGCAACCCGAGCATCGAGCCGGCGAACGACGGCGACCTGGCGTATGTCGCGACGTTCGAGGTGGTGCCCGATTTCGGCGACATCGACGTGTCGAAGCTCGAAGTGGTGCGCCACACCGCCGAAGTGTCGGATACCGACATCGACGCGATGATCGAGAACCTGCGCCTGCAGCGCCGTACCTGGAACCCGGTCGAGCGCGACGCCCGCGACGGTGACGCGGTGGAGATCCAGACCTGGTCGATGGCCGGGGACGAGCGCGTTCCCGCCGAAGGCACCGAGCGCGGCGCCGCCATCCTGGGCAGCGGCAACATGCTGCCGGCGATCGAGTCGGCGCTGTCGGGCATGAAGACCGGCGACGAGAAGGCAATCGACGTCGAGTTCCCCGCCGACTGGCGTGTCCCGCAGTTCGCCGGCAAGACCGTCCAGGTCAACCTGGCCGTGACCAAGGTGTCCGAGCCGGTGCTGCCGGAGGTCGATACCGACTTCATCAAGAGCTTCGGCGTGCGCAGCGGCGATGCCGATCAGTTCCGTGCCGACATTCGCAGCAACCTGGAGCGCGAGCTCAAGGGGGCGCTGATGACGCGCCTGCGTCGCGAGGTCGGCGAGCAGTTGATCGCGGCCTACGAGTCGGTCGAGATGCCGCCCAAGCTGGTCGAGGCCGAAGCGCGCGACATGGCCCGCCAGGCCGTCGAGCAGGCGCGGCGCCAAGGCCGCCAGATCGGCGAGCTGCCGGCCGATGCGCACGTCCCGTTCCTCGAGGCCGCGCGCAAGCGCGTGCTTGTCGGCCTGCTGGTGGGCGAGGTCGCCCGCCGCAATGAGCTGCGGCTGGACCCCAAGCGCCTGACCGAGACGCTCAACCTGATCGCCTCCACCTACGAGGAGCCCGAGCAGGTCGTGCAGCTGTACCGCAACGACGCCCAGTTGATGGCCGGCCTGCGCAACCGGGTGATGGAGGAGCAGGTGATCGACTGGATCGCCGAGCGCGCCCAGCACACCGAGCAGCCGATGTCCTTCAGCGACGCGATCCGCCAGTAATCCGATGCGTGGCGCGCACGCGCCACTTGCGCCCCGGTCCGGCCGGCCCCACGTTGGCCGGACCGAAACACACAACCCGACGGGTGCCGCCTGATGGACAACCAAACCAAAGCCCTCAACCTCGTCCCGATGGTGGTCGAGCAGACCAGCCGGGGCGAGCGCGCGTACGACATCTATTCGCGCCTGTTGAAGGAGCGGGTGATCTTCCTGGTGGGCGGCATCGATGACCACATGGCGAACGTGATCGTCGCCCAGATGCTGTTCCTGGAAGCCGAGAACCCCGAAAAGGACATCAGCCTGTACATCAACTCGCCCGGTGGCATCGTCACCGCGGGCATGGCGATCTACGACACCATGCAGTACATCAAGCCGGACGTAAGCACGATCTGCGTCGGGCAGGCCGCGTCGATGGGCGCGCTGCTGCTGGCGTCGGGCGCAAAGGGCAAGCGCTACGCGCTGCCGAATTCGCGCGTGATGATCCACCAGCCGCTGGGCGGCTTCCAGGGCCAGGCGAGCGACATCGAGATTCATGCGCGCGAGATTCTCTCGCTGAAGCAGAAGCTCAACGAGATCCTCTCCAAGCACACCGGCCAGGCGTTGGAAACCATCGCCCGCGACACCGAGCGCGACAACTTCAAGAGTGCCGAGGCCGCACGTGAGTACGGGCTGGTCGACGAGGTGCTCGAGCGCCGCCCGGACGAGTCGGTCCAGGCCGGTTGAAGGCCGAAGCCATACGTCAGCCGGTAAGCCCCAAACCGTTGAAACGTAACCTTTTTGAACCAGTGATCCGGCGCGCGGGGCGGGCCGGATCGCTGTGGTATTCTCGGGCCGCAGCACGCGGACGCAACCGGAGCGGGCGGCATCCGGCACCACGCACCATTCAGGCACAGGCATGAGCGACGACCGACAGGGCCGCACCACCGGCGACAGCAACAAGATTCTTTACTGCTCGTTCTGTGGCAAAAGCCAGCACGAAGTCCGCAAGCTGATTGCGGGCCCGAGCGTGTTCATCTGCGATGAGTGCGTCGAGCTGTGCAACGACATCATCCGCGAGGAGCTTGAGGAGAAGGCGCAGTCGGCCCGCAGCCACCTGCCCAAGCCGCGCGAGATCCTCGAGGTCCTCGACCAGTACGTGATCGGCCAGCAGCGTGCCAAGCGCACGCTCGCCGTGGCCGTGTACAACCATTACAAGCGCATCGAGAGCCGCCAGAAGAACGACGACGTCGAGCTGGCGAAGTCCAACATCCTCCTCGTTGGGCCGACCGGTTCGGGCAAGACGCTGCTGGCCGAGACGCTGGCGCGCATGCTCAACGTGCCGTTCACCATGGCCGACGCGACGACCCTCACCGAGGCCGGTTACGTCGGCGAGGACGTCGAGAACATCATCCAGAAGCTCCTGCAGAAGTGCGACTACGACGTCGACAAGGCGCAGCAGGGCATCGTGTACATCGACGAAATCGACAAGATCTCGCGCAAGTCCGACAACCCCTCGATCACTCGCGACGTTTCGGGTGAAGGCGTGCAACAGGCGCTGCTGAAGCTGATCGAAGGCACCGTTGCCAGCGTGCCGCCGCAGGGCGGGCGCAAGCATCCGCAGCAGGAATTCCTGCAGGTCGATACGCGCAACATCCTGTTCATCGTCGGCGGCGCGTTTGCCGGACTGGACAAGATCATCCAGCAGCGCAGCACCGAGGCCGGCGGCATCGGCTTCGGCGCCAAGGTCAAGAGCAGCGAGCGCAAGGCCGAAATCGGTAAGGTTCTGGCCGATGTTGAGCCGGAGGACCTGATCAAGTTCGGGTTGATTCCGGAGTTTGTCGGACGCCTGCCTGTGGTGGCCACGCTGGAAGAGCTGGACGAGGCCGCCCTGGTCACGATCCTCACGGAGCCGAAGAACGCCATCACCAAGCAGTTCCGCAAGCTGTTCGAGATGGAGGACGTCGAGCTCGAGTTCCGGCCCGATGCCCTGGTGGCGATCGCCCGCAAGGCGCTCAAGCGCAAGACCGGAGCGCGTGGCCTGCGCACCATCGTGGAGTCGGTGCTGCTGGATACCATGTACGAGCTGCCCTCCCTGGAGAACGTCAGCAAGGTCGTGGTCGACGAGTCGGTGATCGACCACAAGACAGAGCCGTACCTGATCTACCAGACCCCCCCCGCGGCCGCGCCCAAGGTCGCTTCGGCGGACTGACCGCACCGATCGGCGCCTGAACAGGCCCGTGGCACGACATGAACGCCGCCTCGACCGAGGCGGCGTTTTTCGTCGTAAGCGCTTGATCCAGAAAGCGTTGGTGGGAAGCGCCGTCCAGAGCGTGTCGGCCTTGCTTGCATCCTTTCGCGCGGACCCCCATAACCGAACGCGAAGCAACGCCCCCATTTTCGCCGGCCTCGACCGCCAGGCCGGCACCGATCCTGCTGGAGTTTCCATGACCGATCAGACCGAACACGACCTGCTTGACCTGCCGGTGCTCCCGCTGCGCGACGTGGTCGTGTTTCCGCACATGGTCATTCCGCTGTTCGTAGGCCGCGACAAGTCGATCCGCGCGCTGGACGTGGCGATGGAGGCCGACAAGCGCATCCTGTTGGTCGCCCAGAAGTCGGCCGAGACGGACGACCCCGGAGCCGAGGACCTGTACGACGTCGGTACGCTGGCGCACGTGCTGCAGCTGCTGAAGCTGCCTGACGGCACCATCAAGGTGTTGGTGGAGGGTGTGGCGCGCGTGCAGGTGGACGGGGTCGAGGAACGCGACGGCGTCCTTGCCGGTCAGGCGCACGTGGTGGAGCCGGTGATCGACCGCGAGGAGCGCGAGATCGAGGCCATCATGCGTTCGCTGATGGGCCTGTTCGAGCAGTACGTCAAGACCAACCGCAAGCTGCCGCCCGAACTGATGCAGACCCTGTCGGGCATCGATGAGCCCGGGCGCCTGGCCGATACGATCGCCGCCCACCTGGGCGTGCGCATCAGCGACAAGCAGAAGCTGCTGGAAACGCACGAACTGGGCGCGCGGCTGGAGCAGCTGGTCGGGCTGGTGGACGGCGAGATCGACGTGCAGCAGCTGGAGAAGCGCATCCGCGGGCGGGTCAAGTCGCAGATGGAGAAGAGCCAGCGCGAGTACTACCTCAACGAGCAGATGAAGGCGATCCAGAAGGAGCTGGGCGAGATCGACGATGCGCCCAACGACATCGAGGAGCTGACCCGCAAGATCGCCGAGGCCGGCATGCCCAAGCCGGTGGAGGCCAAGGCCAAGGCCGAGCTCAACAAGTTGAAGCAGATGTCGCCGATGTCGGCCGAGGCTGCGGTCGTGCGCAACTACCTCGACTGGCTGCTCGGCGTGCCGTGGAAGAAGCGCAGCAAGGTGCGCAAGGACCTCAAGGCGGCGCAGGACGTGCTCGATGCCGACCACTTCGGCTTGGAGAAGGTCAAGGAGCGCATTCTCGAGTACCTGGCCGTGCAGACCCGCGTGAAGCACATGAAGGGCGCCATCCTCTGCCTGGTGGGGCCGCCGGGCGTGGGCAAGACGTCGCTGGGTCAGTCCATTGCCAAGGCCACGAACCGCAAGTTCGTGCGCATGTCGCTGGGCGGCGTGCGTGACGAGGCCGAGATCCGCGGCCACCGCCGTACCTATGTCGGTTCGATGCCCGGACGCATCGTCCAGAACCTCAACAAGGTCGGCACCAAGAACCCGCTGTTCGTGCTGGACGAGATCGACAAGATGTCGATGGACTTCCGTGGCGACCCGTCCTCGGCGCTGCTGGAGGTGCTGGACCCGGAGCAGAACAATGCCTTCAACGATCACTACCTCGAGGTCGACCTGGACCTGAGCGAAGTGATGTTCGTGGCGACGTCCAACTCGCTCAACATTCCCGGACCGCTGCTCGACCGCATGGAGGTCATCCGTATCCCCGGTTACACCGAGGAAGAGAAGCTCAACATCGCCATGCGCTACCTGCTGCCCAAACAGATCAAGGCGAACGGCCTGAAAGTCGACGAGATCAAGGTTGCCGAAAGCGCCGTGCGTGACATCGTGCGGTACTACACGCGCGAGTCCGGCGTACGCAACCTGGAGCGCGAGATCGCCAAAATCTGCCGCAAGGTGGTCAAGGAGATCGCGCTGGCTGGCCCGCAGCCGGCCAAGGGCAAGGGCGCGCGCAAGGGCGCAGTCAACGTCAACTCCAAGAACCTGGAGAAGTACCTGGGCGTGCGCCGCTACGACTTCGGCCGCGCCGAGGAGCAGAACGAGATCGGCCTGGTCACCGGTCTGGCATGGACCGAGGTGGGCGGCGACCTGCTGCAGGTCGAGGCCACGCTGGTGCCGGGCAAGGGCCAGCTGCTGCTGACGGGCCAGCTGGGCGACGTCATGAAGGAGTCGGCGTCGGCCGCGCTGTCGGTGGTGCGCGCGCGCACCGAGCGCCTCGGGATCGACCTGGACTTCTTGGCCAAGCACGACGTCCACGTCCACGTGCCGGAGGGCGCCACGCCCAAGGACGGTCCGAGTGCGGGCATCGCGATGGCGACCGCGCTGGTGTCGATGCTGACGCGCAACCCGGTCAAGGCGGACGTGGCAATGACGGGCGAGATCACGCTGCGCGGCCGCGTGCTGCCCATCGGCGGTCTCAAGGAGAAGTTGCTGGCCGCCCTGCGTGGCGGCATCCGCACGGTGATCATCCCCGACGAGAACCGCAAGGACCTCGCCGACCTGCCCAAATCCGTGACGCAGGGGTTGAAGATCATCCCGGCCAAGTGGATCGACGAGGTGCTCGACATCGCCCTGGAGCGCCCGCTGTCGCCGGCGCCCGCGCCGGGGCAGGGCGAGCTGCCTGTCCGCAGCGATGCCGAATCTGTCGCCCAGCCGGGTGTCAAGCATTGACACGGACGATCGGAGCAGATCGCCTAAATCGGGCTGAAACCCGCGTCAGAGCTAGCTTTCACGCTTGCGAAGGCAAAAACCCGCTGGTATAACGACCGCAACCGCACGAGCCCTGCGCCATTGCAGGCCCGTGCGGTCTAATCGATCGGAGAGTCTGCCGGGGAAGGGGACGGTCCGGTTCTCAGAACACTGCGGCCCAGTCCGCACAGGGAGTCCATACGAATGAATAAGGCCGATTTTGTTGCTGCCGTCGCCGACGCTGCCGAGCTGTCCAAGACCGATGCCGCCAATGCCGTTGACTCGATGGTCAGCGTCATCACCAAGGCGCTGAAGAAGGGCGACACCGTCACGCTGGTGGGCTTCGGTACGTTCCAGGTCCGCAAGCGCGCCGCGCGCCAGGGCCGCAACCCGAAGACCGGCGAGACCATCAAGATCAAGGCGTCGAAGAATCCTGCATTCAAGGCTGGCAAGGCGCTGAAGGATGCCGTAAACTAAGCAGCTCGCCCGCCGACGCTTGATCTGGCGTCAGCAGCATCAGGCGGGTGCTTAGCTCAGTGGTAGAGCGTCTCCTTTACACGGAGAGGGTCGGGGGTTCGAAACCCTCAGCACCCACCAGCTCGGGCGTAAAGTTTCAAAGTGCGGAGTGGTAGTTCAGTTGGTTAGAATGCTGGCCTGTCACGCCGGAGGTCGCGGGTTCGAGTCCCGTCCACTCCGCCAGTAGTCCCAGGGGCGCCGGATGTCTCATCCGGCGCCCCTGTTTTAAGTGAGGGCGTTGTGTTTTTCCGGTTAGATGGAAGGGCGCACGCCACGAGGTTCAACGTGGAGCGGTAGTTCAGTTGGTTAGAATGCTGGCCTGTCACGCCGGAGGTCGCGGGTTCGAG
>CAMPJI010000099.1 GCA_946886865.1 uncultured Lysobacterales bacterium | reverse complement strand
AGCAGAGGACTCATAATCCTTTGGTTCCAGGTTCGAGTCCTGGTGGGCCCAGATCCATCGACGGTAAAGATCCGCGGCCGGCGGCCGATAGGGGGGGCATACGACCGCCCGCAGGAGTCGCCCCGGTGAATTCGAAACCCGTTGCCAGCGAGGAGATGCCGCGCGAGGCCGGCCGTCCGGCCGACGCGATGGTGCTGGGCCTGCTGGACGCGCGGAACGTCGATGCCATGGCCGAGGCGGTGATCCGCGGGCTGGACGGCACGGGCGACTACCGGCTGGTGTGCTCGTCGGATTGGCCGCGCGAGGCCACCTGCCACCCGGCCCTGCGCGAACGCGACGACCCCGACGCCCCGCTGGAGGCCGCCGAGTCGGTGCTGGCCGCGGTGCGGGCCGGGGCTTCGCCCGCGTGCGGCGGCCGGGTCCTGTGCGACGACGGCGGGGCGGTGGCCGTGCTGCTGCCCTGCACGCCTTCGCAGGCGGCGCGGCGGCCACTGGCCTCGCCGCGTGTCGAGCCGATGCTCGAGGCCGCCGGCAAGCGCCTGGCCGAGCTGCTGACCGCGCGACGGCTGCGCAGCTCGGTGCGCCAGCTGGCGCAGTCCGAACGCCTGCAGCACGCGCTGTTCGCCATCGCCGACATGGCCGGCTCCGACCACGACATGCCGACGATGCTGCGCGGCCTGCACGAGATCGTCGGCGGGCTGATGTACGCCGAGAATTTCTACATCACGATGTTCGACGAGGACGACGACAGCCTGCGCTTCCTCTACTTCGTCGACACCGTGGACCCCGACGGCCCGGACCTCGACACGCCGATGCCGATGGCCGAGCTGATGTACGGCCGCACGTGGTACCTGATCCGCGATGCCAAGCCGCTGATGGGCTCGACCGCGCAGTTGCGCCGCCAGGTGTCGGGACCGTTGCACCAGCACGGCGCCGCCGACCTGGACTGGCTGGGCGTGCCGATGATGCGGCACGGCCAGGTGCGGGGGGCGGTGGTCGTTCAGAGCTACCTGAGCGAGGCCTGCTACAGCGACGCCGACCGCGCGCTGCTGGGCTTCGTCGCCGACCACATCCTCACCGCGCTTGAGCGCAAGCGCGACCAGGAGGAACTGGAGCGCCGCGTGGCCGAGCGCACGCGCCAGCTGGCCGAGGCCAACCGGGGCCTGCAGGAGCAGGTGCGCGAGCGCGAGCGCTCCGAGCAGGTGCAGACCAGCCTCTACCGCATCGCCGCGCTGGCCAACGTCGACGACGAGGCCGAGCGCTTCTACCGGCACATCCACTCGGCCGTCGGCGAGCTGATCAACGCGCAGAACTTCTTCATCGCCCTGCTGAGCCAGGACGGCGAGCGCCTGGAGTTCCCGTATTTCGTCGACGACAAGGACGGCATGCGGCCGCCACGGCCGTTGGGCCGAGGCCTGAGCGAGTACGTGATCCGCACCGGCAAGCCGCTCCTGCTCGACAGCCGCCGTGCACGCGCGTTGATGGACGCCGGCGAGATCGAAGCCACCCCCGGCGTGGGCACGATTTCGTTGTACTGGCTGGGCGTGCCGTTGCTCGACAGCGAGCGCGTGATCGGCGTGATCGCCGTACAGAGCTACAGCGAGGACCTCGCCTACGACGAACGCGACGCGGAGCTGCTGCAGTTCGTGTCCTACCAGATCGCCAACTCGCTGCAGCGCCGCACCAGCGCCGACGCGCTGCGCCGGCTCAACGCCGAACTCGAGCAGCGCGTGCAGGACCGCACCCGGGAACTGCGCGAGCAGATCGCCGTGCGCGAGCAGGTCGAAGCCCAGCTCAAGCACCAGGTGATGCACGACCCGCTGACGGGGCTGCCCAACCGGCTGTACCTGCGCGACCGGCTGGAGCGCGCGATCGCCGGCCTGCGCCGCAACCCGGACCGCCGCTACGCGCTGCTGTACCTGGACGTGGACCGGTTCAAGCTGTTCAACGACAGCCTCGGCCACCTGGCCGGGGACGATGTATTGCGCGAGGTGTCGGCCCGCCTGGGCCAGTGCATCCGCGAACCGGACGTGGTGGCGCGGCTGTCGGGCGATGAGTTTGCCGTGCTGCTGGAGGACGTGCCGATGCCCAAGGTGGCCTGCAAGGTGGCCCAGCGCATCCAGGATGCGCTGTCCAGGCCGATGCACATCGCCGGACGGGAGCTGCAGACCTCCGCCAGTATCGGCATTGCCATCGGCGATGCGCGCTACGCCAGCACCGACGAACTGCTGCACGACGCCGATGTCGCGCTGTACCGGGCCAAGAGCGCCGGCCGCCAGCGCTTCGTACTGTTCGACGACAGCCTGCAGCAGCAGGCGCTGGACGTGCTGGGCGTCGAGCACGAGTTGCGCAGCGCACTGGTGCGCCGCGAGTTCGAGCCCTACTTCCAGCCGCTGGTGGACCTCGTTGACGGCCGCGTGATCGGCTACGAGGCGCTGGTGCGCTGGCGCCACCCCGAACGCGGCATCCTGCCCCCGGGCGAGTTCCTGCCGGTGGCCGAGGACAGCGGGCTGCTGGAGGCCATCGACTGGGCGATGTACCGCCTGGCCTGCGAGGCGGGCGCGTCGCTGGTCGGCGAGGGCCAGTTCATGACCCTCAACATCTCGCCCCGCCACTTCCAGGACCCGGAGTTCGACACGCACCTGCTGGCGCTGGCGCGCGAGGCCGGCTTCGACCCGGCCCGCCTGCGCATCGAGGTCACCGAGAGCACCCTGCTGGGTGACCCCGATGCGGTGGCGGCGATCCTGGAGCGGCTGCGCGAGGCGTGCGTGGACGCGGCGCTGGACGACTTCGGCACCGGCTACTCGTCGCTGGGCTATGTGCAACGCTTCCCGCTGAAGATGATCAAGATCGACCGCTCGTTCGTGGCGCCGTTGGGCGACGGCATGTCGCAGCGCAGCTCGGCGATCGTCGCGGCGATCCTCGCGCTGGCGCAATCGCTGGGGCTGGACGTGGTCGCCGAGGGCATCGAGACCGACGTGCAGCGGCGCGCGCTGCAGCAGATGGGCTGCGCACACGGGCAGGGCTTCCTGTTCGGCCGGCCCGAACCCGCCTCGCACTGGCGCCACTGACGCGCTGGCCGCCACCGCCGCCCGCGGCGACAATGGTGGCATGACCGAACCTACCGACCTGCTCGAGACCGTCGAGCACGAGACCGCCGCCTCGCCGACCCACACCGTGCTGTGGCTGCACGGGCTGGGCGCGGACGGCAACGATTTCGCCCCGATCGTCCCGCAGCTGGTGCGCCCGCAATGGCCGGCGCTGCGGTTCGTGTTCCCGCATGCGCCCACGCGCGCGGTGACGATCAACAACGGCATGCGCATGCGCGCCTGGTACGACATCCTCGACATGAACCTGGCGCAGCGTGCCGACGAGGCCGGCGTGGACGCCTCGGTGGCGCAGGTCGAGGCCCTGATCGACCGCGAGGCCGCGCGCGGCGTGCCGGCGTCCAACATCGTGTTGGCCGGGTTCTCGCAGGGCGGCGCGATCGCGCTGGCCACTGCCGTGCGCCGCCGCGAGCCGCTGGCGGGCGTGGTCGCGCTGTCGACCTACTTGCCGATGCCGGGCCGGCTGGCCCGCGAGCGGACCGATGCGGCGGCGTCGCAACCGGTGTTCATGGCCCACGGCCAGTTCGACCCGGTGGTGCCGCACGCCGGCGGCCAGGCCAGCGCGGCGCTGCTGCGCGATTGGGGATTCAAGGTCGACTGGCACGAGTACCCGATGGCCCACCAGGTGTGCGGCGAGGAGATCGACGCGCTGGCCGGCTGGCTGGGAAGCCAACTGGGCTGAACCCCGACGGCGGTTGTCCTTTCGCCGCGGCGTGGCGCTACTATCGTGGCGTGCAGGCCATCCGGGGAGGGAAGGCGCCATGTCACAGCACCACCAGTACGACCGCATCGCCGGCCACGGCAGCGCATCGTGGGCGCGGCAATGAGGGTCGTCATCGCCGACGACGAGCCGCTGGCGCGCGAGCGCCTGCGCACCCTGCTGGCCGGGCAGCCGGGCATCGAGATCGTGGCGGAAGCCGTCGACGGCCACGACGCCCTCCACGCCTGCGCCGAACACGACCCCGACCTGGTGCTGCTGGACATCGCCATGCCCGGCATCGACGGCCTGGAGGCCGCGCGCCACCTGGCGGCGTTCGAGCCGCGGCCGGCCGTGGTGTTCTGCACGGCCTACGACGCGCATGCGCTGTCGGCGTTCGAGGCCGAGGCGATCGACTACCTCGTCAAACCGGTGCGCCCCGAGCGCCTGGCCGCGGCGCTGGAGCGCGTGCGCACCTTTGCCGCCGGCCGCGAGCGCAATGGCCATGGCGCCGGCGCGGAACTGCGCACCCACCTGTGTGCGCGCCTGCGCGGCAGCCTGCGGCTGATCCCGATCGACGAGGTGCATTACCTGCACGCCGAGGAGAAGTACGTCGTCGTGCACCACGCCCGCGGCGAGGACCTGATCGAGGAATCGCTGAAGTCGCTGGAGGAGGAGTTCGGCGAGCGCTTCGTGCGCATCCACCGCAACTGCCTGGTCGCCCGCCACGAGATCGTCGAGCTGCGCCGCGCCCCCGACGGCCACGTCCATGCGGTGCTCCGCCACGGCAAGCAGCCGCTGGAAGTCAGCCGCCGCTGCGTGTCGGGCCTGCGCGAAACCCTCAAGCATCTCTAGGAATCGCCTGTAGGAGCGGCTTCAGCCGCGATCCGATACCTGTAGGAGCGACGTGAGTCGCGACCTGCGAAACACGACGACTGACGGATCGCGACTTACGTCGCTCCTACAATGGATTCGGTGATCCGCCACCGCAATCGCGGCTTAAGCCGCTCCTACAAGAGCCGCACGCAAGATCGGCAAGCGCGGCTGTAGCCGCCCGCGCGATAATGCGCGGATGCAGACCCTCCGCATCGCCACCCGCAAGAGCCCGCTCGCCCTGTGGCAGAGCGAACACGTCGCCGACCGCCTGCGCGCCGCGCACCCCGGGCTGGAGGTCACGCTGGTGCCGCTGTCCACCCGCGGCGACGAGATCCTCGACCGCTCGCTGGCGGCGATCGGGGGCAAGGGGCTGTTCCTGAAGGAGCTGGAGATCGCGATGCTGCGCGGCGAGGCGGACTGCGCCGTGCATTCGCTCAAGGACGTGCCGATGGACCTGGAGCCCGGCTTCGTGATGCCGGCGATCCTGCAGCGCGCCGACCACGCCGACGCGTTCGTCAGCAATGGGTTCGACGGCATCGACGCGCTGCCCGAGCGCGCGTGCGTGGGCACCTCGTCGCTGCGCCGGCAGGCGCAGCTGCGCGCGCTGCGCCCCGACCTGGTGCTGCGTGACCTGCGCGGCAACGTCAACACGCGCCTGGCGCGGCTGGATGCCGGCGAGTACGACGCCATCGTGCTGGCGTGCGCAGGGCTCGAGCGGCTCGGCCTGGCGCCGCGGATCCGCGCGCGGCTGGATGCACCGCAGTGGCTGCCGGCGCCGGCGCAGGGCGCGATCGCGATCGAGTGCCGCGACGACGCACCCGCCGTCCACGCGCTCTGCGCGGCGCTCGACCACGCCGCCACGCGCACCTGCGTGGAGGCCGAGCGTGCGATGAACCGCGCGCTGCACGGCAGCTGCCACGTGCCGGTGGCGGCGTTCGCGCACTGGCAGGATGGCGGCGCGCTGCACCTGGTCGGCCAGGTCGGCTCGGCGGAAGACGGGCGGCGCGTGCGTGCCGAGCAGGCGGGTCCGGCCGACGCGCCCGAGGCGCTGGGGCAGGCGGTCGCCGGCCATCTGCTGGAGCAGGGCGCCGGCGCGTTCATCGCCCCGCACGCCTGACGCCGCCCCGCGGCTAGAAGCGGCGGCGCAGCCCCATCCAGCTTTCGGCGGTCTCCGGCCCGCTGGCGCCGTACTCGCGGTGGCGGATCACGTAGTCGGCCTCCAGCGTCCACTGCGGCCACAGCGAGACGTCCACGCCCAGCGAGTGCTTGATGAACATGTCGCCCTGGCCGGTCTCCCACTGCACGCGCTGGTCCAGCACCGTGCGCTCGCCCAGCTTCCGGTCCAGGTTGAGTTCGCCGCGGAAGACCGCGCCCGGGCGGCCGATGCCGTCGTCGTGCAGCGGCATCATCCGGTAGCCCGCGCCCACCTGCACGGACATACGGGTGTCGGGCGTCTGCAGCGCCTGCACACCGACGCGGGTGCCCAGCCGGAAATCGTTGGAGTAGCTGGCGCGGCTCTGGCGCACCGCCACGGGCGCGCTCAGGCCGATGTACCGACGGCTGCCCGGCAGGTCGATTGCGCGCTTGCGCGGAGTGGAGGTGCGGGGCTTGGCCGGAGGCGGGGACAGCGCAAGGCGCCACTCGGCATCGCCGCAGCGCGTGGAGAAGCAGTGCAGCCGCATCCTCGCCGGGTCGGTGGCCACCGACATCAGCACGGGGTCGGCGATCACGGGGTCGCCGTGCGCCAGGGTCGGCAATGTCACGAACGGGCTGCCGAGCAGGGCCAGCCCCAGGGCGGCAAGCATCGCTGTCGGGGTCCGGAAAGACCGCGACAGTATGCCAAGAAAACGGTTACATGCCCAATGGGCGGGCCTTCCGGCCCGAGCCGATCAGTAGTACAGCGTGACCAGGTGGCGGGCCTGCGCAAAGAACAGCCAGCGCTCGACCACCGCGCCCGCCAGCGCGCTCAGCGCGGCGGCGGCGAGCACCACCGGCGCCGCCACGGGCAGGACCAGGGCCACCAGCCCCATCGCAAGCGGCAGGATGCCGAACAGCCACGTCGCGACCTGCCTCAACCGGGCGCCGTGGCGACGCGCCACCACGTAGCCCATCTCGCGCGTCAGGTAGTTGGCCTGGGTGTGCGGGCGTTCGAACACGCTGGCCGTCCGCCCCGGCAGGCCGATGGCGTCGCCGCGGGTCTGTGCCAGCGGCGAGGCATCGATCGCGCGCCAGTACGTCCGTTTCAGCACCATGGCGGCGACGGCGGCCAGTGCGACCAGCGCCGCCGTGGCTTGAACGCCGGGCGGCGGCAGCGCCCCGGCGATGGCCACGCCGCCAGCACCCAGCGCCGCGCCGGTCAGCAGCGCGAACACCAGGTAGCCCGGCACGACCAGCCGATGGCGCCAGGCCGGGACCGGCGGCAGCGAGGCGTAGATCATCGCCGTGCAGATGACGGTGAGCACCGCCCCGGCGATGGCCAGCACGGCGGCGACGGCGCCCGGCACGCCAAGGGCGATCCGGCCCGCGCCGGTGCCGTCCAACGCGCCCGGCAACAGCGCCACGCCCAGCCCGAGGGCGGGCAGGTAGGTGAGTAGCGCCGCCAGCCCCTCGCGCGACAGCCATGACGTGCGCCACTGCGACACCGCCCGCCAGGCGCGCAGCGGTTTGCCCAGGTGGCCGAGCGAGCTCAACAGGCCCATCGTCACCAGCGCGAGCGCCAGCAGCAACAGCACGACGAGCACGCGCGCGGACGCGTCGCCCTGCAGCGCGAGCGCCGCCACCATCGCCAGCAGGCCGTAGCCGGCGCCCGACAGGGTGGTGAAGAAGATGACGGAGAAGGCGGGATGCATGGGTGGTGTTAGGGGCTAGGGGCTGGGGGCTGGGGAAGGCGAAAGTGCGACGTCGGCGGACAGCTGCGCAGCGGACCGGATGTCGCCGGCCGAATCGGGTCCCTGTCTTCAGCTGCCAAGTCCCTCACCGCGACAGCACCCGGTCCAGCCAGCGCA
>CAMPJI010000098.1 GCA_946886865.1 uncultured Lysobacterales bacterium | reverse complement strand
CCTCCCCCGCCCTCCCCTGCAAGCAGGAGAGGGAGCACAGGCGACTGACTGGGCGGCGATCCGCGACGACTTCCCGCTGCTCAAGCGCGAGGTCCACGGAAAGCCGCTGATCTATCTCGACTCGGCCAACACCGGCCAGAAGCCGGCCGCGGTGATCGACGCGGTCGACGATTTCTTCCGCAACCACAACGCCAACGTCAGCCGCGCGGTGCACGCACTGGGCACCGAGGCAACGGAGGCGTACGAGGCCGCGCGCGGCAAGCTGGCGCGCTTCCTCAACGTGCGTGGTGAGGAGCTGGTGCTGTGCAGCGGCACCACCTTCGCGCTCAATCTGGTGGCGTACTCGTGGGCCCTGCCCCGGCTGAAGGCCGGCGATGCCATCGTGCTGACGCGGATGGAACACCACGCCAACATCGTGCCCTGGCAGCTGGTGGCCGACCGTACCGGCGCGACCATCAAGGTCGCCGATATCACCGAAGACGGCGCGCTCGACCTGGACCACCTGTACGCCTTGCTCACCCCCGAGGTGAAGCTGCTGGGTGTCACGCACGTCTCCAACGTGCTGGGCACCGTCAACCCGGTGCGCGAGATCTGCCGCGAGGCCCGCAAGCGCGGCATCGTCACCGTGATCGACGGTTCGCAGGCCGCCCCGCACCGCCCGCTGGACGTGGCCGCGATCGGCTGCGACTTCTACGCCATCACCGGCCACAAGATGGCCGGGCCGACGGGCACCGGCGTGCTGTGGGCACGCCGCGAGCACCTGGCCGAGATGCCGCCATTCCTGGGTGGCGGCGAGATGATCAAGGAAGTGCGTTTCGACGGCACGGTGTTCAACGACGCCCCGCACAAGTTCGAGGCGGGCACGCCCAACATCGCCGGCTTCGTCGGGCTGGGCGCGGCCGTCGACTACCTGTCGGGCATCGGCATGGCCGCGATCGATGCGCGCGAACAGGCGCTGCTCGCGCACGCCACGCAGGCGCTCTCGGAGGTTCCGGGACTGCGCATCTTCGGCACCGCGCGGGAGAAGGCCGCGGTCATCAGCTTCCTGGTCGAGGGCGCGCACGCGCACGACCTGGCCACGCTGCTGGACCTGGAGGGCGTCGCCATCCGCTCCGGCCACCACTGCGCCCACCCGCTGATGCAGCACTACGGCGTACCGGCCACGTGCCGCGCGTCGTTCGCGTTCTACAACACGTTCGAGGAGATCGACGCGTTCGTGGCGGCGCTGCGCAAGGTCCGCACGCTGCTGGCATAACCGCGTTCCGCGTCGCGCGAGGGCCGGCACGCGGCCAGCACGTCGTGTTCCGGGCGGTAGACGGCCGTCGCGATGTCGAACATTCCCAGCACCGAATGGAACAGGTCGTCGTGGCTGTGGCGGCCGCGCGAGAGGCGCTGCATGCAGGCGTCGTCCACGTCGAGCGATGCCCTGAAGCCCGGTGACATCCACAATATCATCGGCACGTGCAACTGCTGGCGGGGCGCAATGGCGTAGGGGGCGCCGTGCAGATGCAGCCCGTACTCGCCCAGCGACTCGCCGTGGTCGGAGACGTACAGCATCGCCGTGTCGCGCCCGCGCTGCTCTGCCAGCCGGTCGACCAGGCGCGCGAGGACGGCATCGGTGTAGAGGATCGCGTTGTCGTAGGCGTTGACGATGGCCTGCGTGCTGCACCCGTCCAGACCGGGCGCATGACAGGCGGGGCGGAAGCGCTCGAACTCCGCCGGGTACCGCTCGAAGTAGTTGGGACCGTGGTTGCCCAGCGGGTGCAGAACGACCAGCAGGTCGTCGCGGCTGGCGGCGATACGCGCGTCCAGTCCCTGCAGCAATGCGGCATCCGGGCAGCGTCCGAGGGGGCATGCCGACGCATCGAGGGTGGACGCCAACGACTCCGTGGTCACGCCCGCGCAGACGCCCTTGCAACCGGACTGGTTGTCCCGCCACAGCACCTCGACCCCGGCGCGCTGCGCCACATCGAGCAGCGACTCCTGGCGGGCGATCGCGTGCGGATCATAGTCGGCCCGGCCCACCGCCGAAAACATGCACGGCAGAGACACGGCCGTGCTCGTACCACACGCGCTCACGGCGGGGAAGTTCACCACGTCGTGCCGCGCCAGCATCGGCGTGGTCTGCCTCGCATATCCGTTGAGACCCCAGTGGTCGCCGCGAACGGTCTCGCCGACCACCAGTACCAGCACGCGTGGCCGCCGGGCTGCCGCGGACCCCACCCGGTGCGCATCCGCGGCCACGGGGTCACGGGGACCGGGCGGGGTGCCCTCGCCCTCCAGCGCAGCCCGGGCAACCGATATCAGCACGTTGCCCGGCGTGATGCGGTACCGGAGCCCCGGGTCGGCGCGGACAGATGCGAACAGGGCCTGCGAGGACAGCGCCACGGCCAGCACCGACAGCGCGAGCATGGCCGCGATGAAGAGTGCGCGTCGCCGCGCGTCCTCGCCCCGTGCCCTGCCGGGTAGGCGCACGCGCATCACCATGGCCGCGGGCACCAGGCCCGCCAGCAGGACGTGCAGGACCATGCCCACCGAAAGCAGCTCGCCGGCCTCGCGCACATCGGTCTGGAGCACGTTGCGCACCATGTCGACGTCGAACAGCACCGCGTAGCGTGTTGCAAACCCCGTCACGAAGCCGGTCACCACCAGCACGATCGCAAGCAGGGGGCGGGTCGCGGACCGCCACGCGACGAGACCGAGCACCGCGGCGTGCAGGCCGAACACGGCCACGGCCATCGAGAGCTGGACGCCGGGTGCCGCGCCGCTTTTATGCATGGCCGCCCAGAGCGGCCCGTTGCACGCCACGACGAAGTACGCGCACACCAGCGCCAGCAGCGCTTCGCCCGAGATCACCGGGCGCGCGCGCAGCCAGCCGTACGGCGGCGAGGGCTCCACCCGTTCGGGCGCGGCACCCATCAACCGGGCTGAGTCGACGTGGCCGGCGTCGCCACGGACGCGATGGGCGGTGCCCGTCGACGTCCAGACGGTGGGCGGGAGTTGCGTCATGCGTGGGCCTCTGCGCCCGGGAGGCCGGGCTCGGCGCGGAGACTCGGGCCGGCGGTGTCGGAGCCGGGTCGGAAAAATGTTCCGCCGGGATTAACAGGTCCGCGCGACGCGCGGCGGGCGGTAGCGCGCGGCCCTGGCCACGCGCATGCTAGGCGCCTGCCCGCCCTGTCCAGCCCATGCGCCTGCTCATCGTCGAGGACCATCCGCCGCTGGTCACCAGCCTGTTCGCCTACTTCGAGGCGCGTGGTGCGCGGCTGGACGCGGCGCCCGATGGCGTCGTCGGACTGCACCTGGCCCTCACCCAGCCCTACGACGCCATCGTGCTCGACTGGATGCTGCCGAGGATGGAAGGGCCAGCGGTGCTGCGTGCCATGCGCGAGCAGGGCATCGACACGCCGGTGGTCATGCTGACGGCGCGCGACCAGCTGCCCGACAAGCTCACCGGCTTCCGCGCGGGTGCCGACGACTACATGACCAAGCCCTTCGACCTGCCGGAACTGGAGGTCCGCATCGAAGCGGTACTGGCCCGCACCCGCGGCCGCGTGGCGACGCGTCTGCTTGAGGTCGCCGACCTGAGCTACGACCTCACGACCCTGGAAGTGCGGCGCGGAGGTCGTCTGCTGCACCTGTTCCCCGCCTCGCGCAAGCTGCTGCAGGTGCTGATGACGGCCAGCCCCGCAGCGGTCAGCCGGCAGCAGCTGGAGTACGCGCTGTGGGGCGACGAGCCGCCCGATGGCGACATGCTGCGCTCCCACGTCTACGACCTGCGCCGCAGCGTTGATGGCGACAGCAGGACAAAACTGATCCACACGATCCCGCGTGTGGGCTATCGGCTGGTGGCGCCCGACCATGTCGACGCGCCCTAGTCTCGCCCGCCAGATCACCGTGGGGCTGGTGATCTACGGCATCCTGCTGACGACCGCCGTATTCACCCATGGCCTCCTGGTCAACGAGCACGCCGAGCGGCGCGTGTGGCAGGCGATGCTGGATGCGGAAATGGCCGACGTGCTCGATCGTCGCCGCCACGACCCGGACTTCAGCTGGCGCAACAACGGAAAGCTGGACCTGCACCTGTTGGACGCCGCGCCCGGCACCGGCGCGGCCGTGCCGGCCCGGCTGCGTGATCTTCCGCCCGGCCTGCATGACAGCGTCTTCTTCGATGACAACGAGTGGGTCGTGCTGGTGCGACGCGCCGACGACGTGCGGTATGCACTGGCGCTGGACATCGACGGCTTCGAGGCGCAGGAGTGGCAACTGGTCAAACCGGTGATCGCGTCGTCGGTGGCCTTCATGCTGCTGCTCGCGGTGGCGGTGTATTTCGGTGGCCGGGTGTTCGCACGCCCCCTGCGGCAACTGGCCGAGCGGATAGGCGCGCTGGCACCGGATCGCCGCGGCCAGCGCATCGAGGTACCCGACCGCGCCAGTTCCGAACTCGTGGTGATCTCGGGCGCGCTCAATGACTACCTGGAGCGCAACGACGCCTTCGTCGATCGCGAGCGGGCCTTCCTCGACACGGCAAGCCACGAACTGCGCACGCCGCTGGCGGTCATCCGCAGCGCGGCGCAGGTGGCCCTGGCACCGGACGCCAGCGCGGCCACGACCGGCCGCCAGCTGGAACGCATCGCCCGCACGACCGGGGACGTCGAGGAGCTGATCTCGTTGCTGCTGGTGCTCGCCCGCGACCCCGCGCGCGCGCATGCCGGTGCGGAACAGTTCCGCCTGGACGAGGTGCTGCCCGCCATCGTCGATGATCACCGGCACCTGGCCGAGGGCAAGGATCTGGTGTTCGTCCTCGACCCCCCGGTGCCCCGCACGCTGGTGGCCCCGGAGACGGTGGTGCGAATGGCGATCGGCAATCTGCTTCGCAATGCCATCGAGCACAGCGACCGCGGCGAGATCCGCATCGGAGTCGACGACCGGGGCGTCGTGATCCGCGACCCGGGCCACGGTATGACGCCGGAGGAGATCAGCGCGCTGTACGCCCGCATGGCGCGCGAAGGCGGGCGCGGTGCCGGCATCGGCCTGGCGCTGATCGCCCGTGTCAGCGAACACCTGGGCTGGCGCCTGTCCATCGAGTCCGACCCCGGCCGCGGCACCACGGCGCGGTTGCAGTTCGAGCCGTCCGACCGCTGAACCGCGACGGGCCCCGGCCCGCGCTTCCGACACTTCTCCGACCCCATCGCCCCAAGACTGGCGCGCCCGGTACCTGCCGGGCCATCCCCTGCATTTCCGGTCGTTTGCCGCGATGCCACATTCTCCCGCTCGCGCCCTGGTGCGCTTGCTTCCGTTCGCCTACGTGCTGCTCGCGGGCCTCGTCCTGTTGTCCCTGTCGCGCCTGGCGCTCGCGGGCTGGCATGCCGATGCCGTCACCGCCGCGCAGGGCTGGATGCGGGTGGTCGTGCAGGGCGTACGCGTGGACATCGCGACGTTGTGCCTGCTGCTCGGCCTGCCCGCTGCGGTGTACGTGCTGCTGCCCGCGCGCCTGGCGCGCCACGCTGTCGCGCAGGTGGCGGTCGCGGCCTGGCTGACGGTTGCGCTGGCGGTACTGCTGACACTCGAGGCGGCCACGCCGGCCTTCATGGCCGAGTACGGCCTGCGCCCGAACCGCCTGTTCGTCGAGTACCTCGCGTACCCGCGCGAAATCGGCGCCACGTTGGCCAAGGGCCACCGCCTCACGACACTGCTGACTCTCGCGGTCGCCGGATTCGCGGCCTGGTGGGGGTACGGCCGGGTACGAGCTGCGCTGCACCGGCACCCGCCGCACCCGGGCCACCCGGCCCTCCGTGCCGTCGGGGCCGCGCTGGTGGTGGTGCTGGCCGCGCTCGGCGTCCGGTCGACGTTGGGCCACCGGCCGATGAGTCCGGCGATGGTGGCCTTCTCCAGCAACGCGACGGTCAATGCCCTGCCACTCAATTCGTTCTACTCCCTGGCGTTCGCCACCCGCAGCTGGTTGCGGCACGACCCCGGATCACGCGTATACGACGACTCGACGCCGGACACCGCGGTGGCCGCCGCGATGCGCGCCGAGGCCCTGGCGTGGCCGGGCGCCCATCCCGCCGACGACCGCGATGCACCTTTGATGATCCGGCGCACGCCCGTCCACACGGGCGCGCCGCGCAACCTGGTGATCGTGCTGGAGGAAAGTCTGGGCGCACAGTTCGTGGGCCGCCTCGGCGGGCGTCCCATGACGCCGCGGCTGGATCGGCTGGCCCGCAAAGGCTGGGCGTTCGAACGCCTGTACGCGACCGGCACGCGCTCGGTGCGCGGCATCGAGGCCGTACTGGCCGGCTTCCCGCCCACGCCCTCGCCCTCCACGGTAAAGCGGCCGCTGGCACAGGGCGGCTTCTTCACCGTGGCGCAGGCGCTGAAGGACGCCGGCTACGACACCGCGTTCCATTACGGCGGCGAGAGTCACTTCGACAACATGCGCGGCTTCTTCCTGGCCAACGGGTTCGACCGGATCATCGACCAGGATGATCACCCGGCCCCGGTGTTCACCGGCGCCTGGGGGGTGTCGGACGAGGACGTGTTCAACCGTGCGCACGAGGACTTCATGCGGCTGCAGGCGGCCGGGCAGCCGTTCTTCGGGCTGGTGTTCACCTCCAGCAACCACGATCCCTTCGAGTTTCCCGACGGTCGCATCGACACCGGCGCCGGCCCCAAGGCCACACGCGACAACGCGGCGCGCTACGCCGACCACGCCCTGGGCGGTTTCTTCGACCGCGCCATGGCCTCGCAATACTGGGACGACACGGTATTCCTGGTCGTCGCGGACCATGACTCGCGCGTGTTCGGCCGATCGCTGGTGCCCGTGGACAACTTCCACATTCCCGGCCTGATCCTCGGTGCGGGCGTCACGCCGCGACGCGACGCGCGCGTGGCGAGCCAGGTGGATCTCGCGCCGACGTTGCTGTCGCTGGTCGGTGTGGATTCGCCCACGCCATTGATGGGGCGCGACCTCAACCGGAACGATTCGTCGATCGACGGACGCGCGCTCATGCAATACGACGGCAACTTCGCATTGATGACCGACACCGGCGTTACGGTCCTCCAACCGGGCCAACCGGCACGCGGCTTCCATTACACGTCCGGTCAGCCCCTTGCACCCGCCGGCCCGGTCCGGCCCGACGCCGAGCGTCGTGCGAGAATGCACGCCCTCTGGGGCACGGTCGCCTACGAGCACCGCTGGCACCGGCTCCCAACGCTTCCCTGAATGCCCGACGGGCAGGCGACGCCACCATGCCCTTCGACGTTTCATTCCGCGACGCTACCGAAGCCGACATCCCCGCCCTGGTGTCGCTGGTGACGTCCGCCTACCGCGGCGACGCCAGCCGTGTCGGCTGGACCACCGAGGCCGACCTGCTCGACGGCCAGCGCATCGACCCGGAGGTGCTGCGCCAGGACATTCTGCGGCCGCGCTCGACGGTGCTGATCGCCGAACGCGGCGGGGACGACGCCACGCGCGGCGATCTGGTCGCCTGCGCGCACGTTGCCGCCGACGGCGATGCCGGCTACTTCGGCATGTTCTCCGTGCGGCCCGACATCCAGGGCGGTGGCCTGGGCAAGGCGGTGCTGGCCGAGGCCGAGCGCATCGTCCGCGACGACTGGCGTCTGCCGGTAATGCGGATGACGGTGATCGACGTGCGCGACGAGTTGATCGGCTTCTACGAGCGGCGCGGGTACCGCCGCACCGGGACCTTCAAGCCGTTTCCTTACGGTGACGCGCGATTCGGCATCCCACTGCGCGACGACCTGCGGTTCGAGGTGCTGGAAAAGACGCTCCAGCAGCACCCTCCTGCCGCGCCCGTGACCATCCCGACCCGCTGACCGC
>CAMPJI010000097.1 GCA_946886865.1 uncultured Lysobacterales bacterium | reverse complement strand
GGCTCGCGGTTGTCGAAGTGGAAGGTCTTGATCTCGGTGGTGACGTCCCGGTAGCCGCCGGCCAGAAGCAGGTTGCCCAGCTTGGCGCCGACGAACGGATCGCCGCCGCTGTCGATCTGGAAATCGTTGAACGCCATCCAGTAGCGCCAGACATTGGGCGAATAAGGGTCGAGCAGGAACGAGGCGTTCATCACCTCCGTTACGTACACCACCGATCCCGGTGCCAGGACGCGTCGCACTTCGCTGAGGACGCGGGCGGGCGAAGGCACGTGTTCCAGCACCCAGCACAGGAACGCGGCATCGAAGCTGCGGGCCTCGAAGGGCAGGTCGGAGGCGTCCGCCTGGTGGATGTCGTAGCGGCCCTCCAGCCACGGCATGCCGCCGAGGTTGGCGCGCGCCGCCGCGATCTGCGCGTCGTTGAGGTCCACGCAGGTGGCATGCAGGTCGGGGAAGCGGCGCAGCAGGATCTCGGTCTGCGCGCCCACGCCGCTGCCGACCTCCAGCAGCCGGCGTGTGCCGGTGTAGTCGATGTTGCGGAAGATCGTCGACTCGGCCAGCCGCGCCTGCTTGACCAGGCGCGCCTGCTCGGTGGCCGAGAAGCCGTGCAGGTAGGGGAAGTCGGTGGCGGAGCGGGACGGGTCGCTCATGGCGCGTGCTCGGGCAGGTGGGTTTCAGGCGGCGACCGGGAGGTCGGGCGCGACGCCGGCAATCAGTGCGTCGAAGTAGTCGCGGGTGAGCCGCAGCTGTGCCTCGGGCGTTTCCGCGCGATTGACCACGGCGCGGAACGCCGCCCGCTGTTCTTCGGAATGTTCCGGGCGGTCCTTCGCGTACCAGCCCAGATGCTTGCGGGCGATGCGCACGCCGGACACCTCGCCGTAGAAGGCGTGCAGGTGCTGCAGGTGGCCGAGCAGGATGTCGCGGACTTCCGGCAGCGACGGTGGCGGCAGCTCTTCGCCGGTTGCCAGGTAGTGCGCGATCTCGCGGAAGATCCACGGCCGACCCTGCGCGGCCCGCCCGACCAGTACCGCGTCGCAGCCGGTATGCGCGAGCACGGCTTCGGCCTTGCGGGGCGAATCGATGTCGCCGTTGGCCATCACCGGGATCGACAGCGCGGCCTTGACCTGCGCGATCGTGTCGTACTCCGCGGTGCCGGTGTACTGCTGGTCGCGGGTGCGGCCGTGCACGGCCAGGGCGGCGATGCCTGCGTCCTCGGCAATGCGCGCGATCTCCAGCGCGTTGCGGCGGTCGGCGGCCCACCCGGTGCGGATCTTCAACGTCACCGGCACGTCCACCGCATCCACGATGGCGCGCAGGATGTCGGCGACGAGTGCCGGTTCGCGCATCAGCGCCGATCCGGCCCAGGCATTGCAGACCTTCTTGGCCGGGCAGCCCATGTTGATGTCGATGATCTGAGCGCCGTGGTCAACGTTGTGGCGTGCGGCATCGGCCATCACCGAGGGCACGGTACCGGCGATCTGCACGCTGATCGGATCCGGCTCGCCGGCGTGGTCCATACGGTGGCGCGACTTGGCGGTGTTCCAGAAGCGCGGATCGGAGGTGGTCATTTCCGACACCGCGAGCCCTGCACCCAGCTGTTTGCACAGCTGCCGGAACGGCTTGTCGGTGACCCCGGCCATCGGGGCCAGGACCACTCGGGGCTCGATCAGGTGAGGGCCGATGCGCATGGGCGGATTCTACCGGCGCGGCCCCGGCTCCGCGCTGCCGCGCTGCCGCGCGGGAGCGTCGGGCCGCGCGCTGTCCCGATGCGGGCCTGGACGCCCCGGCTAGACCACGTCCGGGAAGCGCGCCCGCACGGCCTCGAGCGTCGGCATCGAGGCGGCTGCGCCGGGCGCTTCCACCGAGAGCGCCGCGTAGCCGGCGGCGAACCGCACGTGGTCGGCAAACGCGCGGCCCCCGTCCGAGGCCAGCCGCGCGGCGAGCGCGCCGTTGAAGGCATCGCCCGCGCCCGTGGTGTCGACGGCCCGCACCCGCTCACAAGCGACGCGGTAGTGCGCGGCCGCGTCATGGTGGCGGCCCGGGTCGCCGTGCGACACGAATGCCCCCGCCTCCCCCAGCGTGACCACGACGGTACCGTGCGGCAACAGCGCGCGGCACGCGCCGTGGAGCGCCGCATCGTCGAGCGTGGCGATGACGTCGGCCTCGTGGCGGAGCGCGGTGTGCGCGGCGAGCAACGCGGCGAACTCGGTTTCGTTGGGCGTGAGCAGGTCGCACGCCGCCAAGAGGTCGGCGTCGACCTCGGCATTGGCGGGTGCGGGGTTGAGCATGGCGATCGCGCCCGCGGCACGGCCGCCAAGGAGGGCTTCGAGCACGGCCTCGCGCGGCGACTCGAGTTGCGTCAGCAAGACGGCGGCATCGCCCAGCACATCGACCTGATCCCTCACGAATCCGGCCGTCAACGATGCGTTGGCGCCCGGGCCGATCACGATGCTGTTGCGGCCCGCCGCGTCGATGTAGATGCCGGCGGTACCGGTCGGCTCGGTGCTCTCCAACGCGTGCAGTGCGATGCCGTCGGCCTTCGCCAGCGCGCGTGCCAGCGTCGCGCCGGCGTCATCCCCCAGCGCGCAGACGAACGTGGTGCCCGCACCCGCGCGCCGGGCGGCGACGGCCTGGTTGAAGCCCTTGCCGCCCGGCCCGGTGGCGTAGGTGCCGGCCAGGGTCTCTCCCGGGCGGGGCAGGCGCTCGCTGTGCCAGACGTGGTCGACGTTGAACGACCCGACCACCGCGACCGTGCCCGTCATCGTGCCGGCCTCAGGCGTAGTGGCTGAGCACGCCGGCGATCGTGGCGGTCATCAGCGTGGCGATGGAGCCGCCCAGCACCGCGCGCAGGCCGAAGCGCGCCAGGTCGGCGCGGCGCTCCGGGGCCAGTCCGCCGATACCGCCGATCTGGATGGCGATCGAGCTGAAGTTGGCGAAGCCGCACAGGGCGTAGGTGGCGATCAGCCGGCCCTGGTCGGTGAGGGTGACGCCCTCCACGCCGCCGCGCAGGATCTCGCCCAGCTGCACGTAGGCGACGAACTCGTTGAGCACGACCTTGGTGCCGATCAGGCCACCCACGGTGTTGGCGTCCTGCCACGGAACACCGATCGCCCACGCCAAAGGCGACAGCAGGTAGCCCAGCAGCGACGACAGGTCGGTTGGCCGGCCCAGTGCGGCTTCCAGGCCGGTCACCTCGCCCAGCCACACCAGCGGCGCGTTCAGCAGCGCGATCAGAGCGATGAAGGCCAGCAGCATCGCGCCGACGTTGAGCGCCAGCTTGAGGCCGTCGCCAGCACCGGCCGCGGCCGCGTCGATGACATTGGTGGTGGTCTTCTCCACGTCCATGCGCACCGTGCCCAGCGTCAGCGGCTCGCGCGTTTCGGGCACCAGGATCTTGGCGATCACCAGCGTCGCCGGCGCGGCCATGATGCTGGCGGTGATCAGGTGCTTGGCATAGAACGCCTGCTGCGCCGGATCGCCGCCACCCAGCAGCATCACGTACGCGCCCAGCACGCCGCCGGCAATGGTGGCCATGCCGCCGACCATCAACGTCAGCAGCTCGGACTCGGTCATCTTGGCGATGTACGGCCGCACGACCAGCGGCGACTCGGTCTGGCCGATGAAGGCGTTGGCGCACACGCTCAGGGTCTCCGCGCCGGACACGCGCATCACCTTGGTGATCACCCACGCCATGCCCTGGACGATCTTCTGCATGACGCCCAGGTGGTAGAGCACGCTCATGAAGCTGGCGAAGAAGATGATCGTCGGCAGCACCTGGAAGGCGAACACGAAGCCGAATTTCGCCGGGTCGGTGAAGTCGCCGAAGATGAACCTCGCGCCTTCCGTGGTGAAGCCCAGGAGTTTCACGAAGCCGCTCGACAGCGCATCGAACACGCTGGCGCCCCAGGGGGTCAGCAGTACGAACGCGGCGATCACCAGCTGCAGCGCCAGGCCGATGCCGACCAGCTTCCAGTCGACGCCACGGCGGTTGTTGGAAAACAGCCAGGCAAGCCCGATCAGCACGGCCAGGCCGAACAGGCCGAAGGCCATCCGGGTGATCACTTCCACGTCGTTAGTCCCCTCGAGGCCGCAGCGGCCGGAAAATCAGGTGTGGGCCCGCAAAATATCGGCGCAGCCTAGTGCCGCCGCCGCCGCGCAGCAAGCGCGACGGGCCCGGTCCCGCATTCAGGTTTCCCGCGCGACCACGCGGTCGCGTCCCTCGCGCTTGGCGATCTGCAGGCGCCGGTCGGCGTTGCGCAGCAGGGTGGACAGGTCGTGGCCGTCGTTGGGGTAGCCGACGATCCCGGCGCTGAACGTCAGGTGCACCGGGTCGGCGCCGCGCTCGGGCTCGAACGGGGCGGCCGACACCAGCCGGCGCAGGGCATCGACCCGCTCCCAAGCGGTGCCCACCGGCTTTCGCAGCACCAGCACGAACTCCTCGCCGCGCAGCCGCACCAGCCACTCGCGTTCGTCGGTGATGGACGCGATGGTGCCGACCACGTGCCGCAACGCACGGTCGCCGGCGCGGTGGCCGATGTCGTCGTTGATCCGGCGGAAGTGGTCCATGTTGAGCAGGGCCAGGGTCAGGCTGCCGCCTTCCAGCTCGACCGCGTCGACCAGGTGCGGCATCCGGTGCAACAGCCACGTGCGGTTGGGCAGCCCGGTGAGCCCGTCGGTGCCGGACATTTCGACCAGCCGCTGCAGCCGGTACACAACCATCGCGGTGATGACGGTGACGATCGCCAGAAGGATGAGGCGTTGGACCTGGTTGCCGACGGTCGGCGTGCCGTAGTCGCTGGAGATCAGGCGTTCGGGCGAATCCACGCCCAGCAGCACGACGATAATCGCGCCGTACTGCACCAGCGCCAGGGCGCCGGCAAACAGCGTGGTGCGGCCGTCGTTGCGCAGCGCCGTCAGCAGGATCGCCAGCACGTAGCCGCACCACACCACCACGCTGTTCAACCCGGCGGGCAGGTGGTGCTGGGCCAGGATCAGCAGGATCAGACTGGTGGCGGTGACATCGAACGCGGCAGTCGCGAACGGCAGCCACAGGAAGCGGCGACGCCGGCGTGCCAGCACCAGCCAGGTTTGTGCGAAGACATTGACGAACACGGCGCCCGCCAGGCCGATCAGGGTTTCGTCGATCGAGCCCCCGCCCAGTGCGTTGGCCAGCGGCAGCAACAGCAGCAGGGCGGCGATCACCGCGCGCAGCCGTGCCACCAGCAGCTCGCCGCCGGCGCCGACCTCCAGCATGATCTCGTCGGGCCGCGCCAGCAGCGCCGCCACGACCTCGCCCGGCGTGCGCCGGTGTGCCTGCCTCTCGCCGAGCATCCGCCCCCTCCCGCCTGACCGCGCAGAGAGTAGCGCAGCCACGTGGGCGCCGGTCCGGGTCAGCCGGCGCCGTTGAATGCCACCCACACCGCCAGGGCCAGGAACACCGCTGCCGCCACCCGGCGCGCGGCCTTGAGCGGCAGGCGCCGGGCAAACCGCGCGCCCAGCAGGACCACGGGGACATTGGCCAGCAGCATCCCCACCGTCGTGCCGAACACCACCTCCCACAGCGGCTCGTAGCGGGTCGCCAGCAGGACCGTGGCGACCTGTGTCTTGTCGCCGATCTCGGCCAGGAAGAAGGCAACAAGCGTGGCGACGAATGCGCTGCGCGCCGGGACGCTGTCCGCCTCGTCGAGCGTGTCCGGCTTGAGCGACCACAGCGCCACGGCAGCGAAACTGCCCGCCACCAGCCATTTCAGCACCTCGGGCCGCAGCCAGGCTGCCACCCACGCCCCCAGCCATGCCGCCAGTGCATGGTTGAGCAGGGTGGCGACGAGGATCCCGGCCACGATGGCCCCGGGCCGCCGGAACCGCGCGGCCAGCATCAGGGCCAGCAGCTGGGTCTTGTCGCCGATCTCCGCCAGCGCAACCACGCCGGTGGAGACCAGGGCCGCGGCGAACGGCCACGATTCAAGCGGGGCGAAAAAGGCGGCTTCGAGCGCGCCGGTACCGACAGGAAGAGAATGCATAAGGAGCTCCGGGGGCCAGGCAGTCGCGTTGCACGCGAAGGCCGACGTCGCACGGCCCGGCCCCGGCTTTCGCCAGTTTGATCGCGCAACGCCTGCCTTCGGTCTTGCCCGGCGGATGCCCGGCCACGGGGGCTGGGCATTCCGCTCGCGCGCCATGGCCGGCCGGCCAAGTGTGTTGACGCGCGGACCCGCGGGACCGGAGTACCGATGACGCGGGTGGGCTACTCCCCGGAGGAAGAGTGCGCGCATTGTAGCGGCGCGGGCACGCCGGTGCAGCGCCTCGCTACACTCCCGCGCAACGTCACCCAGGAGTCCGACCATGCAGTACCGCCGCCTCGGGGGCTCCGGCCTGCACCTCTCCGCGCTGTCGTTCGGCGCCTGGGTCACGTTCGGTTCGCAGATCGGGCGCTCGACGGCGCGCGAGCTGGTCGCCACCGCCTGGGACCACGGCATCAACTTCTTCGACAACGCCGAGGGCTATGCCAACGGCGAGGCCGAACGCGTGATGGGCGACGTCATCGCCGACCTGCGCCTGCCGCGCGATGGGTTCTGCGTGTCCAGCAAGGTGATGTTCGGATCGGCCAGTGACCCGCGGCCCACCCAGAAGGGGCTCTCGCGCAAGCACGTGACAGATGCCTGCCACGCCGCCCTGAAGCGGCTGCGCGTGGACTGCCTGGACCTGTACTACTGCCACCGGCCCGACCCCGACACGCCGGTGGCCGAAACGGTCTGGGCGATGGACGCGCTGATCCGGCAGGGCAAGGTGCTGTACTGGGGCACGTCGGAGTGGCCGGCCGCGCTGATCCGCGAGGCGCACAAGGTCGCCCGCACGCACCACCTGCATGCGCCGACCATGGAGCAGCCGCAGTACAACCTGCTGCACCGCGAGCGCGTGGAACTGGAATACGCGCCGCTGTACGCCGAACTCGGGTTGGGCACCACCACCTATTCGCCGCTGGCGTCCGGCCTGCTCACCGGCAAGTACAACGACGGCGTGCCGGATGACGCGCGCCTGGGCCGCGAGGGCTGGCTGCAGCGGATCGTGTTCGGCGGCAGCGGCGAGCGCCGGCTCGAGCGTGCGCAGGCGTTCACCGCGCTGGCCAAGGAGTGGGGCGCTCCACCCGCGACGTTGGCCATCGCCTGGTGCCTGCGCAACCCGCATGTCTCATCGGTGATCCTCGGTGCCAGCCGGCCCGAGCAGCTGCTGCAGAACCTGTCCGCGCTGGAGTGGGCCGACCGGCTGGGCGAGGCCGACTGGCGGCGACTCGAGGCAGCGGCGGAATAGGCGGCGCACCACGCCGTCCCGTAGCCGCGGCTTTAGCCGCGATGCTCTTCCCTAGTGACTAGGGCGGAAGCGCCAGCGCGCGCGACCTGCCGGGTGGCCGCACCGAACCCCCCCCCCATGCCCGCGCTTACGCCATCGCGGCTGAAGCCGCGCCTACCTGTCTGGGAGCGCCCGGAGAACCCCGGCAACAGAAGTACTTGCGCAGCTAATGAGAATCATTATCATCAACTGCGAGTCCAGACCGAGCCATGCCCATGTCCCTGCGTCCGACCCTCGTCCTCCGGCACCCGGCCAGCCCCGTGTCGCGCGTCCCGTCCCTGTCCGCAGTGCCGTCCATGCCCGGGCAGGTCGACAGCGGCGCGCTGCTGCGCGGCAGTCGCGAGATCCTCATCCGCCACGGCGGTGAGACGTACCGCCTGCGCCACACGCGCAACGACAAACTGATCCTTACCAAATAACCGGCCTGCGTCGCGCGGGTGCAGCGCCTGGAACGATGTCTTCAGGGATCCCGCCGGACCTCCGGCGCCGGGCAAGGACGCCCACCCTCCTTACCTGGCGTCTGACACCTGCCCACCCGCCGACGGAAGAGGGTCGGTGGCGTCGCGATGCGCACTCACCCCCGACGTGCGGGGGGTGAGGTGGGGATTCGCAATACCGCAGCTGCTGCAGGGGATCTCAGATCAGGCCCACCGGAGACGGCGGGGCGGGCGGTGGCGGCGCGGCGGGTGCCTCGGGCGGCGGCGGAGGTGCAGCCGGGGCGCTGGGCCCGGG
>CAMPJI010000096.1 GCA_946886865.1 uncultured Lysobacterales bacterium | reverse complement strand
CCAGGAAGAACCACGTGCCCTGGTTGTTGATCACGCCGGTCATCGCCGCGGTGCCGTGCACGCCGGGGTCGAAGTCGAACACGCTGCGCAGGTAGCCGAGCTTCTTGTGGAAGCGGCCGACGATGCCGCAGATCATCGCGTCGGCCTCGCCGCGCTCGACCATCAGCGCGGCGATCAGCGTCGGGCGCGAGCGCAAAAGGTTTTTCGCCGCGGCCGGCGTCACGCCGCGGCGCTCGGTCAGCGCGTGGTACTGCTGCCAGTACTCGTCGAAGCGCGGGTCGGAGTTGATGTTGGTCAGCTCGAAGTCGACCCCCGGGCGCATCCGCAGGCCCAGGCGTTCGATGCGGGTCTCGATGACGTCGGGCCGGCCGATCAGGATCGGCAATGCCAGGCGCTCGTCGATCACCGTCTGCACCGCACGCAGGACGATCTCCTCCTCGCCCTCGGCATACACCACGCGCTTGCGGTCGGCACGCGCGCGGTCGTAGACCGGCTTCATCAGCAGGCCGGTGCGGTGGATGAACTGCGCGAGCTGCTCGACGTACGCCTCGACGTCCTCCAGCGGCCGCGTCGCGATGCCCGACTCCATCGCCGCCAGCGCGACGGCCGGCGCCAGCATCACCAGCAGGCGCGGGTCGAACGGGCGCGGGATCAGGTACTCGGGGCCGAAGGTCGGCATGTCGCCGGTGTAGGCGCTGCCCAGGTCGGAGGCTTCCATGCGGGCCAGCCGGGCGATGGCGCGCACGCAGGCCAGCTTCATCGCCTCGTTGATGCCGGTGGCGCCCACGTCCAGCGCCCCGCGGAAGATGTACGGGAAGCAGAGCGCGTTGTTGACCTGGTTGGGGTAGTCGCTGCGCCCGGTGGCGATGATGCAGTCCGGGCGCACGGCCTTGGCGTCCTCGGGCAGGATCTCCGGGTACGGGTTGGCCAGCGCCAGGATGATCGGGCGCTCGGCCATGGTGGCCAGCATCTCTGGCTTGAGCACGCCGCCGGCCGAGAGGCCCAGGAAGATGTCGGCGCCCTCGACGATGTCGGCCAGCGTGCGCTTGTCGGTGTCGCGGGCGTAACGCGCCTTGTCGGGGTCAAGGTTTGGCCGGCCGGTGTAGAGCACGCCGTCGCGGTCCACCGCCAGGATGTTCTCGGGCTTCATGCCCAGCGCCACCAGCATGTCCAGGCACGCGATGCCCGCAGCGCCGGCACCGGCCGTGGCCAGCTTGACGTCCTCGATGCGCTTGCCGACCACTTCCAGCGCGTTGAACACCGCCGCGCCGACGATGATCGCGGTGCCGTGCTGGTCGTCGTGGAACACCGGGATCTTCATCCGCTCGCGCAGCTTGCGCTCGACGATGAAGCACTCCGGCGCCTTGATGTCCTCGAGGTTGATGCCGCCGAAGGTCGGCTCGAGCGCGGCGATGATGTCGACCAGCTTGTCGGGGTCGCGCTCGTCGACCTCGATGTCGAACACGTCGATGCCGGCGAACTTCTGGAACAGCACGCCCTTGCCTTCCATGACCGGTTTGCCGGCCAGCGGCCCGATGTCGCCCAGGCCCAGCACCGCGGTGCCGTTGCTGATCACCGCCACCAGGTTGCCGCGGGCGGTGTAGTCGAACGCGGTGGTGGGGTCGGCGGCAATCTCCTCGCAGGCGTAGGCCACGCCCGGCGAGTACGCCAGGGCCAGGTCGCGCTGGGTCACCATCGCCTTGGTCGCGATGACCTTGATCTTCCCCCGCGGGGCGATGCGGTGGTAATCGAGCGCGGCTTGCTTGAAATCGTCGGTGTTGGACATCGGGGATCGGCCGGGGGCGCAGGGGGGCCCCCGATTCTAGCGGAGCGCGGGGACGGGGCCCTTTCGTCGCGGCAAGAGCGACCGCAGGCCCGCATTGGCGTGGCCCTCGCCCGTTGTAGCAGCGACGTGCGTCGCGACCACGGGGCCGGGGTGCATCGCGAGCCCGGCCTGCGCAGGCAGGTTCGGTCGCGACTGACGTCGCTCCTACAAGAACGGTTGGCGTCCAGTACCGCGGGCATCGCCCGCCCGTGTAGGAGCGGCTTCAGCCGCGATCGGGAGGCGACGCGGGTTGCAGGGGGCGGCGATCGCGGCTGAAGCCGCTCCTGCACATACCCGTCGGCGTCATAGGGTCAGGTGGCCGTCGTCGGCGTTGACCGCGTCCAGCCGGATGCGGTTGGCGAACAGGGAGAACGCCAGCATCCCGGCCAGGCCGTTGGCGCGGGTGATCCACGGCGGCATCCAGCGCGCGGGCAGTAGCACGCCGGATTCGAACAGCGGCTCGAAGCGTTGGACATCCGCGAGGGTCATCTTGCCCGCGAACAGCCAGCGGCAGGTCTGCAGCTTCTGCGTGCGCAGCGCCCAGCGGAAGAACGTGTGCACGCCGATCAGGCCGCGCAGGTACACCGCGTCCTTGGTGAAGGCCGAGCCGCCGTTCACCGGCACGCCGCGGAACACGCGCTGGGCGGAGGAGAAGCTGTCGACGGGACTTTGCTCCTCGGCCATGAAGTAGTTGAACACTTCGATGAAGTCGGCGCCGTCCATGGCCATCGCGACGGCCTCGATGCGCAGGCTGAGGCGTTTCATGCGGCCGATGTCGATGCTGCCGGTGATCTGCTCGGCGAAGGTCGCCAGGCCCTCCTGGGTTTCGGTCACGCGCGGGGACGGCAACGCCAGGCTCGGCAACACCGGCTGCTCGCGGCCGTTGAGCGCGGTCAGCGAGTGCACGAACGCCTCGTGCTGCAGCAGCTGGTCGCGGTCGTAATCGCTGAAGGCGGCGCCGTCGCGCAGGCGGATGCGGGTGGCACCGGCGGCGGCCTTGGCGATCAGGTTGGGGTCGAGCACGACGTCGATCACGCGGCCGTCGAAGTAGCTGTCGAGGTCGCGCTGCAACTGCAGCTGCAGGGCGATGGCCGAGATCGAGATGTGCTCGGCGGGCGCCATCAGTTCGTGGTCGAGTTCGTCGGCGATCGAGATGAAATGCCGCGCCGCGTCGCGCGTGGTCGGCCCGTTGCCGGGCAGCGGCTCGTCGGGGCGTCCGAACAGGCGCACCGAGTGGGTGGTGACGGCGGTGGTGCCCAGGCACTCCAGCAGTGCGGCGGCCTCGTCCCAGCTGGCGGTGGATTCGATCAGGTACTGGCCGAGCGGGTGCGCGGCGTCGGCGGCTTTCGAGATCGCCGACAGCTCACGGCGCACTTCGCCGAAGTCGTGGCGCGGGTAGTCGATCTTCGGCAAGACCGGGTTGCCGGCGGCATGCGCGGCCAGGAAACGGCGCTCGACCTCGGCCGGCCAGCTGGTCAGGGTGAGCAGCTTGATGTCGCGCACGGCGGCGACCATGCGCGCATCCAGCGCGGCGTGGTGGGCGATCTCAGGGCTGTCAGCGCTTTCCATACTTGTCGGCCAGCCGCTTGCCCGGCGCCTTGGACTGGGTCTTGTCGTCGGCGGTTTCCGCGCGCCGCTGCGCCAGCCGGCCGGCGGCACCGGCCACTTCCTCGCCCAGCTTGCGGTAGTTGGCGAACCGCTGCGCGTCCAGCGTGCCGGCCTCGATCGCCGCGCGCACCGCGCAGCCGGGCTCGCGGTCGTGGGCGCAATCGCGGAACCGGCACTGCGCGGCCAGCGCCTCGACGTCGCCGAAGTTCTCGGCCACGTCCTCCTCGCCGGTGGGCTTGAGCTCGCGCATGCCGGGCGTGTCGATCATGCAGGCGCCGGTCGGCAGCGGGATCAGCGCGCGGTGGGTCGTGGTGTGGCGGCCGCGCGAGTCGCTGCCGCGGACCTCGCCGGTCTTCATGCGCTCGATGCCCAGCAGCGTGTTGGTGAGCGTGGACTTGCCGGCGCCCGATGAGCCCACCAGCACCACGGTGCGGCCCGGCCCGAGCCACGGCTTGAGCGCGGCGACCGAGTCGGCCTCACGCGCGTTGACGGTGCGCACCGCCACGCCCTGTGCGGCCAGTTCGGCCAAGGCGGCGACCGCGCCGGGCAGCGCGTGCGCGCCTTCGGCCATCGCCACGTCGGCCTTGGTCAGCACCACCACGGGCTCGGCGCCACCGCGCACCAGCAGCAGGTAGCGCTCGATCCGGCGCGGGTTGAAGTCGGCGTCCAGCCCGCACACCACGAACACGGTGTCGACGTTGGCCGCGATCAGCTGCTGGCGGTAGTGCTCGCCGGCCGCGCCGCGCTTGATGGCCGTGCGCCGCGGCAGCAGGGCCACGACCTTGCCGGACGCCAGGGCACCTTCGACCAGCACCCAGTCGCCCACGGCGGGGCGCTGCTCGGGATCGACCCCGCCCTTGCGGGTGTTGGGCGGGCGCTGCCACTCGGGCAGTGACTCGACGGAAAACGTGTCGCCGCTGGCGTCCACGGCGATCTGGTAGCCGCTGCGGTGCTGTTCGACGATGCGTGCCGGCCAGGCCCCGGGGTGCTCTGCCATCAAGGTCCGCCACGCTTCCACGGAAGGCAGCCCGTCGGGCTGCAGCGGCCAGCCGATCGCCTCGAGCGCGGCAGGGGTGGAGGTCAACGGCGGTCGCGGGCTGGGGTCATGGCGCGGATTCTAGCCCCGTGGCGCGCCGCCGCCGCCGCGGGTGCCACGCCGCACTGGCTGGAATGTGCGCGCGGAGGCGTTCTACTCGTCGGGGACCACCTGCATGCCCGCGCCGACGGGCGCGGCCGGACCGGCGTAACGGGACGGCGGAATCGGCTAGGCTTCCCGCTCCTTTTCCCGACCGCCCTGCCCGATGTCCAGCCTGAAGACCCGCGAGCGCCTGTCCGAAGTCCGTTACGAGATCCGCGGCGAACTGGCGCGTCGGGCCCGCGAGCTGGAGGCCCAGGGCCGGCGGCTGATCAAGCTGAACATCGGCAACCCGGGCGCCTTCGGGTTCCGTGCGCCCGAACACCTGCAACGTGCGATCGCCGAGCGCATCGCCGACACCGACCCATACACGCACCAGCAGGGGCTGCCAGCCGCGCGCGAGGCGATCGCCGCGTTCCACAAGCAGCGCGGCACCCCCAACGCCACGCCCGAGCGGGTGTTCATCGGCAACGGCGTCAGCGAGCTGATCGACCTCAGCCTGCGCGCGCTGCTCAACCCGGGCGACGAGGTGCTGCTGCCCTCGCCCGACTACCCGTTGTGGTCGGCGGCGACGATCCTCAATGACGGCAGGCCGGTGTATTACCGCTGCGCGCCGGAGAACGGGTTCCTGCCCGACCCGGACGAGATCGAGAAGCTGGTCTCCAGCCGCACGCGCGCGATCGTCCTGATCAACCCCAACAACCCGACCGGCGCGGTGTACCCGCGCGGGTTGCTCGAGCGCATCGTCGCCATCGCGCAGCGCCACCAGCTGCTGCTGATGAGCGACGAGATCTACGACTCGATCCTGTACGACGGCGCGGCGTTCCATCCCCTGGCACCCCTGGCCGGCGACGTGCCGTGCCTGTCGTTCGGGGGGCTGAGCAAGGTGCACCGCGCCTGCGGCTGGCGCGTGGGCTGGGCGGTGCTGTCGGGCGACCCGCTGCTGTCGGGCGAGTTCCACCACGCCATGGACCTGCTGGGCGCGCTGCGGCTGTGCGCCAACGTGCCGGGGCAGTTCGCGATCGAAGCCGCGCTCCATGGCGAGGACACCATTGCCGCGCTGTGCGCGCCCGGCGGTCGGCTGTATGAAGCGCGTCGCGCGGTGGTCGATGCCGTTGGCGCCAGCGCGCACCTGTCGCTGGTGCAGCCGGGCGGCGCGCTGTACGCGTTCCCGTCGGTGACCGGCGCGGCCAGGGTCGGCTTCGACGACCACGCCTTCGCATTGGAGCTGCTGGAGACCGAGGACGTGCTGGTGGTGCCGGGCTCGAGCTTCAACGTGCCCTACCGCACCCATTTCCGCGCCACGCTGCTGCCCCAGCCCGATGAACTGCGCGAAGTGTTCGCGCGCATCGAGCGGGTGCTGGACCGGCATGCAGAACGCGCGCAGGCGCGGCAGACGGCGGTGGCGTGAGGGCGTTGTGCCACGGCGGGCGCGGCGCATGCCGCGGCTGCGCACTCACCCGCCCTGATCCGTGCCACCGGTGGCAACATCGCTCGACGAGACCCCAATGCCAGAAGCCAGCAGCCCCCTGACCTACCTCGCCCTGGGCGACAGCTACACCATCGGCGAGGGCGTCGCGCCGCGTGAGCGTTGGCCGATGCAACTGGTGGTGGCACTGCGCCGGGACGGCATCGCCGTCGACGACCCGCGCGTCATTGCCACTACCGGCTGGACCACCGATGAGCTGTCGGCCGCGATTGATGCCGCCGAACCGCTCGGCACGTGGGACTTCGTGAGCCTGCTCATCGGCGTCAACAACCAGTACCGCGGACGCGACGCGGGCGAGTACGCGCAGCAGTTCGATGCCTTGCTGCGGCGCGCGGTGTCGCTGGCCGGCGGCCGCGCGGGGCGGGTGCTGGTGCTGTCGATCCCCGACTGGGGCGTGACGCCGTTTGCCCACGCTGACGGCGCCGACCCGTCGCGGGTGGAGCACGAGCTGGACGACTACAACGCCCGCGCACGGCTGCGCTGCGAGGCGGCGGGCGTCGCGTTCGTCGATATCACGCCGGTGTCGCGCGCGCGCGGCGCCGAACCGGCCATGCTGGTGGCCGATGGCCTGCACCCGTCGGGCGCGATGTACGCGCTGTGGATGGTGCAGGCGCTGCCGGTGGCGCGTCGCCTGCTTGCGGAGACGGGCCCATGAATGCCGCGACCCGACCCGTGGACAGCGCGCGCGCGCGCGGCATCGCCGACGCGTTCCGTCCCGCCCGCCCCTGGGGCAACTACTGGGACTACTTCTATTGCCGCAGCAAGCTGGGCAGCGATCCGCTGTACCCGGGCGTGTGCGATGCACTGCGCGGCACGTCCGCGCCGCTGCTGGACCTGGGCTGCGGGCTGGGCCTGCTGGCGCACGCGCTGGCCGCCGACGGCATCGCGCTGCCCTACCGCGGCGTGGACAGCGACGACGCGAAGATCCAGCGTGCGAAACGCGCGGCCGCGCGGGTCGGCCTGCACGGTGCCACGTTCGACACCGTGGACCTGGCCCGCGTGATCCCCCAGCATCACGGCAGTGTCGCCATCCTCGACGTGTTGCAGTTCATTCCGCCCGAGGCCCAGGCGCGCCTGCTGGATGCCGCGGTGGCGATGCTGTCGCCCGGCGCGAAGCTGGTGATCCGCACCGGGCTGGACGACGGCAGCGGCCGGGCGCGCATCACCCGCGCGGTGGACGTGTTCTCGCGTGTGCTGGGCTGGATGAACGCCGCCCCGCGCTACTACCCGGAGGCCGAGGCGCTGCGCGCACGGTTCGAAGGCGCCGGGCTGGCGTACGAGATCGAGCCGCTGTACGGCAACACGCCGTTCAACAACTGGCGGGTGGTGGCGGAGCGGCGCTGAGCGGCTAACAGCCGTGTTGCTGGCACGTTTGTAGGAGCGGCTTCAGCCGCGATCGGGATGCGACGCAGGCGCCCGTCGCGTTGATCGCGGCTGAAGCCGCTCCTACAGGGGTGTCATGGCGACCTGCCTGCTCGTCCGCCCGCCTTGAGGAGCCAGATGAAACAAGGGCGCCGATTGGCGCCCTTGTTCGTCATGATCGCGATGTCACCGCGAGCGGCTTACTCGCTCAGCTCGTTCCACAGGAACGTGTACGCCATGGCGTTCATGTGCGCGGCCTGCGCGTTGTTGGCCGCACCGCCGTGGCCGCCTTCGATGTTCTCGTAGTAGCGCACGTCCTTATCGGCCTCGACCATCTTGGCCATCATCTTGCGGGCGTGGCCGGGGTGGACGCGGTCGTCGCGGGTCGAGGTCATGAACAGCGTCGGCGGGTAGTCCTGCTGCGCGTCGAACAGGTGGTACGGCGAGAAGGTCTGGATGAATTCCCATTCCTCCGGCTTGTCGGGGTTGCCGTACTCGGCCATCCATGACGCGCCGGCCAGCAGCTTGTGGTAGCGCTGCATGTCCAGCAGCGGCACCTGCACGACCACCGCGCCGAACAGGTCCGGGTACTGGGTCAGCATGTTGCCGGTGAGCAGGCCGCCGTTGCTGCCGCCCTGGATGCCCAGATGCTCGGGCGAGGTGACCTTGCGGGCGATGAGGTCGCGCGCGACCGCGGCGAAGTCTTCGTAGGCCTTGTGGCGGTTGGCCTTGAGCGCGGCCTGGTGCCAGCGCGGGCCGT
>CAMPJI010000095.1 GCA_946886865.1 uncultured Lysobacterales bacterium | reverse complement strand
ATCCGGCGCCCGCTGCCGGGAACGCCGAGAACGGCCGGATGCTGACCTACACCTGCCAGGGCTGCCACGGCATCGATGGCTACAAGAACGCCTACCCGAATTTCCACGTGCCCAAGATCGGCGGCCAGTCGGCGCAGTACCTGCGAAACGCGCTGACCGACTACAAGAACGGCACGCGCAACCACCCGACCATGCAGGCGCAGGCGCAGAGCTTTTCGGAGCAGGACATCGCCGACATCGCCGCGTTCCTTTCGAACCTGAAGTAAGCGAGCCGACCATGACGTCCAAGACGACCCCCCGCACCACCACGGGCGCCGCGATGATCGTGCTGGCCGCGACGCTCGCCCTGTCCGCCTGCTCCTCGCCGGAAACGCCGCCGGAGGGCGAAGCCGCCGCCGCGCCGACCTCCTCGTCCGCGGGACTGCCCGCCGGCAACATCGCCGCCGGAGAGCAGTTGGCCAGCACCAAGGGCGCGGCCACCGGCCAGTCCTGCATCGACTGCCACGGCGCCGACGGCAACGCGCCGATCGACGCGACCTACCCCAAACTCGGCGGCCAGTACTACGACTATCTGGCCCATGCGCTGGAGCAGTACCGCGACGGGCAGCGCGAGCATGCCCTGATGTCGAGCCAGGCCGCCGGCCTCACCGACCAGCAGATCTCCGACCTGGCCGTGTACTTCGGTTCGCGCGACGCACAGCTGACCACATTGGAAGGCGCGCACAACTGACGCCGCTCCAGAAGGCACCGAGAAAAAGCCCGCCAAGCAGCGGGCTTTTTTTCTGGGCTCGATTTCCTACGGCAGGGGTCTGCATCAGGCGCTTGGACGGCACCAACGTCAGCAGGTCGTGTGGGTTCACGTCACAGGCGCCGCTCCCAGCGCGCACTTGTCAGGCGCCATCGGTCGCCCTCCTCGCGCCAGCCGGTGACGACCTCCTGCACGCGCGCCGATTGCGGCACGACGCCGGAGCCGCCCGTCATTACGGCGTTGAACCGTACCGTGGCGTGGCCGTCCCGCAGTTCGATGTCCGGCGGCCCCAGCGTCACGCCGACGTTGCGGTAGCGGCGCAGCAGCACCCGTGCCAGGCGCCGCGCGCCGTCGCGGTCCATGCCGTCCGGTCCAATGAAGTCCTCCGCCAGATGCGTGGACAGGGCGGCGGCGTCGCGCTGCTCGATGGCCGACTGCACGCCGCCCATCGCCTCGCGCAGGCGCTGCTCTGGAGGGTAGGCCGCGCATGCGGCGAGGACACTCCACGCAGCCAGCAGGGCGACGACCCGCGTGGCCTGGCGCAGTCGTGATACCGCCTTGTGGAGGATCGATTGCATCGTCGCCACTCCCTTCTTGCGTTGAGACGCCATGCTGCCACGGACGTGCAGTGGCGCGCCTTGCCAGCCCCTAGAGCCTATGCTCCAATCGAAGGGCTCCGTACGCCGTCGCATGCGCCCGCGGGCCGCAGAGCGGTGTCGACCGGCCGCTTTCGATACGCATACCGAAACACACCCAAGGGGATCGCAATGAGCAATGACCGTCCGTGGCTGGCCCAGTATCCGGCCGGAGTACCGTCGCAGATCGACGTGGACGAATACCCGTCCATCGTCTCGGTGCTCGAGAACGCCATTGCCAACTACCGCGACCGTCCCGCCTTTTCGAACCTCGGCCGGACGCTCACCTACGGTGAGATCGACGCGCTCAGCGCCCGCTTCGCTGCCTACCTGCTGGGCGAACTCAAGCTCAAGAAGGGCGATCGCGTCGCGATCATGATGCCCAACTGCCTGCAGTACCCAATCGCGACCTTCGGCATCCTGCGCGCCGGGCTGACGGTCGTGAACACCAACCCGATGTACACCGCGCGCGAGCTGCGCCACCAGCTCTCGGACTCCGGCGCCAGCGCGATCCTCGTGCTCGACAACTTCGGCGCGGTGGTCCAGGAGGTCCTGGCCGATACGCAGGTCAAACAGGTCATCACCACGGGCCTGGGCGACATGCTCGGCTTTCCGAAAGGCGCCATCGTCAATTTCGTGCTCAAGCACGTCAAGAAGATGGTCCCGGACTACCGCATCCCCGGTTCGATCCGCTTCAAGGACACGCTGGAGCGGGGCGCCGGCCACACCCTGCCCTCGATCGACATCCAGTCCGGGGACATTGCGTTCCTGCAATACACCGGTGGCACCACGGGCGTGTCAAAGGGCGCGATGCTCACCCACCGCAACCTGGTGGCCAACATGCAGCAGGCGGCGGCCTGGATCGGCACCAACGTGCGCATGGGCGAAGAAGTCATCATCACCGCGCTGCCGCTGTACCACATCTTCGCGTTGACGGCGAACGGCCTGGTCTTCATGAAGTTCGGCGGCCTCAACCACATGATCACCAATCCGCGCGACATGCCGGCGTTCGTGAAGGAACTGAAGAAGGTGCCCTTCACCGCCATTACCGGTGTCAACACGCTGTTCAACGGCCTGCTCAACACGCCCGGTTTCGAGGAAGTCGATTTCTCCCGCCTGCACCTGACGCTGGGTGGCGGCATGGCGGTGCAGCGATCCGTCGCCGACCGCTGGAAAAAGCTCACCGGTACCACGCTGGTGGAGGCCTACGGCCTGACGGAAACCTCCCCGGCGGCCTGCATCAACCCGATGGACCTGGCCGACTACAACGGCGCGATCGGCCTGCCGATCCCGTCGACCGACGCCTGCATCAAGGACGAGGACGGCCACCTGGTACCGACCGGCGAGGTCGGCGAGCTCTGCATCAAGGGCCCGCAGGTGATGAAGGGCTACTGGAACCGCCCCGAGGAAACCGCGCAGGTGATGGACAGCGAAGGCTGGCTACATACCGGCGACATGGCCCGGATGGACGAGAAGGGCTTCTTCTACATCGTCGATCGCAAGAAGGACATGATCCTGGTCTCGGGCTTCAACGTGTATCCGAACGAGGTCGAGGATGTCATCGCGATGATGCCGGGCGTCCTGGAAGTCGCCGCCGTCGGCGTCGCGGACGACAAGTCCGGCGAGGCGGTCAAGGTGGTGATCGTCAAGAAGGATCCGTCGCTGACCGAGGAGCAGGTCAAGACGCATGCCCGCGCCAACCTGACCGGCTACAAGCAGCCGCGCGTGGTCGAGTTCCGCAAGGAGCTGCCCAAGACCAACGTCGGCAAGATCCTGCGGCGCGAACTGCGCGACTGACGCACCGTCGCGGGTCCGTGGTGCCCCGAGGCCCCTCCATGAGGGGCCTTTTCATTGCCCCTATCTTTTTCATGCACGGTTCATGCCCGGGTGTAGCATCGCCGCGTGGGCTTCACCCAGCCGCCCGCGCCCACCATGCCTGCGGACGGCCATCCCCGAGGACCGCACCATGAGCAGCCAGATCGAGAAACTCCCCCGCGCCCGTTCCTACCCCACCCTGCGCGTCGAATCCGACGCCCAGGGCGACGCCCACTGGCTTTACATGCATGCCGACGCCGGACATGGAACCCGGCCCTGTTTCCGAACCGAACTCATGGACGACATGTGGAGTTACCTCTCCTCCATCACCCTGCGCGATGCCCAGCGCCAGGCTGGGCGGCTGCGGCACGTCGTGCTGGCCTCCGACGCCGGCGCCTTCAACCTCGGCGGCGACCTGGCGCTGTTTGCCCGGCTGATCCGGGACAACAACCGCGAACGCCTGCTCGATTACGCGCGCCGATGTGTCGACGGCGTGCATCACTTCCATACCGGACTGGGCGGCGATGTCCGCACGATTGCGCTGGTGCAGGGCGACGCGCTGGGCGGCGGCCTCGAGTTGGCGCTGTCCTGCCATACCATCGTGGCCGAGGAAGGCGTCGACATGGGATTGCCGGAAGTGCTGTTCGGCCTGTTCCCGGGCATGGGCGCGTACTCCTTCCTGTGCAAGCGCGTCACCCCGCAGATGGCCGAGAAGATCATCCTGGAAGGCCGCATCTACAGCAGCGACGAGCTGTTCCGGCTGGGCGTGGTGGACGTGCTCGTGCCCAAGGGCGAAGGCACCGCTGCCGTCAACGACGTCATCCGGCAACAGCAACGCACGCCGCATGCGTACCTGGCGCTCAACGCCGTGCGCGGCATTGCGCAGCCCGTCGGCTACGACGAGCTGATGGGCATCACCGAAGTCTGGGTGGACACCGCGCTTGCGCTGGGCGAGAAGTCGCTGCGGACCATGGACCGAATCGTCCGCGCGCAGGAACGCCGCACGGGGGCGCTGAACGTCTGAAGCACGAGGGTGCGGCGCGGCGCCGGACACCGTCCGGCCTGCCGCCACGCCATCGGGGACTCCAAGGGGAACTCAGGACGGGGAGCGCTCGCCGCTGCCGCTCGCACCACGCGCGCGATCACGGGCTTCGAGCGCCGACCTTCCCTGCACCAGCCGCTCGCGCAGCTGCGCCAACCGCGCCTGCCACTCCTGCGCCAGCTGCCAGTCCGGCAGCTGCATCAGTTCGCCACTGACCGCGGCCAGCTTGATCAGGCCCAGGTTGCTGGACACGCCCTTCAACGCGTGGGCGTGCTCGCGCGCCCGATCGTGCTGCCCGGCACCTGCGGCATCGGAGAACGCCACCACGCATGCCTCGGCATCCCGCAGGCACTGGCTGATGAACTCGCGTTCGAAAGCCTCGCCCATGCCAAGCGATTCGAGTTCGTCGAGCACCCCCGGATCGAATACGCCATCAATCGACACCTTGGTCGTGCGGCCGTCCTCGTGCGATGCGTTCGGCATGGGCATGCCCGCGTCGATCCGGCTGTTGGAGGCGATCTCCGCCAGCGTGTCCAGCAGGCGCGGCGTCGACACCGGCTTGGCCAGGAATGCCCGTGCGCCGGCTTGCTCACACGCCTGGATGGAGGCCGGCGTGACGTCCGCACTCAGCACCACGACCGGCGTGCGACGGCCGCCACCGGCTTCGAGGATGCGCAGCTGACGCAGCAGATCCAGCCCACTGAGGCCCGGCATGTGCAGGTCGACGATGACCGTGTCGTAGTCCGACAGCTCCAGCGCGTCGAGGACTTCCTCGCCGCCTTCCACGCAGGTCACGCGGTGACCGGCCTTCTGCAGCAGGCGCTGCACGACCATGCGGTTGGCGGCGTGGTCGTCGGCCACCAGGACATGCAGGCTGCGCACGCGGGCGCGGTGGCGCAGGAACGGATCCGAGAACGCGATGACGTTTTCCGGGCTCTCGACCGCGCCTGCCGAGGTCGCATCGGCCAAGGGCGAGCGCCGGGGCGGTGCGGCCGCAGCGGTCGTCTGGGCAGGCTTCGTGGCACGGTCGAACGGCAGTTCCACCCAGAACCGGCTGCCACGGTTTTCCGTGCTTTCGAACCCGATGCTCCCGCCCATCGCCTCCGCCAGGCCCTTGGCGATCGTGGTGCCCAGGCCGGTGCCGCCATGCCGGCGGGCCAGGCTGACATCGGCCTGTTCGAAGGCCTCGAACAGGCGGTGCTGCGCGGCCACCGGAACGCCCACGCCGGTGTCCGTGACGGTAAACCGCAGCCGCAGGCGGTCCGCCGACGCGTCCACCACGCCGACCTCCAGCTGGACCGACCCCTCGTCGGTGAACTTCACCGCGTTGCCCGCCAGGTTGAGCAGCACCTGCCGCAGGTGGCCGACGTCGCCGCGCAGGGTGGCCGGCACGTCGTCCGCCACGGTCTGCTGGTAGCGCAATTTCTTGGCGCGGGCCTGGGGTTGCAGGATGAGCCCGATGTTCTCCACGAGCTCCTGCGGGTCGAACTCGACCACGTTGAGCTTCAGCTTGCCGGCCTCGATCGCCGAAATGTCCAGCACGTCCTCGACCAGCGCCAGCAGGCTCCGGGTGGACGCCTGGATGGTGTTGAGGCACTCCCGCTGCTCGGCGTCCAGGCGCGTGGTCGCCAGCAGCTCGGACATGCCGGCCAGGCCGTTGAGGGGCGTGCGGAACTCGTGGCTCATGTTCGCCAGGAACCGGCTCTTGGCCTCGTTGGCGCGCCGAGCCTCGTCGGTGGCACGGGTCAGGGCACGCAGCAAACCCGACAGATAGGACGGAATGGCCACCAGCCCCAGCAGCAGTCCGACCGCCAGCACGCGGTTGTCGTGCCAGTAGCTGTTGAAGGCGATGACACTGCCGAAGCTGGCAAAAGCGGCGGCGACGGCAATCACCAGGTAACGGTTGCCGAAGCGCAGGCCGTTACCCACCGTGACCCACATCAGGATCACGTACACCCAGGCCAGCGGCTCGCCGATGCGGATCATCGCCAGCGCCATCAGGCCATAGTCGGCCACCATGCCGATGCCGCGGCGCAGGTGCGACCTGCCCGGGCGCGCGATGATCCACGCCAGCAGCACGCCGCCGACGGTGAAGCCGGTGGCGACCATGGCCAGCACATCCGCGTAGGCCGCACGGTCCAGCGTGCCGCCGGCGCCCCGCACCAGCATGTAGACCAGCACCACCGCCAGCACGATCAGGCGGATGGTCGCCTGTCCATGCTCGCTGTCCTCGCGCTGCGAGAGTCGGGTCTTCAGCCAGGACAGGTGACGTTTCATCGGCTTAATCCATGCCTTTCCGCGGCGCCCGGGTGGCGAAGCGCGCGCAGATATCCTCGAGTCGGGCGCGGTTGCGCACCAGCGCATCCACGCAGCGTGGGTCGAACAGACGACCCTTCTGTGCGTACAGGTACCCCAGCGCCGCATCGATGTCCCAGGCCTCCTTGTAGGGGCGTTGGGAAATGAGCGCATCGAACACATCGGCCACCGCCACGATGCGGGCTTCCAGCGGAATCTCCTCGCCGACCAGACCGTCCGGGTAGCCGCTGCCGTCGAAGCGTTCGTGGTGGCGCAGCGCGATGACCGCGCCGGTCTGGATGAAGCGGTTCTGGCTGTCGGCCAGCAGCTCGTGGCCGATGCGGGGATGCCGGCGCATGACCGCCGTTTCCTCGTCGTCAAGCGGACCGGGCTTCAGCAGGACAGCGTCGGGGATGGCGATCTTGCCGATGTCGTGCAACGGCGCGGCCATCTCGATCATCCGCACCTCGTCCTCGAACATCCCGAGCTGCTCGGCGATCAGGCCGGCGACGTGCGCCATCCGCTCAAGGTAGACGCTGGTACCGCTGTCGCGGTATTCGATCGCGCGCGCCAGGCGCGCCAGCGTCTCGCGCTCGCGCTCCTCGACTTCGTGCATGCTCGACAGCAGGCGCTGCTCCAGCGACAGGGCGCGCTGCTTGACGTTCTCGGACTGCTGGCGCAACTGCAGCAGATTGCGGCAACGGGCGCGCAGTTCGCGCGGCCGCACCGGCTTGACCAGGAAGTCGATGACCCCCGCATCCAGCGCCGCCTGGCGCACCGGCTCGTCGCCGACCACCGTGACCAGGATGATGGGGATGTCGCGGTGCAGCGGCCGGCGTCGGAAGCGGCGGGCGAACTCCAGCCCGTCGATGCCCGGCATCCGGTAGTCCAGCAGGAGCAGGTCCGGCTGGTTGGCCTCGCACCAGTTCAGGCCCGCCTCGGACTCACCGAAATCGTGCACCGAGAGCTCGGGCGCGATGTCCTCGATGATGTGGCGCAGCATGGTGCGCGCCGAAGTCTGGTCATCGACGATGACGACGTTCACGCCAGCCTATCCATGGGTTGTGGTCCCCCTCGACTGTTCCGCCCTGAGCATACCCCCGCCGTCAATTTCTTGACAGCGGCCTCCCCTGCACTTCCAGTTGCCGGGATCGATGCAAACGGCATGCCGTCAGCCGTGGACCTCGGGCCGCATGTACGGGAACAGCAGCACGTCGCGGATGGAGGCCGACCCGGTCAGGAGCATCACCATCCGGTCGATGCCGATGCCCAACCCGCCGGTGGGCGGCAGGCCGACCTCCAGCGCCCGGATGTAATCGGCGTCGAAATGCATGGCCTCGTCGTCGCCCCCCTCCATGGCATCGACCTGGGCCTGGAAACGGGCCGTCTGGTCTTCCGGATCGTTGAGCTCCGAGAAGCCGTTCGCCAGCTCCTTGCCGCCGATGAACAGTTCGAACCGGTCAGTCAGCTCCGGATCGTGGTCGCTGGCACGCGCCAGCGGACTCACTTCGACCGGGTGGTCGGTAATGAAAGTCGGCTGGATCAGGGTGTGTTCGACGGTCTTCTCGAACACCTCCAGCAGCAGCTTGCCCCAACCCCACCCGGCCTTGACCGGGATCTTCAGCCGCGCGCAGTGGGCGCGCATGGCGTCGAGGTCGCGCAGCTCGCCCGCGGCGATCTGCGGGTTGTGCTCCAGCACCGCATCGGTCATCGACCAGCGGCGGAAGGCCGGCCCGAGGTCGATCGCCTGGCCGTCCCACTCCACCGCCGTGGTGCCGAGAACGTCCTGCGCGACGTCGCGGATCACGCCTTCGGTGAGGTCCATGATCTCGGTGTAGGTGGCGTAGGCCTCGTACAGCTCCAACATCGTGAACTCGGGGTTGTGCCGGGTCGACACGCCCTCGTTGCGGAAGTTGCGGTTGAT
>CAMPJI010000094.1 GCA_946886865.1 uncultured Lysobacterales bacterium | reverse complement strand
GCGCGCGCGGTTCTGCTCCAGCAGCAGGATCGGCGTGCCGTCGGGCTGCGTGCGCGCCGGGATGCGCGAGGCCTGGATCTCCATCAGCGCCACGAGGCCGTGCACCTCCGGCTCGCCGGGCAGCAACCCGGCCAGCACGCGTCCCAGCCGCATCGCGTCCTGGCACAGCGCCGGTCGCATCCAGTCCTCGCCGGTCGTGGCCGCGTAGCCCTCGTTGAAGATCAGATAGAGCACGCCGAGCACGGCGGCCAGGCGATCGGCCAGGTCCTCGCGCCGCGGCGCCTCGAACCCGACCTGCTTGCTGGCCAGCGTCTTCTTGGCGCGCACGATGCGCTGGGCGACGGTCGGTTCGGGCTGCAGGAAGGCGCGCGCGATCTCGGCCGTGGTCAGCCCGCCCAGCATCCGCAGCGTGAGCGCGACCTGCGCTTCGGTCGACAGCACCGGATGGCAGGCGGTGAACACGAGCCGCAGCAGGTCGTCGCCGATGCCATCGTCGAGCCGGTCGGCATCGTCAGGCGCCGGCATGGCCGCCGGTTCCAGCGACTCGCCGAACTGCGCGTGGCGGTCGGCCACCAGGTCGCGGTGGCGGATGCGGTCGATGCCGCGGCGCTTGGCGGTCTGCATCAGCCACGCGCCGGGGTTGTCGGGCACGCCGTCGCGCGGCCAGTGCTCCAGCGCCGCGACCAGTGCGTCCTGCGCCAGGTCCTCGGCCTGGCCGACGTCGCGCAGCATCCGCGCCAGCCGGGCGATCAGCTTGGATGACTCGATGCGCCACACCGCCTCGATGGTGCGGTGCGTGGCCTGGCGGGCAGGGTCGTGCGGGCGGTCGGCGTCCATGGACGCGGATCACACCACCGACCGCCCCCCGGGGCAAACGCGCATGCATGGCCGTACCGTGCCCGGCGCGCTCACGCCGGATCGCCGGCCATATGGAAGATCTCCCACGTGTGGCCGTCCAGGTCCTCGAAACTGCGCGTGTACATGAAGCCGTGGTCCTGCGCCGGCCGCGGCTCGCGCGCGCCCGCGTCCAACGCCGCCTTGAGCAGCGCGTCCACCCCCTCGCGGCTGTCGGTACCCAGTGCCACCAGGGTCTCGATCGACGTGGCCGTGTCGCACAGCTGCTTGTCGGTGAACTGGCGGAAGAACGGCTCCACCAGCAGCATCACGAAGCTGTCCTCGCCGACCAGCATGCAGGTCGCGTTCTCATCGGTGAACTTGGGGTTGAAGCTGAAGCCCAGCGCGGTGAAGAAAGCGACCGTGCGGTCGAGGTCGCGGACGGGGAGGTTGACGAACATCTGCATGAAGGGCGCTCCAGCTGGACAGGGAATGGAGAATGGCGATTGGATGGACCTGCATCCGGGCCTTACTCGGGGCGCGAGCAGTTGACCATCCACGGCTTGCCGTAGCGGTCCACCAGCATTCCCCAGCGCAATGCCCAGAACGTCTCCTGGATCGGTTGTTGGACCTGCCCGCCGTCGGCCAGCGCCGCGAACACGCGCTCGGCCTCCTCGGCCGTGTCGACCATCAGGTTGTTGACCGTTCCGGCACCGGCCGGGGTTTCCATGGGCGGGCCGTCGGCGCCCATCAACATGAGGCCCGGTGCCTCGATCTGGCTGTGCATGATCCAGTCGCGGCTGTCGGCCGGCATCTCGTCGCACATCGGCGACTCGCCATAGGTCATGCAGAAGGAGATGTCGGCGCCGATGGCCTTGGCATAGAAGGCGAACGCCTCGCGGCACTGGCCGTTGAACATCATGTAGGGAACGAGTTGCATGGGTTTCTCCAGGGACTAGGGTCTAGGGGCTAGGGGTTGGCTACCGGGGCGTGGGGCCCGGAACGTCAGCGCGCTTCGGTGGCGTCGCGCAGGCGCTGTTCGCGCTCGCGCTGATCGGGGGTGAACGCCTCGCCGAAATCCTCGGCCTCGAACACCGGGCGGATCTCGATCTCGCTCGGCCCCTCGTGCGGGTTGGGGCAGCGGCGCACCCACTCGATCGCCTCGTCCATCGAGCGCACCTGCCACAGCCAGAAGCCGGCCACGAGCTCCTTCGTCTCGGCAAACGGGCCGTCGACGACGGTGCGCGAGGCGCCGTCGAAGCGCACCCGCGCACCGCGCACGGTGGGGTGGAGGCCCTCGCCCGCCAGCATCACGCCGGCCTTGACCAGCTCCTCGTTGTAACGGCCCATCGCCTCCAGCAGCTCGGTGGAGGGCATGTGCCCGGCTTCGGACTGTTCGGTCGCCTTGACCAGCACCATGACGCGCATCGGGGTTCTCCTCGCCTGTGGCGCCTGCGGCGGCGCCTTCACCGGGAGCGACGGTCGGGGGCGGGCGGATTCGACACGCGCTGCGAACTTTTTTTCGCCCGTCCGATGCGGGCATGATGGCCGCCCCACGCCCCGCCGGAGCGCCCATGCAATTCCTGCTGCTGGTCTACAACGACGACACCCTGCTGGAGGCGTTGCCCGAAGGCGAGTTCGACACCCGCATGAAGGCCTGCTTCGGCCACGCCGACGAGCTCAAGCGCGACGGCAGGCTGCTGGGCTCGCAGCAGCTGGAGTCGGCGCGCAAGGCGCGCTCGGTGCGCATCCGCGACGGCCGCACGCAGGTGCTGGACGGCCCGTTCGCCGAGACCAAGGAAGTACTGGCCGGCTACAACCTCATCGAGGCCGACAGCCTGGACGAGGCGGTGGCGATCGCCGCGGAGTTCCCATGGGCGCAGACCGGGTGCATCGAAGTGCGCCCGATCCGCGACATGGACGCGGTGCGCACGCGCGTGGGCGCCGACTGATCGATTGGACGGTCCATGCAGCCGGTATGCTCGGCGGTCACGGTTCGCCCCCCCTTCCAGCAGATGACGACGATGAACGGCTGTATTGACGACGAGTTCGAGCGCCTGCGCGCATTGGACGCGACTCGCGTGCTCGACTCCCTGCCGGACCCCCTTTACGACGACTGCGCCAAACTGGCGTCGATGCTGTGCGCGACGCCAATCGCACTCGTGTCGCTGATCGACCGGGACCGTCAATGGTTCAAGGCCCGCGAAGGGTTGGACGCCACGCAGACGCCACGCGACCAGGCCTTCTGCGACCACGCGATCCGCACGCCCGGGTCGCTGATGGAGGTGCCGGACGCCACGCTGGACCCGAGGTTCGCCGACAACCCCCTGGTGACCGGCGAACCGCATATCCGCTTCTATGCCGGGATGCCGCTGGTGACCGCGGATGGCCATGCGCTGGGCACGCTCTGCGTTATCGACCGTACGCCGCGCCAACTGGATTCGGCGCAACGCGAGGCGCTGGCCCGGCTGGCGCGCCTGGTTGCAGCACTGATGGCTGCCGCACGGCACCGCCACGAGACTTCGGTCGTCGCCATGGTCGCCGGGCCCGTGCCGCGGGCAACGGGTACGGTGGTCGCCATCGTCCAGTTGCAGGACTACGCCGGGCGCGTGGCCCGCGACGGCGCCGCCCACGTCCATGCGTTGCTGCGGGACCTCGCCGAGGCCGTCCAGCAGGCGTTGCCCGAGGCCGGTGTGGCGATGCCCAGCGACACGTCATTCGATGTCGTGGCCGTTGGCGAACACCTGAAGGCCGACGATGTGTCGGCACGCCTGGCGCCGGCCCTGCTGGAGTTCGAGCAGCGCACCGGCGCTGTCGTGCTGCACGGTGTCGCCGGCGGTCACGGGCAGTCGCCGATGGACGAGGTCTTCCTCCAGGCCGAGGACGCGCTGACGCGGGCCCGCTCATTGCGAGCCCGCGTCCGCGCACCCTGAGCCGGGCTGAAGCGAGCGCCGGGATGCGCCGCCGCCCGTCTCAGGCGCCGGCGCGCACCGGCAGCCCCAGCGCCGACGCCAGCGTCCGTACCGCATCGTCGTCGCGCCGGTAGGCCAGCCACGCCGCGCTCGTGTCCGAGCCGGCATCCCACACCCACAGCGTGTAGCCGTGCTGCCGCAGAGCGGCATGCGCCTCGGCCATCAGCGATTCGGGGTCGGCGTCGTCGGCGGGGTCGTCCACGCCCCAGTCGATGTGCACGTCCACGCGCGCGGCGAGCTGGGTCAGGCCGTCGACGAGCGCGGCCGCGTCGTCGACGTCGACCTGCACGCTGGAGCGCCAGTCGGTCACCGCCGCCAGCGCGGCCACGGGGTCAGCGTCGCCCTCGTTGCCGCCGGCGGCCAGCCACGCCTCCTGCCAGGCGGCGAACTGCTCCTGAGCGCCGTCCTCGTCGTCGGGGTTGACGTAGAGCAGCCACTGCCACGCCAGCTGCTCGGTGGCGGCGTCCTCGTCGATGTCGTCGACGCCCTCCAGGCCGTGGGCGAAGTTGTCGTCGGGGTCGTACTCGTCGGCGCTCATCGCATCGGCTCCAGGCAGACGGTTACCACGGCAGCGGCTGGCCGTTGGCATGGACGAAGGTGCCGGTCTTTCCGAGCGTCAGCTCGTCCAGCCGTTGCACCAGCTGCGCGGCCGCGTCGTCGGGCTGGATGTCGCCGGTGCCGCCGACCATCTCGGTAGCGACGTACCCGGGGTGCAGCAGCACCACCGCGATGCCGCGCTTCTCCAGGTCGACCGCCAGCGACTTGCCGATGGCGTTCACCGCGGCCTTGGACGCGCGGTAGCCGTAGCGGCCGCCGGAGGTGTTGTCGGCCACCGAGCCCATGCGGCTGGTGACGATGCCGACCTTCGCGCCCTCGCCCAGCCGCCCCTGCAGCGCGTGCACGGTGCGCAACGGGCCGATGGCGTTGACCTCGAACTGCCGGCGCATGCGCTCGAACGCGTCGTCGTCGAGCGCGTCCAGGGCTTCGCGGCCGAGGATGCCGGCGTTGCACACCAGCGTGTCGATGCGCGTATCGCCCAGCCGGTCGGCCAGTGCGGCCAAGGCCGTGCCATCGGTGACATCGACCCCGGCCTCGACCTGCGCGCCGGTGGCGTCGAGCCCGGGGCTGGACTGGCGGCAGGCGGCGATGACGCGGTCGCCGCGGGCGGTGTATCGACGCGCCAGCGACAGGCCGATGCCGCGGTTGGCGCCGGTGATCAGGACGGTGGGCATGGGCAGCTCCCGGTTCGGATGAGTCCATGCAATGGCGACGCCGGGCGCGGCGATCAACCCTGTCCGTGCACGGCCGGCCGGCCCGTGCGGGCGTCGAGCCGCTCACGCGCGGTTGCCACGGGCGCCGCTAGCGTCGCGGCTCCACGACTGCCGAGACCGCCCCCATGACCCGACCCACCTCGCCTGCCCGCCATATCCCGTTTGCCGCCGCCGTGTCGCTGGCGACGTTGGCCCTGACCGCCTGCCAGACGCCGATGCCGGCCGACTCCGCTGCCCGTGACACCGCGGAAGGTCGCGTGGTGGCCGTCGATCGCGATCCGTGGGCCTACGACGGCAACGCGACCATGCAGGTCGACACCGCGTCGGGGCCGGTCACGGTGGAAATACCGGCGCGGATGAACCTCTGCCCCGCCCCGGGCGTGGATACCTTCCCCGACATCGAGGTGGGCGACCGCGTGCGCGCGCGTGGCGAGGTGGGTGCCGACGGGCATATCACGGTCTGCAACGGGGCCGCGCACGCGCTGCAGCGCCTGGACTGACACGCCGATGGCGGGCCCCATCGCTGCTTGAAGGCGACGGGGCCTGCCGCGCCGGTAGGCCGGAGCCGCGTTCAGCGCCCGCGCGTGCGGGCGCGCCGGATGGATTCGGCGCGTGCGTTCGCGGTCGAGGTCGAACGGCGCGCCGCCTTCTTCGTAGCTCGTTTGGCCGGCGCGGCCTTTCGGGTCGCGGTGCCCTTCGTCGCCTTGCGCGCGGCGGTCCTGGACGGCGCCTTCTTCGTGGCGGCCTTCTTCGTCGCAGCCTTCTTGGTTGCGGCCTTTTTGGTTGCGGCCTTCTTGGTCGCGGCCTTCTTGGTCGCGGCCTTCTTCGGCGCCTTGGCGGCCTTCTTCGCGGGCGCCTTCTTCAACGCCTGGCGGGCGGCCTTGCGGGCACCCGCGGGCGCGTCCTCGTGCGAGGGCGGCAGGCGCGAGGCGCTGCGCTTGCCGCTCATGTCGATCAGGCGGTTGTCGCCCATGTGCTCTTCCTTGCCGGTGACGCGGGCGACGACGAAGCCGACCAGTTGGCCGATCAGGCTGCCCGGGCCGTCCCAGTACTCGATGCTGCGCACCTGCACCTCAAGCAGCACCAGGTTGGGGTCGTCCTTGCCGTTGGGGAAGAACGCCTTCATCGCGTCGTTCCACAGGCGGGTGATGCGGCGGCGGTCGCGGTTGACCTCGGCGGTGCCGGCCAGCGACACGTACGTGTTGCGGTCGCTGGAGGCGTAGGCGAGGTTGACCTTCGGGTGGCGTGCGATCTCCGCGACCTTGGGGCTGTCGGCTTCGGTGAAGAACCACACGCGCTTGCCATCGAACGAACTGGCCCGGGTGGAGAGCGGGCGGCTGACCAGGAAGCCGTCGGGGCCGACAGTGGTCAACATGGCGGTGTCGATCTTTTCAAGCAGGTCGGCGATCTGCCGGACGGACTTGCGGGCCATGGCGGGTCTCGCGGTGCGTTGGGGGCCCACAGTGTCGATGCCCTGCGCCACGCCCGGCGTGAAGGGCGCACCGGCACGGGCAGGTTCGTGCAAAAAAGAAAACGCGCCGTTGCCGGCGCGCTTCCAGGGCGGTGCAGGTGGCGCGTCGCGTCAGAGCGAGAAGTCCAGGCGGACCTTGCCGCGGCCCGCGCTGCCGTTGGCGAACTGCCACTGCTTGACCGCACGCACGGCCGCCGCCTCGAAGGTCCGCGCCGGCTTGGCGTTGAGCACGGACACGCTGGCGACCTTGCCGGCATCGACGGTGAACTCGACTTCGACGAAGCCTTGAGTACGGGCGCGGGCGGCCTCCGGCGGGTAGACGGGCTCGACGCGCTTGACGGGCGTCAGGGCCTGCACCGGGGCGGCGAAGGCGATGGCCAGCGTGGCCAGGGCGATGGACAGGATGGAACGCTGCATGGGACGCATCTCTTGAGGAAGGGGAGAAAAACCACGGGGAGAACAACTTCGGCCACCGGATATCGACCGCCCGGCGCGGTTCTTTAGTGCGCGCGTGGTCGGCACTGCGTGTCCGCCCCGAAACCCCGCCCCGCGGTGGTTTCAGGCACGTGCCCGGGTCCGGCGCGGCAGTTCCCCGCGCATGCCGGTTCCGCTCAGGAACCAGCCAGACACGTGGCACGACCGTGAAGAAACCGGCGCAAAACGTGGTGAAAAAGTGTCCACCGTTCAACTTCCGGACACCATCATCAAACGCTTGATCACCGACGCCTGCCTAGGGTCTGCAGCCATGAACACACACCACGACGGGGCTGCCGACATGACCAAGAACAACGACGCCATTGCGCGCACTTCCTCCAGGAACGTCCACGCCCGCCGGTCGCTGCTGCCGCGCCTGGCCGGCCTGACGCTCGCGCTGGCCATCGCGCTGCCGGTATCGGCGCAGGCGCCGGTCTTCGACGCCACCCGTACCGACGTCGCCCCCGTGTCCGGCCTGCAGGCCGACCGCGCCCAGCCCGCGCCCATGCTGAAGCCGGTCGTTGCCGCCGACCCTGCGTTTGAACTCGAGCCCGGCGACTACCTGTGGAACCCGGACGCTTCGCCCGCCGGCCCGCTGGTCGTGGTGGTGAGCCTGCCCGAGCAGCGCGCCCACGTGTATCGCAATGGCGTGCGCATCGCCGTTTCGACCATCAGCAGCGGCAAGCCGGGCCACGAAACGCCCACCGGGGTGTTCCCGATCCTGCAGAAGCGCGAGGAGCACTACTCCAACCTCTACAACAACGCGCCGATGCCCTTCATGCAGCGCCTGACGTGGGACGGCATCGCGCTGCACGCCGGCCGCATCCCCGGCACGCCCGCCAGCCATGGCTGCGTGCGCCTGCCTCACGAATTCGCCCGCAAGCTGTTCTCGATCACCGAGCACGGTTCGACCGTGGTGGTGGCCGATGACGCCTCGCACGGCCCGTCGGTGGCCTACCCGGGCGACACCGCTCCGGTCGACGCCGTCACCGGCCTGCCGCTGGACGTGATGGACAGCATCGCGGCCGAGCAGGGCGGCAGCACCGAGTTGACCGCCAGCCTCGAGTAAGCGCCGACGTCCCGAGTACCCCTCTCTCCTGGAGCAGCCCGGTCCACGCCGAAGGCCGACCGCACCGCTTCCTTCAACCGGACTGGCGTCCTCCGCGCCCGTCCGGTTCTCTTTTGCCTGTCCGGACCTGAGAGCCCGGCCGCACTCAACGGCGGGGTCAGGCGCGCGGCTTTTCGCTGCGCCGCACGTCGCGCTTGAAGCAGTGCCGGCCCGCGCCGTGGTGCCACTCCAGCGGCGCGTTCCAGCCCGGGCCACCGCGCCTGCCGCTGTCGGTGGCGAACACCGCGCACAGTTCGAACCGGTCGCCCTGCAGCGGCCGATAGGCGTACGCCTCGCCGCTGACCGGGTCGAGCAGCGCCAGGCCCCAGCCCGGCCGCGC
>CAMPJI010000093.1 GCA_946886865.1 uncultured Lysobacterales bacterium | reverse complement strand
ACCTCGATGCCTTCGGCCAGCGCCAGCAGCGAGCGGACGCCCTGGCGCACGAGGGTCTGGTCGTCAACAAGCATCACACGGATCATGCGATCACTCCTTCGGGGACGGCGGTGGGGGCCGCCGATGCCGGCAACATCAGGTGGAGGCAGAAGCCCTCCTGAGGCCGGGTCTTGATTTCGAGGTGGCCGCCATATTGCGCCAGCCGCTCGCGCATGCCGCGAAGGCCGTTGCCGGCCACGAAGGCATCCGCGCCGCGGCCGTCGTCGCGGGCCGTCATGGCGATCATGGCCTCCTCGCGGTGCGCCCTGATCCACAGGTTGCGCGCCGCCGCGTGGCGTACCGCGTTGGTGATGACCTCCTGCGTGCAGCGCAGCAGGACGTGCGCGCGCTCCGGGTCGTCCATGGTCAGCGGCGACTCGATGTCCATGTGGATCTGGAGCGAGGGCACGTTCTCGGCGAGCGGGCGCAACGCCGCTTCGAGATCGATCGCACCGCCATCTCGCAGGTGGCTGACCGCCTCGCGCACGTCGGTCAGCAGGAGCCGGGCCAGCGTATGCGCCTGCTGCACATGCTCTTTGACCCGCCCTTCGGAGAGATGGCCGGCCACTTCCAGGTTGAGGCTGAGCGCGGTGAGGTGGTGGCCCAGCAGGTCGTGCAGCTCGCGCGAGATGCGCGTGCGCTCGTTGACGCGGGCGCTTTCGGCCAGCAGCACGCGGGTGGCGCGCAATTCGGCGTTGAGGCGACGCTGCTCCTCGCGCGCCTGCGCCTGCTGGCGCGCGACCAGGCTGGTCACGAACACGAATGCGCAGAAGCCGGCGTAGAGCGCCGACTGCATCAACGCCTCCGGCCAGGTGAAGTCGAGCCCGCGCACGTATACCGGGACCACCACGAACTGGCTCAGCACCAGCCACGCCACGCCCACGGGCATGGGCAGCAGCCACGGCAGTACGCAGGCCACCACCATCAGGAGGATGCTGCCCAGGCCACTGCCGCTGTAGTAGCTGATCGCGATCGCGGTCCCGGTGAGCACCACCAGCAGCGCATAGTCGAACAGGTTGGCGCGGCGTGCCCCGAGGTTGCGGGTGACCCAGCTGTAGCTGAGGCCGAACGAGAAGTAGAGGGCCCAGATCGTCCAGCCCACCCGCAGCGCGCCAAAGGCCTCCTCGGCGATGCCCAGGTCGTCGCCCAGCGGCTGGATCGTCAACGACAACAGCGGGAAGCCGACCATCGCCCACGTGAACAGGCCGGCGTAGCGCAGCAGTCGGGAATGGTTCAGGCGGTTCAACATCGCTGCATGCTAGCGGTATGCAGGCCGCCGGGAGCCATCCGAAAGTCATGCCCGACCCCGCCGGACACGGCCTGTCGCAGTCGCCGCAGCCGGGTCGCCATGCGATAATCGCCCGGCCGCCGGCCCTGCCCGGCGGCGTTGCTGTACCGCGTCGCAGAACACTGGAGCTCCGGAATGTCGATCGTCGTCCGCGACGTGCGCGAGCACGAGCTGGATTCCGTCCTTGCCCTCAACAACGCCGCCGGACCCGCCATCCTGCCGCTGGACGCCACGAAACTGCGCCGCTTTTTCGACCACGCCGAGTATTTCCGCATCGCCGAACGCGACGGGACGATGGCGGGTTTCCTGATCGGTGTGGCCGCCTCCGCCGAGCACGACAGCAGCAACTTCCGCTGGTTCCGCGAGCGCTATCCGGACTTCTTCTACATCGACCGCATCGTGGTGGCCAGCCGCCGCCGCGGCGGCGGCGTCGGCCGCGCGCTGTATGCCGATGCGCAGAGCTACTCGGAACTGCGCTACCCGCAGATGGCATGCGAGGTGTTCCTGGAAGGCGCCAACGACCCGGTGCTGCTGTTCCACGGCAGTTTCGGCTTCCGCGAGGTCGGGCAGCATGTGATGCCCGAGTCGGGCATCCGCGCGGCCATGCTCATGAAGTCGCTGTGCAGCTACCCGTGGGTGCGCGAGACATACGGCGACGCGCTGCCGGATGCCCCGTGGATCATGCAGCCCCGCCGGGCGCCGGTCGACGCCCCCCGTCCGACGGGCACCGCATGAGCGCCGTGATGGACTTCGAACAGGCGGGTGAACTGAAGATCGGCCAGGTTGGCATCGCCAACCTGCGCGTGCGCACGCTGGATGTCGAGCGACTCGTCGACGAAATGCGCGGCCGGGTGCAGCGCGCGCCGAAGCTGTTCGCGCGCGCCGCGGTCGTGCTCGATTTCGGCGGCCTGGCGCAGACCCCCGACCTCACCACCGCGCGCAGCCTGATCGACGGCCTGCGCGGCGCCGGCGTGCTGCCGGTGGCCCTGGCGTACGGCACCAGCGAGACCGAGCGCCTCGCCGAACAACTCGACCTGCCGCTGCTGGCCAAGTTCCGCGCCCAGTACGAACGCGCCGACGCTGATGCAGCGCCCGCTGCCGCACCCGCACCTGCCGCGCCGGCCCCCGCGCCGGCCGAGGCACCGCAGCGCCGCGAGGCCAGCGCGCCGCCGGCCGCACCCGTCGCCTCACCCGGCCTGATCCAGTCCGCGCCCGTGCGCTCGGGCCAGCAGGTCTATGCCGACAACCGCGACCTCACCGTGCTGACCTCGGTCGGCGCCGGCGCCGAAGTCATCGCCGACGGTTCGGTGCATATCTACGGCCCCCTGCGCGGTCGTGCCCTGGCCGGCGCGCAGGGCAACGAAAAGGCGCGCATCTTCTGCCGCGAGTTCCATGCCGAACTCGTGGCCATCGCCGGGCACTACAAGGTGCTCGAAGACATCCCGAAGGACCTGCGCGGCAAGGCCGTGCAGGCCTGGCTCGAAGACGGGCAACTCAACATCGCGGCGCTGGATTGACGCCGCACCACTGGAGGATTCGAACTTGGCCGAAATCATCGTAGTCACCTCGGGCAAAGGCGGCGTCGGCAAGACCACGACCAGCGCCAGCCTTGCGTGCGGACTCGCGCGCCGCGGCCACAAGGTCGCCGTCATCGACTTCGACGTGGGCCTGCGCAACCTCGACCTGATCATGGGCTGCGAGCGCCGCGTGGTGTACGACTTCGTCAACGTGGTCAACGGCGAGGCGACCCTCAAGCAGTCGCTGATCAAGGACAAGCGCTTCGACAACCTGCACGTGCTGGCTGCGTCGCAGACCCGCGACAAGGACGCGCTGACCAAGGAAGGCGTGCAGAAGGTGCTCGACGACCTCGCCGCGGACGGTTTCGACTACATCGTCTGCGACTCCCCCGCCGGCATCGAGAAGGGCGCGTTCCTGGCGATGTACTTTGCCGACCAGGCCGTGGTCGTGGTCAACCCGGAAGTGTCGTCCGTGCGCGACTCCGACCGCATCCTGGGCCTGCTCTCGTCCAAGACCCGGCGCGCCGAGAACGGCGAGCGCGTCAAGGAGCACCTGCTGCTGACCCGCTACAGCCCCAAGCGCGTGGAAACCGGCGAGATGCTGAGCATCGGCGACGTCGAGGAGATCCTCGGTCTCAAGAGCGTCGGCGTGATCCCGGAGTCCGGCGACGTGCTCAACGCCTCCAACAAGGGCGAGCCGGTCATCCTGGATACCGAGTCCGACGCCGCACAGGCCTACGACGATGCCGTGGCCCGCCTGCTGGGGGACACCCGCCCGATGCGCTTCACGCATGCCGAGAAGAAGGGCTTCTTCAGCAAGATCTTCGGAGGGTAAGCACATGGGCCTGTTCGACTTCCTGCTGACCAAGAAGCAGACCGCCTCCGTCGCCAAGGACCGGCTCCGGATCATCGTCGCCCACGAGCGTGCCGGCCGCGGCGGCCCGGACTACCTCCCGATGCTGCAGCGCGAGCTGCTCGAGGTGATCCGCAAGTACGTCAACGTCGATGCCGAGTCGGTCAAGGTCGACCTGCTGGGCGAAGGCGACAACAAGGTGCTCGACATCTCGGTGGCGTTGCCCGACAAGGACGAGCCGCGGGCCGTCGCCAACGGTTGATGTCCCATGTAGGAGCGGCGTCAGCCGCGATCCGGAACCGGCGCGGGCCGACACCTTCCGATCGCGGCTGAAGCCGCTCCTACACACGTACGCGCATGCTCACCCTCGCCGACATCGGCTTCGATGCCTCCGCCGCCCTGCTCGCCGGATACGGCCTGCGGCTGGTGCGCGTGCCCGACGACGAGGCGATCCCCGGCAGCTACTGGGGCGACAGCGAAGCCGGGCTGATCGGCTGCGACGTCTTCGCCCGCGCCGACACGCCGGTCCACTCGCTGCTGCACGAGGCCTGCCACCTGGTCGTGATGCCGGCCGAGCGCCGCGCCGGTGTCCATACCGACGCCACCGACTGCCAGGAAGAAGAGGACGCGGCCTGCTACCTGCAGATTGTCCTCGCCGACGCCCTGCCCGGCGTGGGCCGTGACCGCCTGATGGCCGACATGGATGCCTGGGGCTACACCTTCCGCATGGGCTCCACCCGGGCGTGGTTCGAGCGCGACGCCGAGGATGCGCGGGCCTGGCTGCAGGACCGTGGCCTGCTGGCCTCCATTGGCGACGGGGCCGCCGCGATCGCGGCCTGATTCAGCGGCCTGGCACACAGGTCCGCCCGGCCCTTCGCCCGGGCGCGGCGCCGTCGGTTCACTTGCACCGCCCCGAGCCCCCCACTAGCCTTCGGGGCTCGGCGCATCCAGCGCGAGTCGTATCCGGAGACATTCACCCATGAAACCCGTCCGCGCGTTGCTCGCGCTCAGCATCACGGCCGCCGTCCTGACCCTGTCCGCGTGCAAACGCGATGAAGCACCCGACGCGACCGGCACCGCGCCGCAGGCGACCGCAACGGAGGGCGAGACGGCCGACCAGTTCGCGGCCCGCGTGAACGACGAGATCATGCGGATGCAGCCGGAGATCACCAAGCCGCAGTGGCTGTCGTCGACCTACATCACCGACGATACGCAGTTCCTGGCGGCCAAGGCCAACGAGCAGTACCTGTCCAAGCTCAACCAGTGGGTCGAACAGGCCCGCCGGTTCGAAGGCCAGGACATGTCGCCGCAGACCGCGCGGACCATCCAGCTGCTGAAGCTCGCAACCGCGATGCCCGCGCCGAAGGACCCCGAGAAGCTCGCCGAGCTGACCCGGCTGGTCGCCAAGATGGAAGGCATGTACGGCGCCGGCGAGTACTGCACCGGCGAAGGCGACAACCGCACCTGCCGCCAGCTGGGCCAGCTGGAAGACGTGTTGCGCGGCAACCGCGACTACGACGCCCAGCTCGATGCCTGGCGCGGCTGGCACACCATTGCCCAGCCGATGCGCGAGGACTACACCCGCTTCGTGCAGCTGGTGAACGAAGGCGCGGGCGAAATGGGCTACGCCGACGCCGGCGAGATGTGGCGTTCGGGCTATGACATGAGCCCGGTCGAGATGGCGGCGGAGACCGACCGCCTGTGGGGCCAGGTCAAGCCGCTGTACGAGCAGCTGCACTGCTACGCACGCACCCGCCTGGAGACCGAGTACGGCGCCGAGCGCGGCAAGGTCGACGGCGGCATGCTGCCGGCGCACCTGATGGGCAACATGTGGCAACAGGACTGGGGCAACCTGTGGGACATCCTCGCCCCGTACGAGAATGCCGGCAGCCTGGACATCACAGGCGCGCTGGAAGCGCAGTACCAGCAGAACTTCGCCGCCGCGCTGACCCGCCAGGGCGGCGATCGGGACGCCACCGCACTGGCACAGATCGAGCAGGACGCCATGCTGGCGACCGCGCGCCAGATGACCGAGCGCGCCGAGGATTTCTACGTGTCGCTGGGCATGCCCGAGCTGCCCGACAGCTACTGGGAGAAGACCCAGTTCATCAAGCCGCGCGACCGCGACGTGGTCTGCCACGCCAGCGCGTGGGACATGAACATGGAAGGCGACGTGCGCACCAAGATGTGCATCAAGCCCAACGAGGAAGACTTCACCACCATCTACCACGAGCTGGGCCACGTCTATTACTACCTGGCCTACAACGAGCTGCCGCCGGTGTTCCAGACCGGCGCGCACGACGGCTTCCATGAGGCCATCGGCGACACGGTGGTGCTGGCGATGACGCCGGAGTACCTGCAGTCGATCGACCTGGTGGGCGAGCAGCAGCAGAGCGAGGAGGCGCTGATCAACGCGCAGATGCGCATGGCGCTGGCCAAGGTGGCGTTCCTGCCGTTCGGCCTGATGATCGACCGGTGGCGCTGGGGCGTGTTCGACGGCACGATCGAGCCGGGCCAGTACAACAAAGCCTGGTGGGACCTGAAGGCGCAGTACCAGGGCGTGGCTCCGGTCGACGCGCGCGGCGAGGAGTTCTTCGACCCGGGCGCCAAGTACCACGTCCCGGGCAACACGCCGTACACCCGCTACTTCCTGGCGCACGTGCTGCAGTTCCAGTTCTACAAGTCGCTGTGCGACGCCGCTGGCTACACCGGCCCGCTGCACGAGTGCAGCTTCTACGGCAACAAGGCCGCCGGCGAGAAGTTGCAGGCGATGCTCAGCAAGGGCGCCAGCCAGCCGTGGCAGTCCAGCCTCAAGGAGCTGACCGGTGGCGAGGGCATGGACGCCAGCGCGGTGCTGGAGTACTTCGCCCCCCTGCAGGCATGGCTGAAGGAACAGAACGAAGGCAAGTCGTGCGGCTGGCAGGCCGGCAGCACGGCAGCGGCGACGCCGGCCGCGAAGACCACAGAGGCCACGCCGCCGGCGCAGGGCTGACCCTTCGCCACCTTGAAACCCGGAAGGCCGGCGGTTCACCGCCGGCTTTTTTTTTGTGTGCATACCGCCGGCCGATGTCAGCCGCATGTCGCCCTGACCCACCATCCGCAACGGACCCGGCGCCTGCGCAAATGTGATGCCGCCGTGAACGCAGCCCTCACGGCGCGCCACGTAATGTCCCGCCGTTCAATGCAACCGTTTGGAGACGGCAGGGGGATGGCGTAGTGAGTGAAGTGAAACCGCGCGCGCGCAAGGCCGCGAACCGGGCAGGCGCGGCATCCGCGGTCGACGCAGGACCGCCCCCCTCCCGTGCCGGCAGTGCGGACGTCGCCGCCCATGACCCCAAACGCGAAATCCTGCAGGCCATGCAGGCCGTCCGCCAGGGCGACTTCTCCGTCCAACTGCCCACCCACTGGGACGGGATCGACGCGCGCCTGGCCGAAACGTTCAACGAAATCGTGCTGGCCAACCGGCGCCTCGCCAGTGAGCTGACCCGCGTCGGACAGAAGGTCGGCGTCGAAGGCCAGACCCGCCAGCGCATCGCCCTCTCCAACCGAAACGGCCACTGGGGCGAGATGGAGCAGTCGGTCAATGGTCTGGTCGACGACCTGGTGCGTCCGGTGGAGACCATCACCGAGGCACTGGCGGGCGTCTCCAAGGGCGACCTCACCCGGCCGGTACCGCTGGAAGCCGACGGCCGCCCGCTGCAGGGCGAGTTCCTGCGCTCGGCCACCATCGTCAATCGAATGATCGACCAGATGGGCGAGTTCAGCTCCGAGGTCACGCGCGTGGCGCTGGAGGTCGGCACCGCCGGCCGCCTCGGTGGCCAGGCCAAGGTCAAGGGCGTGTCGGGCGTCTGGAAGGAACTCACCGACTCCGTCAACCAGATGGCGTCCAACCTGACGGCGCAGGTGCGCAACATCTCCGAGGTCACGATTGCGGTGGCCAACGGCGACCTGTCGCGCAAGATCACCGCCGACGTGCGCGGCGAGATGGCGCAGCAGAAGGAAGCCATCAACACGATGGTCGACCAGCTGCGCAGCTTCGCGTCGGAAGTCACGCGCGTGGCGCGCGAGGTCGGCACCGACGGCAAGCTGGGCGGCCAGGCCGTGGTGCCGGGCGTGGCGGGTACGTGGAAGGACCTGACCGACTCGGTCAACGCGATGGCGTCCAACCTGACCAGCCAGGTCCGCAACATCGCCGAGGTCACCACCGCGGTGGCCAAGGGCGACCTCTCGCGCAAGATCGGCGTGACCGCGCAGGGCGAGATCCTGCAGCTCAAGGACACCATCAACACGATGGTGGACCAGCTCAACGGCTTCGCCGCGGAAGTCACGCGCGTGGCGCGCGAAGTGGGTACGGAAGGCAAGCTCGGCGGCCAGGCGCAGGTGCCGGACGTGGCGGGTACGTGGAAGGACCTCACCGACCACGTCAACTCGATGGCGTCCAACCTCACCAGCCAGGTGCGCAACATCGCCGAGGTCACCACCGCGGTGGCCAAGGGCGACCTCTCGCGCAAGATCACCGTGGACGTGCGCGGCGAAATGCTGGAGCTGAAGAACACCCTCAACACGATGGTGGACCAGCTCAACAGCTTCGCGGCCGAGGTGACCCGCGTGGCGCGCGAGGTGGGTACGGAAGGCAAGCTGGGCGGCCAGGCGACCGTGCCGGGGGTCGACGGCACCTGGGCCGACCTCACCGACTCGGTCAACGCGATGGCGTCCAACCTCACCAGCCAGGTGCGCAACATCGCCGAGGTCACCACCGCGGTGGCCAAGGGCGACCTCTCGCGCAAGATCACCGTGGACGTGCGCG
>CAMPJI010000092.1 GCA_946886865.1 uncultured Lysobacterales bacterium | reverse complement strand
CAGGCCGGCATGATCCAGCGCAACGACGCGCACAAGCTGATCGAGGAATGCATGATCGCCGCCAACGTGCAGGCGGCGCTGTTCCTCATCGATGCCGAGGTGCCGGCGCCGTACCGCATCCACGACCGCCCGCCGGAGCAGAAGTACGCCGACCTGCTGGAGTTCCTCAAGGAGTTCAAGCTGCGCATGCCGCCGTGGCCGAAGGTGCAGCCGCGCGACTTCACCCAGTTGCTCAGGACCATCCGCGAGCGGCCGGATGCCGCGCTGCTGGAGTCGGTGCTGCTGCGCAGCCAGAGCCTGGCGGTGTACCAGCCGGAGAACGTCGGCCACTTCGGCCTAGCGTTGGAGGCCTACGCGCACTTCACCTCGCCGATCCGCCGGTATCCTGACCTGCTGGTGCACCGCGCGATCAAGCACGCGCTGTCGGGCGTGAAGCCGGAGAAGTTCAAGTACTCGCCCAGCGCGATGGCGCAGCTGGCGCTGCAGTGCTCGGAGCGCTCACGCCGGGCGGAAGAAGCCGAACGCGAAGTCGACGAGCGCTACCGCGCGGCGTGGATGGAGCAGCACGTCGGCGGCGAGTTCGATGGCGTGATCAGCGGGGTGACCAGCTTCGGGCTGTTCATCGAGCTGGACGACTCCAAGGTCAACGGCCTGGTGCACGTGACCCAGCTGCCCAACGACTACTACCACTTCGACCCGATCCGGAAGACGCTCACCGGCGAACGCACCGGCCGCGAATTCCGCCTCGGCGACCGCGTATCGATCATCGTGATGAAGGCCTCGGTGGAGGAGCGCAAGATCGACTTCAAGCTGGCCGAAAGCCGCGATGCCAAGGCGCCGCCGCCGCGCGGCCAGCCGGCCCGGCGGGCGAAGAAACCGTACTGATCGACCCCGGCGGCAACACGCGCCGGGCCCGCCAAAGAAAAACGGCGCTTCCGCGCCGTTTTTCATGGGCCACTGTCGGCCGTCAGAAGCGCGCGCTGAACTGCACGCCCCAGGTCCGCGGCTCGTTGAGGAACCCGGTGAGGTTGTTGAAGTCGATGGCGCCGACGACGCGCTCGGTGCCGGTGATGTTGCGGCCGAACACGGCCACCTCGCGGTCACCGTCCTGCCACAGGTAACCCACGCGCAGTCCGCCTTCCAGCAACGAGCGTCCGGTGAACTCGACCGACTCGTACAGGAAGAAGTTGACCTCGCCGCGGTAGGCCCAGTCGGTGAACACGAACGCTTCGCCCGCGCCCAGCGGCAGGCCGTAGCGCGCGGTCATGTTGTAGACGTGGCGCGGCGCCTGCGGCAGCGCGTTGCCGTCGATCAGCACCGCGCCCGGGCGCGCCGGGTCGGCCGGGTCGGTGACCGTGCAGACCGCGCACTGGAACACGCTGAGGTCGCTGTCCTGGATCTCGGTGTCGTTGTAGCTCGCGCCCAGCGTCACCAGCAGGCCGTCGGTCAGCCAGGCCTCCAGGTCGAGCTCGGCGCCCTGGCCGACGGTCTTGTCGGCATTGACCAGGCGCGCGACGTTGGCGTCGCCGCCGACCGCCGTGAGCTGCTGGTCATCGACCGTGTAGCGGTACAGCGCAAAGCCCAGGCGCAGGCGGTTGTCCCACAGCTGCGTCTTGACGCCGGCTTCGACCGAGATGACCTCCTCGGTGTCGGCGACCGTCACCAGCTCGTCCGCCGGCAGCGTGGCGTCGGCGAACATCAGCCGGCCCTGCACGCTGGGTGCACGGAACCCCTTGGCGACGCGGGTGTAGAGGTTGGTCGCATCGCTGAGGGCGTAGACGGCGCTCAGGTCCCAGCTCACGTCGTCGTCGCTGGGGCGCACCGTGATCGGCGCGATCGGCGGGCCGAACGGTCCGGTCACGCGCTCGGCGGTGAAGGTCTTCTCGTCGTCGGTGTAGCGCAGGCCGCCGCGCAGCGTCAGCGCGTCGGTCAGGTCGAGGTCGCCGGAGGCGTACACCGCCCACGCCGTGTTGTCCTGGCGCTGCGTGGCATAGCCGTTCTGCGCGCCGCCGAAGCCGTCGTAGGAAAAGCTGTCGACGTCGATGGATTCGTCGAACCAGAACGCGCCGACCTGCCAGTCGAAGCGGCCCCACTCGTTGGAGACCAGGCGCAGCTCCTGGCTCAGCTGGCGGTGGTCAGGCAGGCCGTCGGCCGACTCGGCGGGGAAGAGGGCCTCGCCGGGCTCGTCGGGCGGGAAGGTGTAGACCGAGCCGCCGTCGATGTCGCCACGGCTGTAGGCCTCTACGCTCTCGTAGCCGCTGATGGAGTACAGCGACGTGCGGCCGAAGTCCCAGCGCATGCGCAGGTTGCCGCCGACCTGGTCGAGTTCCTGCTCGTTGCGCCCGTCGGTGGATACGAATTCGCGGCGGTGGGCGGGCTCGAGGTGGTTGCTGCCGGCTTCGATGATGCTGGCGCGGAACAGGCGCGCGGTGCCGTCCAGCGTGCGCGCGTGCACGTTGGCCAGCGCCTCGAAGGTCTCGCTGGGCTGGACCAGCAGCTGCGCCCGCACCGCGGACTCGCGGTAGCCCTCAAGGTCCTCGCCTTCGCCGTTGCGGACGTTGTCGACGTAGTCGTCGCGGCGCTGGTGCAGGGCCGAGACGCGCGCGGAGACGCCGTCGGCGACCGGGCCGGTCACCGCGCCCTCGGCGTTGATCGTGTTGAAGCGGCCCCACGACAGGCGGCCGTAGCCACCGAACACGTCCTCGGGCCGGGCCGAGTCGAACTTGATGACGCCGGCCGGCGAGTTGCGGCCGAACAGCGTGCCCTGCGGGCCGCGTGCCATCTCGACCTGGGCCATGTCGAACATCGGGAAGCCCTTGAGGATCGGGTTCTCCTGCACGACGTCGTCGTAGACCAGCGACACCGGCTGGGAGGCGTTGAGGTCGAAATCGGTATTGCCCAGCCCGCGCACGTAGAAGCGCGGGAACGCGCGGCCGAAGGAGGATTCGATGTTCAGGCTCGGCAGGCGGCCCGACAGCAGGCGGATGTCTTCGCCGCCGGAGGTCAGCACGTCCAGCTTCTCGCCGCTGATCGCGGTGATCGCCATCGGCACGTCCTGCACGTTCTCGACTCGGCGCTGGGCGGTGACCTGCACCGCGTCGAGGGTGGTCGCCGAGGGTGTTCCGGTGTCGGCGTCCTGCCCGGTGGTTTGCGCGGAGGCGCCCATCGGCAGTGCGGCGGCGATGGCGAGGGCAAGCAGGCACTGCACAGGCACGGGGGACAGGCCCGACATGGCGGACTCCAGCAGGGGGTTGGGGCGCGAATGGTGACCCAAGGGATGTCACGCGACAACAGGCCCGCCCTGCGCGATGGGCGCCGCGCGGCGGACCCGCGTCCAGGGCGGGCGGGGCGTGCCCGGCAGGGGCGGTGGTGCGACAATCGCCGCCCCCTCCCAGCGCCGCCCCCCCGAATGAGCCAGAAGCAATGGATCGCCGGCATCAATGCCGTCGCCGCCGCCATCGAGCACGACGCCGGCAACGTGCGCGAGGTGATGATCGAAGCCGGCGCGAAGAACCCGCGGCTGGTGGAGATCGAGGAAAACGCGCGGCGCCGCGACATCGACGTGCGCCGCGTCGCGACCCAGGCGCTGGATGGCGTGACGGGCAACCTGCGCCACCAAGGCGTCGTCGCGCGCTACGCGGCGGCCAAGACGTACGGCGAGGGCGACCTGCAGGGCCTGGTCGAGGCCGCGGAAGGCCGCGCACTGCTGCTGGTGCTGGACGGCGTGCAGGACCCGCACAACCTCGGCGCGTGCCTGCGCAGCGCCGCGGCCGCGGGCGCCACCGCGGTGGTCATCCCCAAGGACAAGTCCGTGCAGGTCAACGCCACCGTGCGCAAGACCTCGGCCGGCGCCGCCGACACGGTGCCGGTGGTGTCGGTCACCAACCTGGCGCGGACGATGCGCGAGCTGCAGAAGCTGGGCGTGTGGCTGTACGGCCTGGCCGGCGAGGCGGACGCATCGCTGTATGCGGTCGACCTGCGCGGCAACGTCGGCCTGGTGCTGGGGGGCGAGGCCGATGGCCTGCGCCGCCTGACCCGCGAGAACTGCGACGGCCTGGTGTCGATCCCGATGCCCGGCGTCGGCGCGGGGGTGGAAAGCCTCAACGTCTCGGTGGCCGCCGGCGTGACGCTGTTCGAAGCGGTGCGGCAGCGGCAGGTGTGACGCACGACACCGGGTTGCATCTTTAGGAGCGACGCAAGTCGCGACCACGACAATCGGTAATGTTGCGCGGTCGCGACTTGCGTCGCTCCTACTTCGGGCTTCGTGGGATCGTGATCGCGGCTGAAGCCGCTCCTGCAAGGGCTTGTGGAACCAGGGTTGCGCCTGAAGCCGCCTCCGCAGCACCGCCACCGGGACGACCCGGCGGCCATCCCGTCATCGGGGACGACCCCGAACCTGTCAGGAGTCCTGCCATGTCCTGGATCATCCTCGTGCTCGCCGGCCTGTTCGAAGTCGGTTGGGCGATCGGCCTGAAATACACCGAAGGCTTCACCCGGCTCTGGCCGACGGTCGGCACGGTGGCCGCCATGGTCGTCAGCCTCGGGCTGCTGGGCATCGCGATGAAGTCGCTGCCGGTCGGCACCGCCTATGCCATCTGGGTGGGCGTGGGCGCGGTGGGCACCGTGATCCTGGGCATCGTGTTGTTCGACGAGCCGGTCAACGCGCTGCGCATCGGCAGCGTGGCGTTGATCGTCGCGGGTCTGGTCGGTCTGAAGCTGGCGACGCCGTAGCGCCGCGAAATCAGCGCGCCAAGACGCCGTGGGACTGGGCGGGCCCGGCCTGCCACCCGTTGACGATGCGGCAGAACAGCTCGGCGGTGCGTTCGGCGTCGTAGACCGCCGAGTGCGCTTCGTCCGCGTTCCACTCCAGGCCGGCGGCGGCGACGGCGCGCGCCAGCACGGTCTGCCCGAGGGCCACACCGGCCAGCGTCACCGTGTCGAAGACGCTGAAGGGGTGGAACGGGTTGCGCTTGTGGCCGCACCGGGTCACCGCGGCGTTGAGGAAGTTCAGGTCGAAGTGCGCGTTGTGGCCGACGAGGATCGCGCGCTGGCAGCCGTGCTTCTTGACCGCGGCGCGCACCGGCGCGAACACATGCTCGAGGCCGGCGCGCTCGGACTTGGCGAAGCGGAACGGGTGGTCCAGGCGGATGCCGGTGACCTCCAGCGACTTGGGGTCGATCTCCGTGCCCGGCGCGGGGTCCAGGTGCGCGCATGCAGTCTCGCCCAGCACCAGGTGCCCGGCCTCGTCCAGGTCCAGCGGCACGCAGGCGATTTCCAACAGCGCGTGGCGGTTCCAGTCGAAGCCGCCGGTCTCCACGTCCACCACCACCGGCAGGTAGCCGCGGAACCGCGCGGCCATGGGCGAGGGCGACGGCTTGGGGGCCGGCGGCGGTGTGGCGGCCGGTACGGGCGTGGGGGCAGGCATCGGGAAAGCCTAGCAGACGGGGACGACGCACCCGCCGGTGCCGTGTTCAGGCGGGCCCGGCCACCCGGGGGTGGATCACGCCCACCGCGTGCATCTGGCGCAGCAGCGCCGTGCCCTGGGCGAGGAAGCCGTCGCGGTCGTCGGCCTGCGCTTCCATGGCGAGGGCCTGCAGGTGGTCGCGGCCGCTGCGATCGGGCGAGCCGCCGATCCGCTCCAGCAGCCGCCACGCCAGCGGACTGAGTTCGGAGAACCGCACGCTGCCGTCGGGCTCCCGGCGCAGCAGCAGCAGGGTCGGCTGGGGCGGCGGCGCATCGGGTTGGAACCCGGGGCCGATCCGATGCACCGGCCAGCGGTAGGCAAGGGGCCACGCCAGCGGCGATACGGCCAGTAGCCCGTCGAGCAGGTCGGCGTCGCTTGCCGATGCATCGCCCCCACCGGACGCGGAGGCCTCGTGGATCTGCAGCGCGAGCTCGACCCACTCGTAGTGCGCCAGCTCCGGCAGGAAGGCGGGCGTGATGCCGGGTGTCGCCTCCAGGTACCGCAGGAACTCGCGCGGCACCTCGGGGAACAGCGGGGTCTGGCAGCGGTGGTCCCGGTAGAACGCGCGCACCAGCGCGGCCCACCCGCCGTCGCCCAGAAGTTTGCGGATGACCGGAAAGTTGCCGGCCAGGAGCGAGGCGAGGTTGTTGAACAGCAGGTCGCGGTAGACCTGCAGGCGGCGCTCCTCGATGCCGTCCGGCGCGGGCTGGCCATCGGGGTCGCGCAGGTGGCGGGTCAGGCGCACCTGCTGCTCGCGCAGCGACCCCGGCGCGTCAGCCGGCGGCATGGGCCGCACGCGTCCGGGCCGGTGCGGCCGGCGCCACGGCCTGCAACCGGCGGACGGTCTGCAGTTCCGCCACCAGCTCGGCATACGGCGGGAAGTTGAAATCGCGCTCCAGCAGCGTGGGGCGTGGACCGAAGCGCGCGTACGCGGCAGCCAGCAGGTCCCAGACCGCGTCCTTCACCGGCGCGCCGTGGGTGTCGATCTTGAGATCGTCGGCCTCGTCGAAATGCCCGGCGACGTGGACGCTGGCGATGCGCTCGCCCGGCAGCCCGGCCATGAACGCGGCGGCGTCGTAGCCGTGGTTGATCGAATTGACATAGACGTTGTTGACATCCAGCAGGAGGTCGCAGTCGGCCTCGGCCAGCACCGCGTTGGTGAACGCCAGTTCGGACATCGGCGACGCGCCGTCATCCAGAGGATGCACCGCGTAATAGGAGACGTTTTCCACCGCGATGCGGCGGCCGACGATGTCCTGCGTCTGCCGGATGCGCGTGGCCACGTGGTGCACCGCCTCTTCGGTGAAGGGGATCGGCAGCAGGTCGTAGAGGTGGCCGTCGTCGCTGCAGTAGCTCAGGTGCTCGCTGTAGAGCGCGACGCGATGGCGGTCGAGGAACCGCCGCACGCGGGCCAGGAACGTCTCGTCCAGCGGCGCGAAGCCGCCCAGCGACAGCGAGAGCCCGTGGCAGGTGAGCGGGTGGCGGGCCGACAGGTCGTCGAGGGCCTCGCCCATCGCACCGCCGACACCGATCCAGTTCTCGGGGGCGCACTCGAGGAAATCGAAATCGCGCGCGGCATCGTCATGCGACGGCGCGGCGCGCAGCGGGCCCATCAGGGCCCGCCGCAGGCCGAGCCCGGCCGCGTTCGGCAGCGGGATGCGCAGACCGCTCACGGCCAGGTGGCAGCGGTACGCCGGCTTACTTCGAGCCGCCGCACTTGCCCTCGCCGCACTTGCCTTCCATGTCGGCCTTCGCGCCGCCCTTGTCGGCGTGCGCGGCGTCCAGCTCGGCGGTGTCGATCATGCCGTCGCTGTTGGCGTCGTAGGTGGCGAAGCGGTCCGCCTTGCCGTCGTGGGCGGCGGCGAACTCGGCCTGGGAGATGCTGCCGTTGCCGTCGGTGTCCATGGCGTCCATGGTGTGGCCGCCGCACTTGCCTTCGCCGCACTTGCCCTCGGCGTCCTTCTGCGCGCCGGCCTCCTGGGCCCCGAGCAGGTAGCCACCGGCCAGGTCGCTCATGGCGAAGGCGGAGGTCGACAGGGCCAGGCCACCCAGCAGGGCGGCGGTCAGGGCAACGGGCTTGTTGATGGTGTTGGACATGGCAGTTCCTTTTGATGGGGTGGAGTCGGTGGTGGCCACCGCGCGCGGTATTAGACACCCGGGCGGGCGGGCCGCTCGTTATCAAAGCGTTAGCCCGCCGGTGACGGGCCTGAATAGGTTCGTCGCCGCGCGGCATCCGGATGCAGCCCACGAAAAAGGGCGGGCCGTCGCCGGTCCCGCCCCCATGTCCCGATGCCGCGGCGGCTCAGGGCGCGACGGTATTGCTTTCGTCGCGCTTGTCGCGCGGCGGCAGCTGCTCCTCGCCCTTGACCAGGAACCACACGTTTTCGGCAATGTTGGTGGCGTGGTCGCCGACGCGCTCGATGTTCTTGGCCATGAACAGCAGGTGCGTGCAGGGCGTGATCGCGCGCGCGTCCTCCATCATGTAGGTCAGCAGCTCGCGGAACAGCGCGGTGTAGGCGGTATCGATCTCGGCGTCGCGGTCGCGGATGCGCTGCGCGGCCTCGACATCGCTGTCGCGGTAGGCGGCCAGCACGTCGCGCAGCTGCTTCACCGCCAGCGTGCCGATCGCGTGCAGGCCGCTGACCTGCGGCAGCGGCGGCGCCAGGTTGAGCGCCGTCGACCGCTTGGCGACATTCGCGGCGTAGTCGCCGATGCGCTCGATGTCCGAGGCCACGCGGATGGCGGCGAGGATCTCGCGCAGGTCGCGCGCCATCGGCCCGCGCAGCGCCAGCTTCATGACGTCGTGGCTGATCTCCTGCTCCAGGGTGTCCAGCGCGTCGTCGTTGGCGATGATGCGCTCGGCGGCCTTGTCGTCGCGGCGCTTGACCACGTCCAGCGCGGCCTCCAGCTGCGCGGCCGCCATCTCGCCCATCCGCAGGGTTTCGTTGAGCAGTCGCTTCTGCTCGTCGTCGTAGCTCTTGACGATGTGGTCGTGCATGTTGGTACCCATGTCGGTGTCCTGTTTGGCCCCTCTCCCCGTGGGAGAGGGGTTGGGGTGAGGTTTCGTGCCTGGCGTTCAGCCGCGGCCCCGGAACCTGATCCGCCCTGCGGGCAGCTTCTCCCGGCGGGAGAAGGATTCAATCCGTCACCCGAACCGCCCGGTGATGTAGTCCTCGGTCTGCTGCCTGGTCGGGTTGGAGAAGATGGTGCCGGTCTCGCCGTGCTCGACCAGGTCGCCCAGGTACATGAAGGCGGTGTAGTCCGACACGCGTGCAGCCTGCTGCATGTTGTGGGTCACGATCGCGATCGTGTAATCCTTCTTCAGCTCCTCGACCAGCTGCTCGATGCGGCTGGTGGAGATCGGGTCCAGCGCCGAGGTCG
>CAMPJI010000091.1 GCA_946886865.1 uncultured Lysobacterales bacterium | reverse complement strand
CCTGCCCCGGCATGATGAAGGTGCGGCCGACGTAGCGGTTCTTGATGAAGCCCTCGCGGTACTTCACGCCCAGCACGTTGGCGATCTCCAGCGCGGAATCGCGCGAGGTGTCGGGGATCGGGATGACCACGTCGATGTCGTGGTCCGGCCGCAGCCGCTGGATCTTCTCGCCCAGCGTCTGGCCCATGCGCATGCGCGCCTTGTGCACCGAGACGTCGTCCATCATCGAGTCGGGCCGCGCGAAGTAGACGTACTCGAAAATGCACGGCGTATGGGTGCGCGGCTCCACGCACTGGCGCGTGTGCAGCACGCCGTCGGTGGTGACGACCAGGCCCTCGCCCGGGCGCACGTCGCGCACGCGCTCGTAGCCCAGCAGGTCCAGCGCCACCGACTCCGACGCCACCGCGTACTCGTCGCGGCCGTCGCTGCTGCGCTTGCCGATCACCAGCGGGCGGATGCCGTGCGGGTCGCGGAAGGCGACCAGGCCCAGGCCCAGCACCGCCGCCACCACGGCATAGCCGCCGACGCAACGGCGGTGGGTGCCTTCGATCGCGTTGAGGGTGGCGTCCACCGACAGGCTGCCCTGCTCGTCCAGCTCGTGGGCGAACACGTTGAGCAGCACTTCGGAGTCGGACTCGGTGCTGACGTTGCGGCGGTCCTGCTCGAACACCTCGCGCTGCAGGGCCTCGGTGTTGATCAGGTTGCCGTTGTGCGCCAGCACGATGCCGAAGGGCGAGTTGACGTAGAACGGCTGCGCCTCGTCGTTGCCTTCGCTGCCGGCGGTCGGGTAGCGGCAGTGGCCGATGCCCAGGTGGCCCTGCAACACCTGCATGGCGTGCTCGTCGAACACGTCGCTGACCAGGCCGTTGCCCTTGTGCACGCGCAGCTTGGTGCCGTGCGCGGTCGCGATGCCCGCGGCGTCCTGGCCGCGGTGCTGCAGCACCGTCAGGCCGTCATAGAGCTGCGCCGCCACGTCGTTATGGCCGACGATGCCGATGATCCCGCACATGGAATAAGCCCTGCGTTTAGCGATTCATGAAGTCCGGCGAACGCCGCCGGACCGTGTGTTCAAGAGCGGCCGTCGCCGGGTCGCGCCACCGGGCGGTTGTCACCGGCGGCAGGCGGCACCGGCAGCGCCGGCTCGCGCTGGAGCGGCATGCCATCCAGTGACATGGCGCCGCCGCTCCGGAAATCCACCTGCTCGGCCACCCAGTCGGGCAGCCAGCCGCGCATCCACTGCGCACCCGGCACGAAGACCGGCACCACCCGCGACTGCTGCCATTCCGGCTCCCGGGGCATCGTCGTCAGGCCCAGCAGCAGCACCAGTGCGCAGGCGACGAACGCACCGCGGGCAACGCCGATCCCCAGCCCCAGCATCCGATCCAGCCCGGACAGCCCGACCGAATGCACCAGCCGGCGCACAGTCCAGCCCACCAGCCCGACCACCACCATGACCGCCAGGAAGCTCAGCGCATAACCCGCCAGCAACTGTCCGGTGCTGGGCGCATCGCCGCCCGACAGCATCCACGCCGCCTGGCCGCCGAAATGGAACGCGGCCCACCCGGCGAGGATCCAGGCCGCCAGCGAGGCCAGTACGCCGATCAGGCCGCGCATCACACCCAGCAGCGCCGACACCGCGACGATCGCCAGCAGCACCCAGTCCAGCGCGGTCATCGTCGACCGGTCCAGCCCGCATGGCGCGGCGGTGACTTGCGGAGCGCGCGCGCACCGCCCATCAGGGGTGCGAGCGGACCAGGCCGGTGATGCCGGTGCGCGCGGCGACCTGCGACTTCAGCTGCTCGGCCTGCTCGCGGCTGGCAACGGGGCCGGCCAACACACGGTTGAGGGTGCCCTTGTCGGTGTTGACCTGCTCGGTGAACGCACCGAAGCCCAGCGCGCGTACGCGGTCGCGCAGCTTGCCGGCTTCGGCCGCGTTGCTGAAGGCGCCCAGCTGCACCGCGAAGCCGACATCCGCGGCGGCCGGCCTGGACGGCGCCGGCGGCGCGGGCTCGGCGGCCGCGGCCACCGGCTCGGGGTCAGGCGCAGCAGGCTTGGGCGTGGCCGGCTTCGGCTCCGGCTTGGGGGCCGGCGCGTTCGCAGCGAGCGGCTCCTGATTGACGGTGCCAGTCGTGGTAGCGGCTGCCGGTGTTGATGCGGATGCCGGTTCACGGGGCGGGTCACCGGCATCGAGTGCGACCACCTGGGAGCCGACGTCGTCGCGCACGTGCGCGGCGCGCAGGCGGGCCGCCTCGGCATCGGCACGGCTGGCGTACGGTCCGACGCGCACGCGATGGGTGGTGCGGCCGTCGCGGCCTTCGACGCGCTCCTGGTAGCCCGGCAGCTGCGAGCTCCGCAGCGCCTCGACCACCCGCGCGGCATCGCCGGTGCTGGCGTAGCTGCCGAAGCTGACGGCGTAATCGCCGCCCGCCGTGGGCGCCGGCATCATGTCGCCCTGGCCGCCGCCTTCGCCCGTGGTGGTGTCGACGGTCGGCAGGCGGCCGTCTTCGGCCTGCCCCGGCGGCAGCCCCAGCGCGCCGCCCGCGGGCGCATCGCCCGGGGCCAGCAGCGGCAGCTCGCGCGTCTCCATGCCGCCGTCGCCCGGCGGAGCCGGGACGTCCAGCGAGACATCCGACATCCCGCTCTCCGGCGCCGGGCCCTTGATCAGCATGGGCAGGAAGATCACCGCCAGCGCGACCAGAACGGCCGCACCGATCAGGCGCTGTTTCAGGGCAGGTTCCATCGGGTCTCGCGCGGCGCGGGCGGAAATGCCGCGCGGATTATAGCGCCGCGTCCTGCCGCATCCGACCCGACGGCGCCCGTGTTCAGTCGCGGTCGAGCCAGTCCAGTGCGGCGGCGGCGGTGTGGAACGAGCCCAGCACCAGGATCCTGTCGCCGGGACGGGCACGGCCGCGCGCGGCCACCAGTGCATCGGCGACCGTCTCGTGCGTCGGTGCGCCGCCGGCCGCGGTGCCGGCAAGACGCGCCGCCAATGCCTCCGCCGCCTGCGCGCGATCGCCGGCCCCGGGCAGTCCGGCGAGATGCCACTGGTCGACCGCCGGCCCCAGCGCCTCGACCACGCCCGCCACGTCCTTGTCGGCCAGCGCCGCGAACACGGCATGGGTGGCGCCGTCCGCGGGCGCCGCGGCCAGCCAGCGCGCCAGTTCACGCGCCGCCTGCGGGTTGTGCGCGACGTCCACCACCACCGCCACGCCCCCGCGGTCGAACGCCTGCAGCCTGCCGCCCACCTGAGCGGCCGCGATGCCCCGGGCGACGCCGGCTTCGTCCAGCGGCGCGTCCAGTGCCCGCAGCGCGGCGATCGCCACGGCGGCATTGCGCAGTTGCACCGGTGCAGCCAACCGCGGTAGCGGCAATGCGTACTCGCAACCCACTTCACGCCAGCACCAGCCGTCGTCCGTCGGCTCGAAGAAGAAGTCGCACCCGATCCGCACCGCCGAGGCGCCGATGGCGTAGGCGTGCCGCAATACGCTCGACGGCGGATCGTCGTCGCCCAGCACCAGCGGCTTCCAGGCCCGCGCGATGCCCGCCTTCTCGAAGCCGATCGCTTCCCGGTCGTCGCCCAGGTAGTCCTGGTGGTCGAGGTCGACGGTGGTGATGACGGCGACGTCCGGGTCGACGATGTTGGTGGCGTCCAGCCGCCCACCCAGCCCCACTTCGAGGATCGCCAGGTCCAGCCGGGTGCGCTCGAAGCACCACAGCGCTGCCAGCGTGCCGTACTCGAAGTAAGTCAGGGCGATGTCGCCGCGGACGGCTTCGATGGCCTCGAACGCGGCCACCAGCGACGCATCATCGAGATCGACGCCCTCGATCCGCACCCGCTCGTTGTAGGCCCGCAGGTGCGGCGACGTGTAGGCACCGACGCGCCACCCGGCCGTCCGCGCGATGGCCTCGATGAAGGCGACGGTCGAGCCCTTGCCGTTGGTGCCGCCCACGGTCATGACGCGCGGCGCGGGCCGCGTCAGGCCCAGCGCGCCGGCCACCGCGCGCACGCGGTCCAGGCCCATGTCGATGGATTTGGGGTGCTGGCGCTCGATGTACTCGAGCCACTGGGTCAGGTCCATGCGCAAAGTGTGCGGGATGCCGGCCGGAAAGTGAGGTGCGGGCGCGTAGAGCGCTACAGCGCGCGGTGCACGGCCTCGCCGAACAGCGCCGTGTGGTGGGCGCAGTCGTTGAGGCGGACGACGTCGAGGCGGTCCACCGACGGGCCTTCCAGCAGGTTGAGCGTCGTCGGCGCCTGCCGGAACCGCCACAGGTGCGCCAGCGGCAGCCCCAGCACGCGACACAGCAACACCCGGTTGACCGCGTCGTGGGCGACCACCAGCAGCGTGTCCGACTCGCCCAGGCCGTTTGCGGCCCGTTCCAGCGCCGGCCATGCGCGGTCGAGCACGTGCTGCAACGACTCGCCCTCCGGCATCAGCACCTCGTGCGGCGCCTCCCGCCAGGCACGCAGGCGGTCGGGGTCGCGGTCATGGATCTCGGCCGCGAGCAGGCCTTCCCACGTGCCGTGCGCGATCTCCATGAAGCCGGCATCGGTGGCGAGCATGTCGGCACGGTCACCCAGGGCCAGTTGTGCGGTGCTGCGGGCGCGCACCAGCGGCGACGCGACGGCACGGGTGATCTCCACCCCGGCCAGGCGCTCGCCCAGCGCGCGCGCCTGGGCTTCGCCGACCGGCGACAGGGCGATGTCTTCCTGGCCCTGGTAGCGGCCTTCGGCGTTCCACGGGGTTTCGCCATGGCGGGCGAGGAGCAGTCTCATAGAGGGTCCTTGGTGTGTGAGGAGCGCTGGTCCGCCGGCCCGGCATACCGGTGTCGTGCCCAACAGGCGGACCGTCGGGTAAGGACGCGGACGTGATCCGCGTCCCCTGGGCAGTGCTCAGATCTGCTGCAGCGACAGCACGCCCGGCGTGGCGCGCAGCTCGGCGAGCTGGGCGTCGTCGACGGCGCGGTCGATGGTGATCGCCGCCCTCGCCTGCCCGTCGCCGGCGGCGCCGAGGGCAAAGTTGACGATGTTGACGCCGGCTGCGCCCAGCTTCGAACCCACCGTGCCGATCATGCCGGGGCGGTCCTCGTTGCGCATGAGCAGGACGTTGGCCAGCGGGTCGAACTCGATCTCCACGCCGTCCAGCCGCACCACGCGCGGGCCGCGGTGCAGCGTGGCTTCGATTTCGCGGCTGCGACCATCGCCCTCGACACGGATGCGCAGCAGGCGGTCGAAGCCGTCGCCGTCGCCGCCCAGGGTCTCGGCAACCGTGAGGCCACGTCCCGCGGCTTCGGCCAGCGCGTTCACCGGCGTGATCCGACCCGACGCCGTGCCCAGCAGCGACGCCACCAGCAGGCGCGTCAGCGGCCGGGTATCCAGCGCATCGGTGCGGCCGGCATAGGTGATGTGCAGGCGCGTGGGCGCGGGCACCAGGCGCGCGGCCAGCCGCCCCAGCGCCGACATCAGCGGCATCCACGGGCCGACTTCGCGCGCGGCCTCGGCCGTGAGCGGCGGCAGGTTGACGCAGCCGGCCACCGCGCCGGTGTCGATGAAGTCCAGGATCTGCCGGGCAAGGATCGTACTCACCGCCTGCTGGGCTTCACTCGTCGACGCGCCCAGGTGCGGGGTCAGGATCAGCTTGGGGTGGGCGCGCAGTGGCGAGTCGGCCTGCAGCGGCTCGGTCACGAAGGTGTCCAGCGCCGCCCCGGCGAGGTGGCCTTCGTCCAGCAGCTTGAGCAGCGCGGCCTCGTCCACCAGCCCGCCGCGCGCGGCGTTGACCACGTAGCCGCCCGGCTTCATCGCGCGCATGCGCGCCTCCGACAGCAGGTTGGTCGTCTCCTTGGTGCGCGGCACGTGCAGCGTGACGATGTCGGCCCACGCCAGCAGGTCATCGAGCGACTTGAGCGGAACGCTGCCCTTGGCCGCGGCCGCCGGCGGCAGGAACGGGTCGTAGGCCGCCACGTCCATGCCGATGCCCAGCGCCTTGCGCGCCACGGTCGCGCCGATCCGGCCCAGCCCGATCACGCCCAGGCGTTTGCCTTCCAGCTCGAAGCCGGTCAGCCCCGCCTTGGGCCACTGCCCGGCCTTCATGCCGGCATCGGCCTTCGGGATGTGCCGCGCCAGCGCGAACAGCAACGAGATCGCGTGCTCGGCGGCGGCGAGCGTGTTGCCGTCCGGCGCGTTCATCACCGCGATACCGCGCGCAGTGGCGGCATCCACGTCGATGGTGTCCACGCCCGCGCCGGCGCGGCCGATCACGCGAAGCTTCGTCGCATCGGCAATGGCTTCCGCCGTGACCGGCGTGGCCGAGCGCACCAGCACGGCATCGACGCCGTCCAGCGCGCTCGCCAATGCCGCGGGCTCCTTGATCGGATCGGACACGACCACCTCCCATCCCGCGTCGCGGAACAGGGCCAGGCCGTCGTCATGGATGCCATCGCACGCCAGTACTTTCATTGCAGGTTCCTCGTCATCGGGAAGGATGCGGAAGAGCCCTGCCAGCCGGCGCTGCGGTTGTGCGGTGCCCGCATGGAGAGCGGGCGGTCATTGCGGTGGTGCACCTGCGGGTCGGGAAACGGGGCCGGCTGGCATGGGAATCCGCGACAGCCCGGAGACTAGCAGCAATCCCCGGCCCAGATGAAAACGCCGGCCGGGAACAAACCCGGCCGGCGTCGTGGTGCGTCAACGTACGGCGCGGTCAGGGCGCGGCGACGTCCATCTCCTGCAGCAGGTTCGGGGCCGGGAAGACCTCCTGCATGATCCAGCGCATGTAGCGCTGGTCCACGGAGATCATCCGCGTCATCACCGGGTCGAACACCCAGTTGGAGCTGACCGACTCCCAGTTGCCGTCGAACGCCAGGCCGACCAGCTTGCCCCGCGCGTCCAACACCGGCGAGCCGGAGTTGCCGCCGGTGATGTCCAGGTTGGACAGGAAGTTGACCGGCACCGTGCCCAGGTCCGGGTCGGCCAGGCCGCCGTACCGCTTGGCCTGGATGGCATCCAGCAGCGGCTGCGGGGCGTTGAACGGCTCCTCGCCGGTCGCCTTCGCCGCGACCTCCTCGAGCCGGGTGAACGGCACCTGCTCGCTGCCGTCGGTCTTGGTATAGCCGGTCACGTTGCCGAAGGTGATGCGCAGGGACGAGTTGGCATCCGGATACACAAAGCCGCCCTGGCTGCGCTTGTGGTCGGCCACGGCCTGCAGGTAGACCGGACGCGCCACCAGTGCGTCGCCGGCGCGGAGCTTGGCTTCCTTCTCCAGCTGCAGGACGGTCGGCATGGTGGCCACCGCGAACTGCACCGCCGGGTCCTGGCTGGCTTCGAACGCGTCGCGGTCGGCCTTGAACAGCGCGATGCGCTTGGCGTTGTCCTTCAGCTCGGTTCTGGCCAGACGGTCCAAGGCGGCCTCGATCGCGGCCGCGTCGTTGCCGCCTAGCCATGCGTCCACCGCGGCAATGCGCTGGTCGGCCGGCAGCTTGATGTACTCGCGCAGCCAGTAGGCCTGCAGCTGGCGGTCCATGCCCGGCTCGTAGCGGCGCTCCATCTGGCGCAGGCTGCCTTCGAACGACGGCAGGTCACGGTCCTGGTAGCCGGATTCACGCTGGGCGTCCGGCTTCTCGCGCTCGATCGACAGGCGGTACAGCTGCGACGCGGCACCCAGCACACCGGTGTTGCGCAGCTGGCCGAAGATCAGATCGCGCTCGCGGTGCTGGCGAGCCAGCTCACCGAGCGCTTCCAGCTGCGCGTGGGCTTCCAGCGCGGCCTGCCCGTCGGCCCCCTGCCGGCGCAGCCAGGCCAGCACGGCGGCCTCGTCCTTGCGCTTGGTCTCGGCCGCGCCGATGCGACGGAAGCCTTCCAGCTGGCCGTCGTAGTTCTTCATGGCGTTCTGCCAGCCGCGGATGGTGTTGGCGTACTTCACCTCGACCTCCGGGTTGCGGCGCCCTTCGGCCTCCACCAGCGCGACGAGGTTCTTGAAGTGCCCGCCCACCACCGGGTAGGCCCAGTTCGCGGTGTGGTCGAAGTCCGCGGCCAGCGCGTAACGGCTGGTGGAGCCCGGGTAGCCGGCCACCATGACGAAGTCGCCTTCGCCCAGCGGGCGGTCGGCGAGCTTCAGCCAGTGCTTCGGCTGATACGGCACGTTGTCCTCGGCGTAGGCGGCCGGCTTGCCGTCCTTGCCGACGTACGCGCGATAGAACGAGAAGTCGCCGGTGTGGCGCGGCCACATCCAGTTATCGATCTCGCCGCCGTAGTTGCCGATGCTGCCCGGGGGCGCATAGACCAGGCGCACGTCCTTGATCTCGAGGTTGCGGAACAGCCGGTAGGTGTTGCCGCCGGCGAAGCTGTACAGGCGGCAGCGGTAGCCGTCTTCGGCCTCGCAGCGGGCGATCAGCTGCTTCTCGAGGTTCTCCAGCGCCTCCGTGCGGGCCAGCGCGTCGGGCGCGCCGGCGATGGCGGCGCGCACCTGGTCGGTGACGTCCTCGATGGAATCCAGCGCATAGATGCGCGAGGTCGGGCCGGCAGTCACTTCATCGGCCATCGTCGCGGCGTTGAAGCCCACGTCGATCAGGTTCTTCTCCGGCGTGGAGTTGAGCTGGATCGCGCCATATGCACAGTGGTGGTTGGTCACCACCAGGCCCTGGGGCGAGACGAAACTGGCGGTGCAGCCGCCGAGGGACACCACGGCGCCCATCGGGTCGCCGGTCAGGTCGGCCAACTGCTCGGGCGACAGTTCCAGGCCGGCCTTCTTCAGCGGACCGGCGATTTCAGGCAACTGCTGCGGTACCCACATGCCTTCGGCTGCCATCGCGCCTCCCGTGACTCCGGCCAGCGCCATCGCGGCGGCCAACACTGTGTATCGCATGCATACGCTCCTGGGTCGGTGAACCGGCCGAGTCTAGCCCGCGCCTGCGCCGCCTCGCCAATGCCTTCAGGGGCTGGTCCGTATAATCGCCCGCCTGCCCTCCCGGCCATTTTTCGCAGGAACCGTCATGACCCAGACCGACACCATCCCCACCCGCATGCGCGCGCTGGTCAAGCG
>CAMPJI010000090.1 GCA_946886865.1 uncultured Lysobacterales bacterium | reverse complement strand
TCGCTGCGCTTCACCCCGACCTTCACCATCACCAGCGAGGAGATCGACCTGCTGGTGGGCATGGTCGGGCGCGCCCTGCGCGAAGGCCCACGGGCCGAGCAGGCCGCCGCGGCCTGACCGCAACCGCCATGCGCACACGAAGAGGCCGGGCATTGCCCGGCCTTTTTCGTCTGCGCTGCATGGACGGCGCGTCGCGGCGCCAACCGCGCCGCGACGGGAGCCGGGCCATCAGCCGCGCGCCACCCACAGGGCCAGCACGCCGGCGGCCGTCACCAGCGCACCCAGCAGGCGCAGGTGGCGATCCGGCAGGGCATGCAGCTGGGCAACGGCCTGTTTCCAGGCGCGCGGCGTGGCGAACAGGAACAGCCCTTCCAGCACCGCCACCAGGCACAGCGCCGACACCAGCTCCGTCATGGCGCCAGGCTCAGCGGTCGCTGCGCATGTACTGGAGGAACGGGTCGTCGCGGTCGAGCACGATCACGCCATTGCCGTCGTCGAACGACGCGCGGTAGGCCTCAAGGCTGCGCTGGAACGCGTAGAACGCAGGGTCGCGCTTGGCTGCCTCACCGTAGATGCGCGCGGCATCGGCATCGCCTTGGCCGCGCAGGCGCTGCGCATCGCGCTCGGCCTCGGCCAGGATGACCACCTGGTTGCGGTCGGCCTCCGCACGGATTGTGCGTGCCTCCTCCTCGCCCTCGGCACGCAGAGCGCTTGCCACCTGGCGGCGCTGGGCGCTCATGCGCTCGTACACCTGCGTGATCACCTCGCTGTCGGTCGGCAAGTCGATCTGCTTGATACGTAGATCAACGATGTCAATACCCAGAGTATCGGCACCCCGATTGATGGCCTCCAGTTGCGGGCCAATGATCTTGGAGCGATCGCCAGAAACGAGATCCTTGAGAGTGCGGCTGTTGATCTCGTTCTTCAGCGACTCTCGGATAATCGGGGCCAGACGTTGCACGGCAACGTCCTCGTCGCCACCCGTTGCACGGAAAAAAGCGCGAGCATCACTGATGCGACCAACGGCGAAGTAATCGACGCTTACGTCCTTTCGCTCAAGAGTCAGGATTCGCTCGGGCTCGGACGCCAGCACCTGCAGACGGCGATCGAAGATCCGTGCGGTCTCCACCATGGGCCACTTGAAGTGGAGGCCGGGCTCGAGGTCGGCGCGCACGACACGGCCGAGGTTCACCACCAGGGCGGTCTTGCCCTCGCCCACCACGAACACCGAGCCCAGCAGGGCGAACAGCGCGATTACCACACCGGCAATCCAGACAGAAGCCCTCATCGAATCGTCTCCTCGCGGCCCGTCGGGCGCGGCGCGCGTTCACCGCGCGTGGCGCTAGTGCCGGATGTTTCGGACGGCAGCAGCAGTTCCGGGTCAATCACCGGCTGACGCGCGGCGCGATCATCGCCCGCTGCGCCGGCGGACTTGGCCGAGTCCATCGGCACGTAGATCAGCTGGCGCGAATCGCCCCCCACCACCTTGCGGTTACCGGCCAGCACCTCCTGCACGGTCTCCAGCCACAGGCGCTTGCGCGTGACCTCCGGGGAGTTCTGGTATTCGTCCACCAGCAGGGAGAAGCGGGCCGCGTCACCCTGGGCGCGTGCGACCTTGGCCTCCTGGTAACCGGTCGCGGCGGCGCGGATACGGGCCGCCTCACCGCGGGCCTCGGGCACGATCCTCGCGGCGTAGGCGCGGGCCTCGCTGATCAGACGGTCCTTGTTCTGCTGCGCACTGTTGACGTCGTCGAAGGCAGGCTTGACCTGCTCCGGAGGGCGCGCGTTAGGCAGGCTGAGCTCGGTCACTCGCAGGCCCGTACGGTAGGCATCGAGCGACGCCTGCAGCTGCTCGCGCGCCGATACCGCCAGCGCATCGCGCGAGCCGAGCACAGTGTCCAGCGTCGAACGGCCGACCTGCTCGCGCATGGTGCTCAGCGCGGCCTGCTCCAGCACCTCGTCGGCATTGCGGGTGCCGAACAGGTAAAGCTCGGCGTCGCTTATGCGGTACTGCACGTTGATCTCGACCTGCACGATGTTCTCGTCACTGGTCAGCACCGGGACGTTGTTGCTGTAGGTCTGCACCTGGGTCGCGTTGACCTTGGTCACGCGCTCGATCGGCCACGGCCACTTGAAATTGGGGCCGGGCTGCATGATCCGGGCGACCTGGCCGAAGCGCTGCACGACGCCGCGCTGCTGCTCGGCGATCAGCACGAAGCAGTTGAACACCAGCCACAGACCGGCGATGAGCAGTACCCAGCGCGCGATGCTGCCACCGCCATTGCCGCCACCGCCGCCGAACAGACCCCTCAGCTGGTCGAGCACGGCGTCCAGCCCGTTGCCGCCGGGATTGCGCCGGGGCGGTCGGCTGCCGCCGGATTGATTGCTGCCAGGGGTATTCCAGGCCATGCCTGCTCCATGTGGGACGACGGGGGCGCGCAGGCACGTGGGTGCGGATCGCGGCGCCGGGTGATTCTAGGTGGGGGTGGGGGCCGCCTCAACCAAGGTCGGGCGGATGCGCGGCGTCGATCAGGGGCTGGAGCGCGGTGCCACCGGCCTGCGCCGCCAGCCGCTGGGCATCGACAAGCGCCAGGTCGACCTGGATCTCCCAGCCGTCGTCGCCCGCCTGCTCGCCGCGAACCGCGCCCAGTTCGTGCAGGCGCGCCCGCAGGCGCCCGGCACGGGACGGCACGTGTACGCGGCCCTGCACGCGCTGGAGCCCGAGCACTTCGCCGATGGCGTCGCGCAGCAGGTCCAGGCCGACGCCATCACGTGCCGACAACCAGACCCGCGGCGGCCCCTCGGCCGGGCGATCCAGCCGCGGCGCGCCCCCTTCGATCCGGTCGATCTTGTTGAACACGAGGACCTGCGGCAGGTCGGCCGCGCCGATTTCCGCCAGCACCTCGTTGACCTGTGCCACGCGTTCGTCGCGCAGCGGGTCGGCCGCGTCCACGACGTGCAGCAGCAGGTCGGCATCGCGGGCTTCGGACAGGGTCGAGCGGAACGCGGCGACCAGCGCATGCGGCAGGTCGCGCACGAAGCCGACGGTGTCGGCCAGCACCGCGCCGCCACCGGCCAGGTCGATGCGGCGCACCGTGGGGTCCAGCGTGGCGAACAGCTGGTCGGCCGCGTAGGCCTCCGCGCCCGTCATCGCGTTGAACAGCGTGGACTTGCCGGCGTTGGTGTAGCCGACCAGCGCGACGCGCGGCAGCTCGCTGCGCATGCGCGCGCGGCGCATCTGCGTGCGCTGCACCTGCACCTTGTCCAGGCGGCGCTGCAACGACTCCAGCCGCTGCTGCAGCATGCGGCGGTCGAGCTCGAGCTGCGTCTCGCCGGGGCCGCGCAGGCCGATGGAACCGCCGCGCTGGCGCTCCAGGTGGGTCCAGCCGCGCACCAGGCGCGTGGACATGTGGCGCAGCTGCGCCAGTTCGACCTGCAGCTTGCCCTCGTGGCTTTGCGCGCGCTGGGCGAAGATGTCCAGGATCAGGCCGGTACGGTCGACCACGCGGCGCTGCAACGCCCGCTCCAGGTTGCGCTCCTGGGTCGGCGTCAGCGGGTGGTTGACCAGGATGAGGTCGGCGCCGGTCGCATCGGCGGCCGCCTTGACCTCCTCGAGCTTGCCGCTGCCGATCAGCGTGGCGGCATTGGGCCTGTCGATACGCGCGCTGAGTACGCCGGCGATCGATGCGCCGGCCGAGCGCGCAAGCTCGGAGAACTCCTCCAGCAGGCCCTCGTCCACCGGGCCGCCGGCATGGGGCTGGATCAGCAGCGCATGTTCGCCCTTGCGGGATCGTTCAAAGAACACGCGCGCGCCTCATCCTCGTGTCACTCGGCCTCGTCGGAGCCGTGATCGCCGTTGCCCTCGCCCGGCTGCACGTAGCCGCCGCCCGGGCCCACGCGCACGTTGCGCGCCGGGACCACGGTGGAAATGGCGTGCTTGTAGACCATCTGGCTGACGGTATTGCGCAGCAGCACCACGAACTGGTCGAACGACTCGATCGTGCCCTGCAGCTTGATGCCGTTGACCAGGTAGACCGAGACCGGCACGCGCTCGCGCCGCAGCGCATTCAGGAACGGGTCCTGCAAAGATTGCCCCTTGGACATCTAAAGTTTCCCCTGCATGGTTCTAGTTATGTGCGGTGGCGCCGGCCGGCCGGAACGTCCGATCGGGCGGCATCCCCTGCGGCACTCCCCGTCGCAGACGACGCACCGATGGTAGCGCAACCGTGGTGCGCCCACGCGCACTGGAGCAGGCTTTTGGGGGCTCGCTGCGCCAGAGCAGGCTGAATGCGCTCAGCGGCCCGGCACGAACAGCCGGCGCGCCGCGAGCAGGCGTGCACGGTCGCGCACGGGGTCGAACCAGCGGGCGTCCAGCTGCCCGCGCAGCCAGGTCAGCTGGCGCTTGGCCAGCTGCCGCGTGGCGAAGATGCCCCGGTCGCGCAACATCCCGGCGTCGTAGCGGCCATCCAGGTGCTCCCACGCCTGCCGGTAGCCGACGGCGCGCAGGGCCGGCAACTCCAGCGGCGCGGGATGGGCTGCCAGTGCCGGTGCGGCACGCAGCCGGCGGACCTCCTCCAGGAATCCGGCGTCGAGCATGGCGTCGAACCGGCGCTCGATCCGGCGGTGCAACTCGCCTCGATCGCCGGGTGCCAGCACCAGCTTGAGCACGCGAAACGGCAGGCGGGTCCGCTGGGACGTATCGCGCTGCCAGTCGGTCAGCGTTCGGCCGGACAGGCGATACACCTCGAGCGCGCGCTGGATGCGCTGGGCATCGGTGGCGTGGATGCGGGCGGCGGCCACCGGGTCGATCGCGGCAAGTTCGGCGTGCAGGGCGGCCCAGCCGCGCTCGGCCGCCTGTGCCGCAAGCCCGGCACGCACCTGCGCATCCGAAGCCGGCATGTCCGACAACCCCTGCAGCAATGCCTGGAAGTGCAGGCCGGTACCACCGACCAGCAGCGGTATGCGGCCGCGCGCGGCGATGTCGTCCATCGCCCGCCGGGCATCGGTGGCGAACTCCGCCGCCGAGTACGGCTGCCACGGCTCGCGCAGGTCGATCATGTGGTGGACGATGCCGCCGCGCTCGGCCAGCGTCGGCTTGGCGGCGCCGATGTCCAGGCCGCGGTAGACCAGCGCGGAATCCACGCTGACGATCTCCGCGTCCAGTGCCGCCGCCCACTCCAGCGACAACGCCGTCTTCCCCGCCGCGGTCGGCCCCATCAGGGCGATGGCCACCGGCCGCGGGTCGTTCTGGCTCACCGTGCGGGCCGGTTGGCGGCGTTCGTCAGTAGCCGGTTTCGCGCAGCGACGCGCGCACCTGCATGTGGACCGCCTGGATGGCCTGAGGCGGCTCGCGGTCCAAGCGGCTGACCGCGATGATCGCGACGGTCGCGGCGATGAAGCCCGGCACGATCTCGTACAGCCCGCTGCCGTACATGCCCACCGCCACCTGCTTCCACAGGATCACCGTCACCGCGCCCGCCACCATGCCGGCCAGCGCGCCGTTGCGCGTCATGCGCTGCCAGAACAGGGCCAGCAGCACGACCGGGCCGAAGGCCGCGCCGAATCCCGCCCACGCATAGGACACCAGCCCCAGCACGCGGCTGTCGGGGTCGCGCGCCAGCCACATGGCGACCAGTGCCACCAGCAGCACGCTGCCACGGCCGACCCACACCAGTTCTGTCTGGCTGGCCTGCTTGCGCAGGAAGCCGCGGTAGAAGTCTTCCGACAGCACGCTGGAGCACACCAGCAGTTGGCTCGACAGCGTGCTCATGACCGCGGCGAGGATGGCCGACAGGATCACGCCGGCGACCCATGGATTGAACAGCAGTTCGACCACGGCGATGAAAACGCGCTCGGGGTTGGCAATGACCGGGCCCGCCGACTCCGGATGCTCGGCGAAGTAGCCGATGCCCAGGAACCCGACGGTCAGCGACCCGGCCAGGCACAGGATCATCCACGTCATGCCGATGCGGCGCGCCGTGGGAATGGTGTGCACACCGCCGGCCGCCATGAAGCGCGCCAGGATGTGCGGCTGGCCGAAGTAGCCCAGCCCCCAGGCGATCAGCGAGACGATGCCGACCAGGCCCAGCTCGCCACCGCGGAACCAGTCCAGGCGCGCCGGTGCATCGGCGCGGATCGCCGCCAGCGTGCTGTCGAACCCGCCGGTGGCGACGATCAGCAGGACCGGTGTCAGCAAGAGGGCGAACAGCATCAGCACGCCCTGCGCGGTGTCCGTCCAGCTCACCGCGAGGAACCCGCCCACCAGCGTGTAGAGAATGGTGACCGCCGCGCCCCACCAGATCGCCTGCGCGTACGGCAGGCCGAACACGCTTTCGAACAGCCGGCCACCGGCCACGATGCCCGATGCGCAGTACACCGCGAAGAACACCAGGATCACCACGGCCGACAGCACCCGCAACGCGCGGCCGGTGTCGTGGAACCGGCTGGTAAAGAAGTCCGGCAGCGTCAGCGCGTTGTCGGTGCGCTCGGTGTAGACGCGCAGCGGACCGGCGACGAACTTCCAGTTGGCCCATGCGCCCGCGATCAGACCGATGGCGATCCACGCCTCCGACACACCGCCCAGGTACATCGCCCCCGGCAGGCCCATCAGCAGCCAGCCGCTCATGTCCGAGGCGCCGGCCGACAGCGCGGTCACGCCGGGGCCCAGGCTGCGGCCGCCGAGGATGTAATCGTCGAAGTTCTTGGTCGAACGCCACGCGACGAAGCCAATCCCCACCATCGCGAGCAGGTACAGCAGGAAGGTCACGATCAGCGGCGTGCTGGCGGTCATGCGGGTCCCCGGTCTGAATCCGGCCAGAAGCTTAACGCGCGCCGGTCGCCAACCCTACCCCGCTTATGCACAGCGGCTGTGGACAAGCGGGCGAGGCAAGCTGTGGACAAGTGGCTGGAAGACCGGCACCGCGGGGCGCTGTGACGCTTTGGTCAGAAATTCGCCACGGCAGGCGCAAAGCACCGGCCGGTCAGTCGTCGTCGGGCCAGCGGACGGCGGGTGAAGCCGCGCGCGTGCGGGCCGCAGGCATTGCCTTGATTGCCTCCCACACCTTCAACGCATCAACCGTTGCGGCGACGTCATGCACCCGCACCAGTTGCGCGCCGCGCTGCGCGGCGACCAAGTGGGCGGCCACCGAACCGTGGAGGCGATCGGCCGGCACGTCGCGGCCCGTCAGTTCGCCGATCAGGCGCTTGCGCGACAGGCCGGCCAGCACCGGCACGCCCAGCTCGATGAAGCGGTCCAGGCGCGACAGCAGCAGCAGGTTGTGCTCGCGCGTCTTGCCGAACCCGTAGCCGGGGTCGATCACGATGCGCTTCTTGTCGATGCCCGCCATTTCCGCGGCGAAAATGCGCTCGGTCAGGAACCGGTGCACCTCACTGACGACATCGTCGTACGCGGGCGCCTCCTGCATCGATCGCGGCTCGCCCTTCATGTGCATCAGCACGACCGGCACCCCCAGCGCGGAGGCGGCCTCCATCGCGCCGGGCCCGGTCAACGCCCGCACGTCGTTGATCATGCCGGCCCCGGCGTCGACCGCGGCCCGCATCACCTCCGGCTTGCTGGTATCGACGCTGATCGGAACCGACGTTTCCCGCGCGAGCCGTTCGATCACCGGCACCACGCGCTCGAGCTCGTCTTGTACCGATACCGCGTCCGCGCCCGGACGCGTCGACTCTCCACCCACGTCGAGCACGTCCGCGCCTTCGTCGACCAGCCGCAGTGCATGCGCCACCGCCGCGTCCGCCGTCGCGTGCTGGCCGCCGTCGGAAAACGAATCGGGGGTCACGTTGACGATGCCCATCACCCGGCAGCGATCCAGCCGCAATGCGCGGCCGTGGCAGTCCAGGGTGCGGACGGTGTCGAACATTCCGTCAGTCATTGCGGTGCGCTCCACGCTGGCGCACCAGGCCGACCGCCGCCATCGCCAGCCAGACCGATGCCAGCACGATGCCGGCCGTGGCAAACGCACGCGGCTCCCCCAGCGCCACGCCGATCGCCGGCAGCAGCACCAACGCGGCAAGTGCCGCCAGGAGCAGCCTGCGGATCGGGACGGTGATGGAGGGAGCGCGCGAAGGCGGAGCGTGCACGATTCTGGGCGCCAAAAAAAAGGCCAGAGCGGACTCTGGCCTTTTCGTTCGACTGCGGCAAGCTCGGCCCGGTGGCCGGATGCCTCAGGTCTGTGCGGCCGGACCGCCGATGGCACCCGGCGTATCGGAATCTTCCGGTGGCAGGGTCTTGCCGGACTTGGCCCAGTCCGCCGGCGGGCCCGGGGTGCGGCCGGCCATGATGTCGTCGATCTGCTTGGCGTCGATCGTCTCGTACTGCAGCAGCGCCTCGGCCATCACGTGCAGCTTGTCGACGTTGTCCTTGAGGATCTGGGTGGTCCGGTTGTAGGCGCGGTCCAGGATGCTGCGCACCACCTCGTCGATGCGGCGGGCAGTGTCGTCGGACACGTTCTTGTGCTGGGTGACGGAGCGGCCCAGGAACACCTCGTCCTCTTCCTCGCCGTACGCGATCGGTCCCAGCTCGTCCGACAGGCCCCACTTGGTGGCCATGTTGCGGGCCATCTTGGTCGCGCGCTCGATGTCGTTGGACGCACCGGTGGTGACCTTGTCGTGGCCGAAGATCAGCTCCTCCGCGACGCGGCCGCCGTACAGCGAGCAGAGCTGCGATTCGATCGCCGTCTTGTTGTAGCTGTACTTGTCGCCCTCGGGCAGGTACATGGTCACGCCCAGCGCCCGGCCACGGGGAATGATCGTCACCTTGTAGACAGGGTCGTGCTCAGGCACCACGCGACCGACGATGGCATGCCCGGCCTCGTGGTAGGCGGTGAGCTTCTTCTCGTCCTCGCTCATCGCCATCGAACGGCGCTCGGCACCCATCAGGATCTTGTCGCGGGCCCGGTCGAAGTGCTCCATGCGCACTTCCTTCGCGTTCTCGCGCGCGGCGAACAGTGCCGCCTCGTTGCACAGGTTGGCGAGGTCCGCGCCGGAGAACCCGGGCGTACCACGGGCAATCGTCATCGGCTCCACGTCTTCGTCCAGCGGCAACTTGCGCATGTGCACGCGCAGGATCTGCTCGCGGCCCTTCACGTCTGGCAGGCCGACCACGACCTGGCGATCGAAACGGCCGGGGCGCAGCAGCGCAGGGTCCAGCACGTCGGGTCGGTTGGTCGCGGCGATCACGATCACGCCTTCGCCGCCCTCGAAGCCGTCCATCTCCACCAGCAATTGGTTGAGGGTCTGCTCACGCTCATCGTGACCACCGCCCAGGCCGGCGCCACGATGGCGGCCGACGGCGTCGATCTCGTCGATGAAGATGATGCACGGCGCGTGCTTCTTGGCCTGTTCGAACATGTCGCGCACGCGGCTGGCGCCGACGCCGACGAACATCTCGACGAAGTCCGAGCCGGA
>CAMPJI010000089.1 GCA_946886865.1 uncultured Lysobacterales bacterium | reverse complement strand
TAGTGTGGCCTAAGCCATGCAAGAGTAGGTCATCGCTGGGCATTTACACCCAAGGTCGGTTCCCGAAAGGGGCCGGCCTTGTTCTTTTGGGCGACACGAAACCCCGCGTGATCCCGCTTGACAGCAAACGCCGCCGACGGCGTGACAGCGCCCAATGAAAACGGCGCCACATCGGGCGCCGTCGTTACTGAAAGCCGCTAATGCTCGTGGGCTGAGCGCTACAGCACCCGCGGCGGATCACCACCCACGATCACCACATCCGCACCGCGACGGGCGAACAGGCCCACGCTTACGAGACCGGGAATCTGGTTGAGTTCGGACTCCAGCGCGACCGGATCCGTGATCGACAACCCATGGATGTCCAGGATCGCGTTGCCGTTGTCGGTCACCACGCCCCGGCCTTCGGGTGTCTGGCGCCAGACCGGCTGGCCGCCGGTCTTCGCGAGGATGTGACGGGCCACCAGGCTGCGCGCCATCGGAATCACTTCGACCGGAAGCGGAAAGCGCCCCAGCACGTCCACCCGCTTGGCCGGGTCGATGATGCAGACGAAACGCTCGCTGGCTTCCGCAATGATCTTCTCGCGGGTGAGTGCAGCACCCCCGCCCTTGATCAGGCGCTTGTGCGGGTCGCACTCGTCCGCCCCGTCGACATAGAGCGCCAGGGCCCCTGTGTCGTTGAGCTCCAGCACTTCGATACCGTGCCCGCGCAGCCGCGCAGTGCTCTGATCGGAGCTGGAGACCGCGCCGCGGATCCGCTCCTTGATGCCGGCAAGCGCGTCGATGAAGTAGGCGACGGTGGAGCCGGTGCCCACGCCAACAATCATTCCGTCTTCGACATATTCGATGGCTTTTTCGCCGGCCAGGCGCTTGGCTTCAGACACGCGTATTTCCCGAGAGGCTCATTCGAGGGACAGGAGGAACTTGTACTGGTCGGCCGACACCGGGAAAACCGACAGGCGGCTGCCACGCTTGATCAGCGCGAACTCCTCACCCAGCCGCTCGCCGTGTCGTTTGATTTCTTCCAGGGGAATCGTGCGTGACAGCTTGTGCTCGAACTTCACGTCGACCAGGAACCAGCGCGGCTCCTCGCGCGTCGCCTTGGGGTCGAAGTAATCGGAGTTCCGATCGAACTGCGTGTCGTCTGGATACGCCGTGCTGGCGACCGTAGCGGTACCGGCGATGCCGGGGACGGCGGTATTGGAATGGTAGAACAGCACACCATCGCCGACCTGCATGCCGTCGCGCATGAAATTGCGCGCCTGGTAGTTGCGCACGCCGTTCCACGGTTCGGTGCCCACGCGCTGTAGATCGTCGATGGAAAAGGCGTCGGGTTCCGACTTCATCAGCCAGTAGCGGCGTCGGGTTCGGGTCATGGGATCGAAACGGGGTCAGTGCGGAAAACGTGGGCGTACATCGGCGTGCAGGTCGCGTCCAGTGGCACGTCCCAGGACTCGGCCGCCAGCGCATCGACTTCCTGCTCGTCGAACGCGGCGCCGACCAGCCAGGGCGGTGCGACCTGCGCGCGCCGGAAGGCGAAGCTGCGATCGTACCAGCCGCCACCCATTCCCAGACGCTGGCCGGTTCGGTCGAACCCCACCAGCGGCGTGACCACCAGGGCCATGGCCTCGGGTTCAAGCAGTGCATCCTGGCCGACGTCCGGTTCCGGAATGCCGAAGCGGTTCGATACCAGTGGCTCCCCGGGGCGCCACGCCGCAAAACGCAGGCAACCGTTCTCATGCAGGACCGGCAGGCAATAGCGGCATGCATCGGGCAGCTGTACCTGCCAGGCATGCAAAGCGATCTCGCCGTTGGTGGCCCAGTAGCCGGCCACGTGACCGGTGCGCGGGGCAAACGGGAGAGCGAGCAAGCGGTGCGCCAACGCTTCCGCTGCGCCGATGCGTGCAGCAACACCCAAGGCGCGTCGCTTGGCGATGAGGTGCTCACGCAGGGCGGAACGATCCCCCGGGGTGCCGTCGTCATTCATTGCGCCTGAACCATGCAACCGGGGCCGCCCGCTCGTCGGCCGAAGACAGGATCTGAAAAACGAAAACAGCGCAGGATCTGCGCTGTCGTGATGGAAGCGGCGTCGGGCATGCATGCCACGCCGCAACCGGAATTGAAAAGTCCTCCGCCGATGGCGATGCGCGCGAAACGACCTTGAACCCGGGGTTCAAGTGGGAACGCTAGGAGGCCTTCGGGCTTCCCGCTACAAGGCGGACTTGCACTCCGGGCTTCCGTCGCATCCCCGCGGTCGCAATTAAGGGACAAGGCGAATGTTTGCGCACGCCGTCGTCCACAGCAGAGGACGTAGGCAAAGTATAGCCCGACATACCGCGTGCGCACGCCCGCCCGTCGGTGGCGGTCAATGCGTGTTCACAGGGGCGTCCCGCTCAGCGAGCAGGCGTGTCGAACAGGTCGTCCAGGCGGCGGTTCAGGTCGCCCAGGCTGCGCGAGAGCTCGCGGTCGCGGCCGGCGTTGTCGTCGCGCAATTGCTGGAGTTCGTGGGCGAAATTGAGCGCGGCCAATACCGCCACGCGATCGAGTGCGGCCATGCGGTTGCTGCCGCGGATCTCGCGCATGCGGCTGTCCAGCAGCTTGGCGGCCGCCAGCAGGCTGTCGCGTTCGTCGGGCTCGCAGCCTACGGTGTACTCGCGATCGAGCAACCGGATGCTGACCGGTGTCGACTTGCTCACGTGTGCTGCTCCAGTGACTTCAGCCGCGCGATCATCGCCTCGACCCGCGCACGCGCCTGTTCGTTCTTGGCCAACAGCGCGGCACGTTCGCCCGACAACTGCTCATGCTGCTGGCGCAGGCTGCGGTTCTCCTCGCCCAGGCGACGCACGCGATCGGCGAGCGCCTCGATCCGCTGGCTCAACGCCTGCAACTGGGCAAGGGGGTCCACGGGGTCGGCGGGCTGCATGCCGGCACGATAGGCAGGGCCGGGGAGGCGGTCAAGGACCGCGGTGCCCCCTCATGGGAGCGGGTCGGCGAGCGCTGCCGCGGCGGGCGTCGGCGCCCGTGCCCCTGGCCACGTTCGCAGGAAGGCCAGGCACGCCTGCGCGTCCAGCGGTCGCGACAGCCAGTACCCCTGGACTTCATCGCAGCCGTGCTCACGCAGGAACTGCATCTGCGCTTCGCCTTCGACGCCTTCGGCCACGACGTTCAGGCCCAGCGAGTGCGCCATGGTGATGATCGTGCTGGTGATCGCCTCGTCGTCGGCGTCGTGGGTGAGGTCGTCGATGAATTCCTTGTCGATCTTCAACGTCGTGATCGGCAACCGCTTCAGGTAGGACAGCGACGAGTACCCGGTGCCGAAATCGTCGATGGCCAGTCCGACGCCGATGCCGCGCAGGCGCTGCAGCAGGTCGGCGTTGTGCTGGGCGTTGGCCATGATCACGCTCTCGGTCAGCTCCAGCTCCAGGCACGCCGGGGGCAGGCGGGTTTCGGCCAGCACCCGCGCCACGACCTGTGGCAGGTCGCCGCGCAGCAGCTGCAGGGCCGAGACGTTCACGGCGATGGCGAGGTCCTCCAGCCCGTGCGGCCGCCAGCGCGCCAGCGTCGAACAGGCCTCGCGCAGTGCCCACTCGCCGATCTCCAGGATCAGGCCGGTCTCTTCGGCCAGCGGGATGAACTGTGAAGGCGGGATCTCGCCGTACTCCGGGCTGGACCAGCGCAGCAGGGCTTCAACACCGGTGATCCGGCCATCGGCCAGCGACAGCTGCGGCTGGAAGGCCAGACGCAGTTCGCCGCGGTCCAGCACCTTGCGCAGCGCCGCGCTGATGGTGGCGCGGCGGCGGATCTCGATGTCCATCGCCTCGGTGTACTGCATGTAGGTGCGGCGGCCGCCGGCCTTGGCCTGGTACATCGCCGTGTCGGCCTGCTTGAGCAGGTCGGTCGGGACCTGGGCGTGGTCCGGGTACAGGCTGATGCCGATGGAGGGCGAGATCGCGATGTCGTGGCGCTCGTCCACGTCCAGTGGCGCCTCGAAGGCGACGATGATGTTGCGCGCGACCTCCTCGGCCTGCTGCGCGTTGTCGAGGTTTTCCAGCACCACGGTGAACTCGTCGCCGCCCAGCCGCGCCACGGTGTGGCGGTTGCCCACCGTCTCCTGCAGGCGTTGCGCGACCGCGCGCAGGATGCGGTCGCCGGCGGCATGGCCGAGCGAGTCGTTGATGTCCTTGAAGCGGTCCAAGTCCAGGAACAGCACCGCCACCTTCTGGCTGTTGCGCCGGGCGCGGACGATGGCCCGCGACAGCCGCTCCGACAGCAGCGTGCGATTGGGCAGGCTGGTCAGCGTGTCGTAGTTGGCCAGGTAGCGCAGTTCCTGCTCGGCACGCTTCTGGTCGGTGATATCGGTGAGCACGGCCACGTACTGCACGCGGGCGGTACCGGTGGTTTCCTGCACGGCGCTGCACTGCAGCCAGCACAGGAACTCGCTGCCGTCCTTGCGCTGCTGCCAGATCTCGCCCGACCAGCGGCCGTTGCGCTGCATCTGCGCGCGCATCTGGTGGTAGAAGTCCGGGTCGTGCTGGCGGCTGTCGATCAGGCTGGTGGGTCGGCCGATCACGTCCACGCCGGTGTAGCCGGTCATGCGCTCGAACGCCGGGTTCACGGAGACAAACGTGAAGTCGCTGTCGAACACCGCCACCGCCTCGGCCATGCTGCGCAACACTTCGCTGGACACGCGGCGGTCGCGCTCGGCGCTGCGGCTGGCGGTGATGTCGCGTGCGGTGCCCGCGACGCGCAAGGCATGCCCGTGCTCATCGCGCTCGACCACGCGGCCCCGCGCGCGGATCCAGTCCCAGCTGCCGGCCGGGTTGCGCACGCGGTGCTCCGACAGGAACAGCGCGGCATGCCCGCGCAGATGCTCGCGCAGGCGCTCGGTCACCTGCGGCAGGTCTTCCGGGTGGATTTCGTGGTCGGCGGCGACGCGCGCACGCACGGTCAGCTCCGGGTTCGTGCCGATCTCCTCGTCCTGCGCGCGCATGCCGTGAAGTTCGCGTCGCTTGAGGTCGTAGTCCCAGAACTGCTCGCCGGACGCCCACAGCGCCAGCTTGAGGCGCTCCTCGCGCTCGCGGATCTGGCGGAACCAGCCCTGCTCCAGGCGTCGCCGACGGTGCCAGCGCCAGCCTGCCGTCGTCAGCGCCGCCAGCAACACCAGCACGGCGGCGGCGATCACCAGCGGGTGGCGCCAGGCCGGGGGGGCGACGCTGACCGGCAGCGACAGCGCGTGCTCGGTCCAGACGCCGTCGCGGTTGGTGGACTGGGCGCGGAAGGTGTAATCGCCCGGCGGCAGCCGGGTGTAGGTGATGTCGCCCTGGCGGCCGTTGTCGATCCAGTCCGAGTCGAAGCCGTCCATGCGGTAGCGGTAGTGGATGCGCGCGCCGGGGGCGAAGTCGAGCGCGCCGATGCGCAGGCGCAGCAGCTCGGTGCCGCTGGGCAGTGACAGCGCCTCCTGTTGCCAGAGTGCGCCCCCGCTGTCCGCCGGCTGGGCGCCCAGCTGCGCCGACAGCAGCTTGAGCGGCGGCGTGAAGGACGCATCGCGCAACCGCGTGGGGTCGAACAGGTTGATCCCGCGCACCCCGCCGAACACGAGCTGCCCATCGGACAGCCGGGTGGCCGCGCCGCCGTTGAACTCCAGGTCCTGCAGCCCGTCGGCCAGGCCGTACTGCTGTGCCCGGCCCTCTCCCGGGTCGTAGCGCACCAGGCCCGCGTTCGTGCCCAGCCAGAGCGCACCGGTGCCATCACCCAGGATCGAGAACACCACCGGCGTCGGCGCGTCACCCAGCGCGTCGGCGAGCGGGTGCTGGAAGGCGATGCGCCCTTCGGCCTGCTCCACCACGCGGCCCAGGCCGGTGTGCGTGCCGACCCAGATCGATCCGTCGCGGCCCTCGTGCAAGGCCCGCACGAGATTTCCCGGCAGCGAATCCGGTGCGTCGGCGGTGCGCTGGAACAGGCGGATGCGCCCCGTGGCCGGGTCGCGCATGGCCAGGCCGTCGGAGGTCGCCACCCACAGACGCCCGCGGCGGTCGTGCAGCAGCCCGTGAACGATAGGGGCCGACGCGCCGTCCCGGGTACCCAGCGGATGCGCCCTGACCGCACCGCCCCGGCGCCCGACCTGCAGCAGGCCCGACCGCAACGTGCCCAGCCACATGTCGCCGTTGCGGTCGATGGAAATCGCCCGGATCCCGGTGTCCTCGAAGCCGCGCAGCGGCACGGGGTCGACCGTGCCCGCCTGCGGGTCCAGCCGCATCAGGCCCTTGGAGGTCGCCAGCCATAACCGGTCGTGCCCGGCGGGCACGATGGCCATGATCCGGGTCCGCCCGCCCATGCGGTCGGTCCAGTCCTCGAAGATGTCGCGGGCCAACCCGTAGCGCAGCAGACGGCCGTTGTCCGTGCCCACCCACAGTGTGCCGTCGCCGCCGTCCCGCAGCGCCCGGATGCTGTTGTCGGAAATGATCGCGTCCAGGCGGCCGCTGCTGTCGTCCAGTACGTAGCGGAAGCGCGCACCCTGCGGGTCGGTGACCGATACGCCGCGCAGCTGGCCACCGGCCCAGAGGATGCCGCCGCGGTCGACCATCAGCGTCTCGATGCCGTTCTCCGGCAGCGACGCGGTGATCGCCGGCCCCTCGACGATTTCCTCCACCCGGCCGGTGTCCGGGTCGAACCGGCGCAGGCCATGGAATCCCACGGCGAACCACAACCGGTCATCGGGCGCCTGCACGATCGCGCGCACCGCCCCGCCCGGCAGTTCGGCCGGCTGCAGCCACACGGGCACGAGGCGGCGGCCATCGGAATGCAGCCGGTACAGGCCGTCGCTCCCGCCCACCCAGAGGTGGCCGCGGCGGTCCCGTGCCAGCGCGAGGGCGGGCGCCTCCGGGCCGATGCGGCGCGCCGCGCCGTCCGCGCCGATGCGGTAGAGGCCGGCAGGCGTGGCATACCACAGCCCCCGACGCGTATCGGCGAGCAGCATCTGTCGGCCGCCATCGGCCTCATCGAGCGCAAGCACGCGGGTGCGGGTGCCGGTCTGAGGGTCGAGCCGCTCCAGGCCCTGCGATGTGCCCACCCAGACGGCGCCCTCGTGCGCGAGCAGTGCGCGGACGTGGCGCTCACCGGCCGGCGCCCCCGCGTCCACGGCGTAGCGCCGGATCTCCCCGGTGGCCAGGTCCAGCCGCGCGACATACTCGCTGTACGACCCGACCCAGAGCGCATCGCCATCGACCGACAGCGCGGTGATGTAACTGTCCGGGAGGCTGGCCGGGTCGCGCGGGTCGTGGCGGAAGAGCACGTAGCGCTGTCCGTCGAAGCGGTGCAGCCCGCCCTGCGTGCCCACCCAGACGAACCCTTCGCCGTCCTGTGCCAGTGCGGTGACGGTGTTCTGCGCCAGCCCGTATTCGCTGCCCAGCCGCTGGAAGTAGAAGTCGCGCGTGGCCGCCGATGCGGGCGCGGATACGAGCAGCGAAGCCAGCCACAGCGCCGCCAGCCACAGCGTCGCCAGGCGGCTCACGGCCCGGCCGGCGCCGGTGGCGCGCGGGGCATCGATGGCGTTGGCGGAAAGGCGGTGCGCTCGCACGAGTCCGTCGGCTGGCGTGGCTGCCGGCAGTGTAGGGCCTTTGAGCGTCGCCGCACGGGACCATCCGGGCACCGTGCGAGACGCGTGCCGGCCCGGCGCATTGCTAGACTGCGGGTGCCTTTCATCCATGGAGCCGCCGTGCCGCACGCCACCCCCGCGCCCGACCTGCCGCCCATTGCCACCGTTGACGACGCCGTCCGCCGCCTGGCCCTCGGGGTCACCGCCGCCGAGCTGCACGGCAGCCTGTGCGGCTGGCTGGCGGGCGGCGGTGCGTCGCGCCCGGAGTGGCTGCGCGACGTGCTGGCCGACCCGGCCGCGCCGCTCACCGGCAGCGGCGACGCGCTGGATGACCTGCGGCTGGCCAGCGCCGCGCAACTGGCCGACCGTGATTTCGCCTTCGAGCTGCTGCTGCCGCCCGCCGATGCCACGCTGGCCGAGCGCAGCGGTGCGTTGTTCGACTGGTGCCGGGGGTTCCTGGGCGCCTTCGGCCTGGCCTCCGGCGCCGACCCGAAGCTGTCGGAGGAGGCCACCGAGGCACTGGGCGACATCGCCAAACTGGCGGCCGCGCAGCCGCAGGAAGAGGGCGACGACGAGGACGAGGACGCGCTGGCGGAAATCGAGGAGTTCGTGCGCGTGGCCGCGCTGCTGCTGCACGGCGACTGCGTGCTGGCCGCGCGCCACCGGCAGCGGCTGAACTGACGTGCGCGCCATGCCCCGCATTCCCCTCAGGTCCTACGTTCGCCGCCGGAAGCAGTTGATGCGGATGGCCGGCGACGACGCCATCCTGGTGTTGCCCGCGGCCAAGGAAACCGTCCGCAGCCGCGATACCCACCATCCTTATCGGCAGGACTCGGACTTTTCGTACCTCACCGGATTTCCCGAGCCCGAGGCCGTCCTCGTGCTGGTGCCGGGGCGCGCCCACGGCGAGGCGCTGCTGTTCTGCCGCGAACGCGACCCGGACCGCGAGGGCTGGGACGGGCCGCGCTTCGGCCCGGAAGGCGCGGTCGAGGCGTTCGGCATGGACGACGCTTACCCGATCGGCGATCTGGACGACATCCTGCCCGGCCTGCTGGAAGGCCGTTCGCGCGTGTACTACCACTTCGGGCGCGACGCCGAGTTCGACCTGCAGCTGATCGGCTGGGTAAATCGCGTGCGCGCGATGATGCGCATGGGCGCGCAGCCGCCGCACGAGTTCCTCGAGCTCGGCCACCTGCTCGACGAGATGCGGCTGTTCAAGGACCGCGACGAGCTCAAGCTGATGCAGCGCGCCGCCGACATCACCGTTGAAGCGCATGCCGCCGCGATGCGCGCGGTGCGGCCGGGCATGCACGAGTACCAGTTGCAGGCGCAGCTGGAATACACCTTCCGGATGCACGATGCCGCGCCGGCCTACGGCAGCATCGTCGGCGCCGGTGCCAACGGCTGCGTGCTGCACTACGTCGCCAACGCCGGCCGCATCCACGATGGCGACCTGGTGCTGATCGATGCCGGGGCCGAATACCGCGGCTACGCCGCCGATATCACCCGCACCTTCCCCGCCAACGGCCGGTTCACCCCGGCGCAGCGGGCGCTGCACGACCTCGTCGGCCAAGCGCAGGCCGCCGCACTGGCGCAGGCACGCCCCGGCGTGCCGTACCAGGCCGGGCACGATGCGGCCGTGGAAACGCTCACCGAAGGCCTGCTCAAGCTCGGGCTGCTCAAGGGCTCGCTCGAGAAGAACATTTCCGAGGAGCGCTACAAGCGCTTCTACCGGCACAAGACCGGCCACTGGATCGGGCTGGACGTGCACGACGTCGGCGAGTACCGCATCGACGGCGAGTCGCGCCTGCTGGAGCCGGGCATGGTGTTCACCATCGAGCCCGGCCTGTATATCTCGCCCGACGACACCAGCGTGGCCGCCAAGTGGCGCGGCATCGGCATCCG
>CAMPJI010000088.1 GCA_946886865.1 uncultured Lysobacterales bacterium | reverse complement strand
CCCCGGCGACCCGCCCGCCAGGCCGGCCACCCCAACGGTTCAGCGCCAACCGGATCGACGCCATGCCGGCGTGCGTCGCGCATCGCCTGCGGGCCATTAGTCCGTCGGCGCGCGCGTGTCCTGCAACGAGGAAACGCCGGCCGCGACGAGTTGCGCGCGGGCCTCCGGGTCCTCGGCGACCAGCCGGTGCAGCGTGTGGAACACATACGTGCGGCACAGCCCGGGCCATGCCACCAGCAGGTAGACCGCCCCCGCCGCCAGCCAGTCCGGTCGCGCCACCGGGTTCCAGCCCCCGAAATGGGCAGCCGCCGTGTACGCCAGCACCGCCAACAGCACCCAGCGGAACCAGCGCCAGAAGCGCACGCCCCACAACACGTTCCTGAAATGCCGGACTTCCGATTCGGTGAGCTTCAAGGTGGCGCCTCCCTGCCTGTCTGGTTGCCGATGAGCGTGATGTGCCACGCGCGCTGGAGCCGTGCCGGACTGGAAACCGGTCAACCGACCCATCGCGAGCGGCCCGCACAGGCTGCACAGTGCCGAGTTCGCCGTCCAGCCGTCCAGCCGTCCGCATGGGCGTCAGCGTGCAGCCGGGCGTCGTGGGCCCGCCGTCAGGACCGGGCACGGCGGGCGGGCGTGGGCCTGTCGCGTCGGGCGGCTGCGTTGGTACCCACAGGCATCTCGCGTCGGGGTACTCCAGGTGCAGCCCGGGTGGCGGCTATCGTTGCGGACGATGAGCGACGTTTCCAAAGCACTTCGCAAGCGCTTGGGGCTGGCCCAGCCGGTTTCGGTCCGTTTCCAGCGGGGCCCGATCGAGGAGGGGGCGGGGTTCGACCGGGAGCGTGTCGAGTACCTCGGTCTGGAGGGCGACGTCATCCCGGCGTACCTGTTCATGCCCAGGGAACGTGCGCCCCTTGGCGGCGTCGTCGTCTTCCACCAGCACAACGGGGAATTCCATTTCGGCAAGAGCGAGGTGGCCGGCCTGGTCGGCGACCCGTTCCAGGCCTTCGGGCCGGCGTTGGCGCGCCAGGGCCTCGCCGTCCTGGCGCCGGACGCACTCACGTTCGAAGACCGGCGCGCCGGGGTCGAGGGGGTGGAGCCGGACTACTTCGACTGGCTCCAGCACTACAACGCCATGAGCTACCGGCTGCTCGATGGCGACCTGCTGATGAGGAAGGGCCTGGACGATGCGCAACGGGCGTTGAGTGTGCTGCTCGGCGCAACCGGGCTCGACGAGCGGCTCGTCGGCGTGGCCGGCCATTCGTACGGCGGTTACACGGCGCTCTACCATGCCGCGCTCGACCCGCGTTGCCGGTTCGCGTGCATCAGTGGCGCGGTATGCAGTTTCGAGACACGCCGCAGGGAGGGCACCGGGTTCACCCTCTTCGAAACCGTCCCCGGCCTCGCGCGAGAGCTCGACACGCACCATCTGCTTTCAGCCATCGGACCCCGGCCGACGATGGTCGTGTCAGGGGTCCAGGACAAGTATTCGCGGGATGCCGACCAGGTCGTGTCGAAGGTCGACGGCGACTTCATAACCGAACTCCGCGTCGACCGCGGTCACGCGCTCGACCAGCCGCGGTTCGATGCGATCGTCGACTGGACCGTTCAACGCGTACTGGACCTCAGGGCATCGGTGGTCTGACCCCCGGCCATCAGGATGAGCCCGCGGCGAGCGACACGTTGGCCTGCAATTGTCCGAAGAAGCGACTGCCGGCCAACTTTCAGCAGTATCGCCTAACACCAGAATTAAGCCGACCCGCGAAGCGGGTTCGGCTTGAATGACTTGTTAGGCCTCCCCCGATTCACTGCCCGCCGCCCATTCTTTGTGCCCACGATTGAAAGACCGAACACACTGAGCGGCGACGGCAGTGGCTACAAAGTAGCCGAGCATGAGAAGGATCTGGACGACGGCACCTGCGGGAGAGCTGGCGCCCGACATGGAAAGAAGCCCGACACCAAAAAATCCCAGTAAGGCAACGATCGCAAAAAGCGTCCACGAGACGATACCGGCAATAGTTGCCACCGCAATGTACAGCAGCAAAGGAACTGCTGTGATTAAGGCGATGATCCCGAGAAATTCCATGCGAAGGCCTAACGCCTGAATTAAGCCGCACCGCGAAGCGGCGTCGGCTTGGATGAATTGTTAGCGAGCAGAGACACGCCAATGCAACCCGCGACTGCCCGCCTTGTGAATGCCGACAAACATGGATGTGGGCGACACGTCTGTGGGGCAACTATAGAACGTGTACGAGCTTTCAAGGTCGGCTTGGGACGGCCACCACGATGGGCCAAAGCGCGATGGGGTAACGGCAGAAGCTGAAACAGCCTGACATTGGCTGGGTGGACGCCACCTAGCGGTGCTTGAGATGTTGAACGCTAGAGCGCTCTCATTTGTGTCCACATCATGGATATGACGAAGGTCGGTCGAGCTGGCAGGGAGCCACTCAGGGATCCAGCCGCTAGAAACTCCGCCGCGTGAAGCCGCCGTAGCCATATCTGGGTATGAAGTCTCCGCGACCTCTATCAGGTCGCAGCCTGTCAAAGCTGCAACGAAGACAACAGCAAGTTGCAACGATCTTCCCATGCCCGCTAACACCTGAGTTAAGCCGCGCCGCGAAGCGGCGTCGGCTTGGACGAATTGTTAGACGCGTTGCGGTACACCCCTGTACTCCGACCAGACCGGGAGCTTGTGCTTGCGAGCGAGATGGCGGAAGTACCCCGACATGGTTAGCCCGAAGAGTACGCCTGCGGCCAGCGCTGTAGCAGCCATGACGCCGAGCGGCATGCCCTTGCGGTGCCACAGGATGACCCACATAAGCAGGCCCCAGAACACCCCGAAGAAGCCTCCCATCGCGAGTGCGCCTGGGACAAACGGGATGAAGAGGGGCGGAGGCACATTGATTCCGACGCGCCAGAGCAGCCGCCACGCGGGTGGCGCGGCAGTGCTCGCCGATACGCCGATCGCCTTCATGTGCCGGTACATCTCTTCAACTTTCTCTTGATGTGTCATACGCGTCTAACACCAGAATTAAGCCGACCCGCGAAGCGGGTTCGGCTTGAATGAATTGTTAGGCTGCTGCCACCCAGGTGTAGGCATTGTGGGGCTCCTGATAGGTCAGCGCCAGTTGTGGTCGGAACTGCGAAATATTGGCCGTATTACGCAATAAGTCATGGCCGTAACGTACGCGATAAGCACTAGGATTTTAGCTAACCACGGGCTTTCGGGCATGGCGCTTGTTAGGTAGTCGAGTAGCCGGTTGGCAAGGAAGGAGAGGGGGAGGCTCAGAGTAGCTGCGAGCAGAATCCGCCACTTCCCTTTTGCGTCGATCTTCATAAGCGGCCTAACTACCTGAGTTAAGTTGCACCGCCCGGTGGCAGTGACCGAAGGCGATGTTAGCCCGATCTTTCCCGAAGAGGTCGAGCCACGAAGCGGTGTCGACTTGAACGACTAGTTAGACAACAAGAGTGGTGCGCCGCCGGGGAGTGCACCCGCATTCGGATCTCCATGAAAGCGGCCGACGCGACCAGGTTGCGTCTCTACAGACAACAAAGCGCCTGCGCTCGCCGGTCAACGCCGTTGTCCTGCGAGCGCAGGCGCTTTGTTGATTCTGCCCGACGATGCAGCCGGGTCAATCAGGCAAGTTCGCTTTCTCGTGTCAGGCAGCTACGCAATCCGATGAGCGCGCCGCTCTTGTTGTTTAACACTAAGTAGATCCCCAAAGTGGGGTGTTATCAGGTCGGCGTCTTCGCAGTGCGTCGCGCCGGTTCGGCGAAATCCTACCCCAGATCAAGCGGTTGCCTGCTTCAGTTGCCGACCGGTGGCGAAGACGATGTCGGGAAATGCGGCGGAAATGGGGTGTTATGTCGTATCACGGCAAGGACGCGGTGTTATCGGGTGGGGCGGCGGGCGACGGTCGGGGGTCGACGAAGTCGCCACGGTTGCTGGAACAGGTGCGGGCGCGCTGCCGGTTGAAGCACTACAGCATTCGAACCGAGCGGGTGTACCTGTACTGGATCCGCCGCTTCATCGTCGAGAACGGCCGGCGCCATCCGCGGGACATGGGGGCGGTGGAGGTCGAGGCGTTCCTGTCCCGGTTGGCGACACTCGACGACGTGGCGGCCAGTACGCAGAACCAGGCGCTGTCGGCGCTGCTGTTCCTGTATCGGCAGGTGCTGGACATCGAGTTGCCGTGGATGGAATCGGTGGTGCGCGCCAAGCGGCCGCAGCGCGTACCGGTGGTGTTGTCGCGCGAGGAAGTCGACCGGATGCTGGCGTTGCTGGACGGGCAGCTCTGGCTGATGGCCGCGCTGCTGTACGGCACGGGCATGCGGTTGATGGAGTGCGTGCGCCTGCGTGTGAAGGACGTGGACTTCGGCCGCGCGGAGATCTGCGTGCGCAATGGCAAGGGCGGCAAGGACCGGCGCGTGCCGTTGCCGCGCCGCCTGGATGACCGGCTGCAGGCGCAGGTGGAGCGCGTGCGCGTCCTGCATGGCCAGGACCTGCTGGCGGGGCGCGGGCAGGTCCATCTGCCGCACGCACTAGGGCGGAAGTATCCGAACGCGGGACGTGAGTTCGGCTGGCAGTACGTGTTTCCCGCGACGCGGATCCCGCGTGACCCCCGCAGCGGCGAGTCGAGGCGGCACCACGTCGACGAGTCCAGCCTGCAACGGGCGGTCAGGAAGGCGCGGGTCGGGGCGGGCATCGACAAGCCGGCGACGTGCCACACCTTGCGCCATTCCTTCGCCACGCACCTGCTGGAGGCCGGTCACGACATCCGCACCGTGCAGGAGTTGCTTGGCCACAAGGACCTGGCAACGACGCAGATCTACACGCACGTGCTGGGACGCGGGGCGGGCGGTGTGCTGAGCCCGCTGGACCGCTGACCGCAGGGCGGGTGCAAGCGTTGTTCCGCCCCATCCATTGAAAGGAGGGGAGGGCAGGGGCCATGCGACTGCGGCACCGAACCCGGGGGCAACCCTCGTATCGGACGCGGTCAACCGCCCTTGGTCAACCGCCCTTGTCCAGCATCGCCATCAGCCCCTTGGCCGCTGCCAGCCGCGCCGGTGCGTCGGGCAGGTCCAGCTTGAGCTTCAGCTTGTCCGGGCCGTCCATCTGGTAGAGCTTCGGCTGGCCCTGGATCAGCTTGATGATCGCCATCGGGTCGACGTTGGGCTTCTCGACGAACTGCACGCGGCCGCCGGTCTCGCCCAGATCGATACGGGCGATGCCCATCGCGGTGGCGGCCAGTTTCAGTTCGGCGATGGCGAACAGGTGCCTGGCCGGGTCGGGCAGCAGGCCGAAGCGGTCGATCATCTCCACCTGCAGTTCACGCAGTTCGGCCGTGTCGCGCGCGCCGCTGACGCGCTTGTACAGCGTCAGGCGGGTATGGACGTCGGGCAGGTAGTCCTCGGGGATCAGCGCGGGGATATGCAGCTCCACCTCGGCGCCGCGCGCCTGCGTGCCGTCGACATCCGGCAACTCGCCGCGCTTGATCGAACGCACCGCGCGTTCCAGCAGCTCGGTGTAGAGGCTGAAGCCGACCTCGGCCATCTGTCCGCTCTGGTCCTCGCCCAGCAGCTCGCCGGCACCGCGGATCTCCAGGTCGTGCGTGGCCAGGGTGAAGCCGGCGCCCAGCTCGTCCATCGAGGCGATCGCCTCCAGGCGCTTCTGCGCGTCGGCCGTGATCGAGCGCTTGTCCGGCACCACCAGGTAGGCGTAGGCGCGGTGGTGGCTGCGGCCGACGCGGCCGCGCAGCTGGTGCAGCTGCGCCAGGCCGAAGCGGTCGGCGCGGTTGATGATGATGGTGTTGGCGTTGGGGATGTCGATGCCCGATTCGATGATCGTGGTCGACAGCAGCACGTTGAACCGTTGTTTGTGGAAGTCGAGCATCACGCGCTCGAGTTCGCGCTCGGGCATCTGGCCGTGGGCCACGCCGATGCGCGCCTCGGGCACCAGCGCTTCGAGTTCGCGCTGCATGCGCACGATGCTTTCCACGTCGTTGTGCAGGAAGTACAGCTGGCCGCCGCGCGCCAGCTCGCGCTGGAACGCCTCGCGCAGCTGCGCGTCGTCCCACGGCACCACGAACGTCTGCACCGCCAGCCGGTGCGCGGGCGGCGTGGCGATGATCGACAGGTCGCGCAGGCCGGCCATCGCCATGTTGAGCGTGCGCGGGATGGGCGTCGCGGTCAGCGTCAGCAGGTGCACGTTGGCGCGCAGCGCCTTGAGCGCCTCCTTCTGGCGCACGCCGAAGCGCTGCTCCTCGTCGACGATCACCAGGCCCAGGTCCTTGAAGCGCACGTCTTTCTGCAGCAGGCGGTGGGTGCCCACGATCACGTCGACCTCGCCGGCCGTGACGCGCCCCAGCTCCGCTTCGATCTCCTTCTTGGTCTTGAAGCGCGACAGCACTTCGACCTTCAGCGGCCAGTCGGCAAACCGGTCGCGGAAGTTGCGGTAGTGCTGTTCGGCCAGCAGCGTGGTCGGCACCAGCACCGCTACCTGCTTGCCGCCCGCGGCGGCCGCGAACGCCGCGCGCACGGCGACCTCGGTCTTGCCGAAGCCGACATCGCCGCAGACCACGCGATCCATGGGTTGGCTGGACTGCAGGTCGCGCAGCACCGCCTCGATCGCGGCCAGCTGGTCGGGCGTCTCCTCGAACGGGAAGCCCGCGGCGAACGGCTCGTACATCGAGCGGTCGACATCGATCGCGAGGCCCGCGCGGGCACGCCGCTTGGCCTGGATCTCCAGCAGCTCGGCGGCGACGTCACGGACCTTTTCGGCCGCCTTGCGCTTGGCCTTGGTCCACTGCTCGCCACCCAGCGAATGCAGCGGCGCGGTTTCAGCCGACGCGCCGGAATAGCGGTTGACCAGGTGCAGCTGCGCGACCGGCACGTACAGGCGGTCGCCCTTGGCGTATTCGATCTCCAGGTATTCGTTCTTCTCGCCGCCGGCCTCCAGCACCACCAGCCCGCGGTAGCGGCCGACGCCGTGGTCCTCGTGGACGATCGGCGCGCCCTCGGTCAGCTCGCCGAGGTCGCGGATGATGGCCTCGGGTTCGCGCCCGGCGCGCTTGCGGCGGCGCGGCTGCCCGGCGCGTTCGGGGAACAGCTGGCGCTCGGTCAGGACCGTCAGTTGCGGTGCGTCGAGGGCGAAACCGTTGTCGAACGGGGCGACCGCAATCGCGAAGGCGGCCCCGGCCTCCGCGGCGCCGCGTGGCAGGAACGCCGTCCAGTCGGGCAGCACGGCTGGCGCGAGCTGCGCCGCCTGCATCACCTCCAGCAGCGCTTCGCGGCGGCCGGGCGAATCCGCGGCGATCAGCACGCGGCCCGGGTAGTTCGACAGGAACGACCTGAGCGCATCGGCGGGCGCGTGGTCGCGCGCCACCAGCGGCAAATCGGGGGCGGGCTGGCTGCCGAGGGCATGGGCGCGCTCGCGTTGCGGGTGGCCCTCGCCGCACACCTCGACACGCTCGCCCTGGTTGAGGCGCCCGCGCAGGGCGTCGGGGGGCAGGTACAGCGCATCCGGCGGCAGCACCGGGCGCTCGACATCGTGGCGGCGCTGCTCGAAGCGCTCCCCGGTCTGCTGCCAGAAGCGGTCGATGGCCTCGGCGGTGCCGTCGCCCAGCACGGGCAGGGCGGACGCGGGCAGGTAATCGAACAGCGTGGCGGTCGACTCGAAGAACAGCGGCAGGTAGTACTCGATGCCGGCCGGTGCATGCCCGGCCTTCAGGTCCTGGTAGAGCGCACTGCGGCGCGTGTCCAGGTCGAATCGCTCGCGCAGGCTGTCCATCGCGCGCTTGACCGCGGCCTCGTCCATCGGCAGCTCGCGGCCGGGCAGCAGGTGCACGGCATCGATCTTGTCGAGCGAACGCTGGCTCTCCGGGTCGAAGCCGCGGATGGTGTCGATCTCGTCGTCCAGCAGCTCCACCCGGAACGGCATGTCCGCGCCCATCGGGTACACGTCCAGCAGGCCGCCGCGCACGGCGAAGTCGCCCGGGTCCAGCACCTGCGGCACGTTGCGGTAGCCGGCCGACTCCAGCCGGCGCTTCTCCGCCTCCAGGTCCAGCCGCTGGCCGACGCGCACGTCGAAACTGCCGCCCACCACGTGGCGCAGCGGCGCGAGGCGCTGCATCAGCGTCTGTACCGGTACCACCACCAAACCACGCTTGAGCGTCGGCAGGCGGTGCAGCGTCGCCAGGCGCTGGCTGACGATGTCCGGGTGCGGGCTGAAGACGTCGTAGGGCAGCGTCTCCCAGTCCGGGAAGGGCAGCACGGGGAGCGGGCCGTCCGGCAGGCCGTCCAGACCCAGCAGCGTGCGCAGGTCGGACTCGATCTGGTGCGCGGCGTGGTTGTCGCGCGCGACCACCAGCAGCGGGCCGTCGTGCTCGGCCGCGGCGGTGGCGACGTGGAAGGCGAGGGCCGAGGGCGAGGCGGGGGCGCGCCACCAGGCGCGCTGCTGGCCGGCCCTGGGCAGCGGCGGAGTGGGAAGCGTGGGGGTCGACATCAGGCGGGGGATTCTAGCCGACGCGCGTGGCGTGGCCGATGACAGAAGCGGCCGTTCCGGTGGACGCCTGGGATGCAGGCGCGGCTTCAGCCGCGATCAGATCGGTCCGCGGGCGAACGGGCAACGTTCGCGGCTCAAGCCGCTCCTACCAAGGGTGGGGACCGGCGCGATCGCCTCAGCGTGCCGCGGCGGCGGACGCAGCGGATGCGACAGGCTTGGACAGGTCCAGCGACACCCGGATCAGGCCCTGCTCCTCCTGCTGCGCCTCGCGTTCGAACCCCAGCGAGCGCGCCAGCGACAGCATGGCGTGGTTGTGCTCGAAGACATCGCCATAGATGCGGCTGACCTTCTTGCCGCGCGCCCACTTCACCAGGCGCGTCATCAGGTACCGCCCCAGCCCCATATTGGCGAGGTAGCGGCTGACCAGGATGGCGAATTCGGCGTCCTGGCGGCCCGGCGCAACCGAGATGCGGGCCACCGCGCCCACCAGCGCCTCGCCCGGGGGCAGCGGTTCGGCGGCCACCAGCGCGAATTCGGTCTTGGGGTTGAGCCGCGTGAGCCGGTCCAGCATCTCCGGACTCAGCTCCTTCATCGAATGCAGGAAGCGCTGTCGCACCTCCTCGGGTTGCAGCAGGCCGAAGCCGGCCCGCAACGGTTCGGCGTCCTCCGGACGCACCGGTCGGATCAGCACTTCGCGGCCGTTGGGCAATCGTTGGCGCTCGTGCCAAGGGGGGAGACGTTCGCGCGCAGCCATGGCCGGCATGCTCGCACAGGGCTTTCTTCGCGGGCTTCATGCCCTCTTCATGCCGTCTTCACGGACGCACGGCGTACGGCAACATCGCCGGTGTAGACTCCGCGCCCGTTTCCGTACCTGAGGCGTGCCATGGCCGGTGGTGGCGATTCGAATCGCGCGATCCTCTTCGCCCTGGGTGCCAACTTTGCGATCGCGGTGGCCAAGGGCCTGGCCGCCTTCGTGACCGGCTCCAGCGCGATGCTGGCCGAAACCGTGCATTCGCTGGCCGACTGCGGGAACTAGGGCCTGCTGCTGCTGGGCATGCGCCAGGCCAAGCGGCCGGCGTCGCCGGAATACCCGCTGGGCTACGGCAAGGCGATCTACTTCTGGTCGTTCCTGGTGGCGGTGATGCTGTTCACCGTCGGCGGCATGT
>CAMPJI010000087.1 GCA_946886865.1 uncultured Lysobacterales bacterium | reverse complement strand
GGGCGGGATCAACGTCGTGCGGGTGCACGGCGCATGGCGGTCAGGGGTGCGGCACGGCCGCGAGGGGGCGCGCGACGCGCACTGCAGGTCGACCGCATGCCGCCCGGTCGACCGTCCAGTGCGCGGTGCCCCCCGGTGTTCAATCCGGCGCGAAGAACTCGTTGCCGTGCATGTCCACCAGTTCCAGCGCGCGCCCGCCACCGCGGGCCACGCAGGTCAGCGGGTCGTCCGCGACCTGCACGTGCAGGCCGGTCTCTTCGCTGATCAGCCGGTCCAGGTCGCGCAGCAGCGCGCCGCCGCCGGTCAGGACGATGCCGCGCTCGGCGACGTCGGCGCACAGCTCCGGCGGGGTCTGCTCCAGCGCCAGCTTGACGGCGGTGACGATGCCGCTGAGCGGCTCGCGCAGCGCGTCGAGCACTTCGTTGGAATTGATGGTGATCATCTTCGGCACGCCCTCGGCGAGGTTGCGCCCGGAGACCTCGATGGTCCGCGACTCGTCCTGCGGGTAGGCGCAGCCGATGTCGAGCTTGATGCGCTCGGCGGTGGCCTCGCCGATCAGCGTGCCGTAGGTGCGGCGGACGTAGGCGATGATCGCCTCGTCGAAGCGGTCGCCGCCGATGCGCACGCTGGCCGAATACACGATGCCGTTGAGCGCGATCACCGCCACCTCGGTGGTGCCGCCGCCGATGTCGACGACCATCGAGCCGCGCGCCTCGGTCACCGGCATGCCGGCGCCGATCGCCGCGGCCATCGGCTCTTCGATCAGGTAGACCTCGCGCGCACCGGCCTCCTCGGCCGATTCCTTGATCGCGCGGCGCTCGACCTGGGTCGAGCCGCAGGGCACGCACACCAGCACCCGCGGGCTTGGCCGCATCAGCCGCGACTTGTGCACCTTGCGGATGAAGTGCTTGAGCATTTCCTCGGTGTAGGTGAAGTCGGCGATGACGCCGTCCTTCATGGGGCGGATCGTGGTGATGTGACCCGGCGTTCGGCCGAGCATCTGCTTGGCCTCCGCACCCACCGCGGCCACCGAGCGGTTGCCGCCGACCACGCGGTCCTGGCGCACGGCGACCACGGACGGCTCGTTGAGCACGATGCCCTGGCCGCGGACGTAGATGAGGGTGTTGGCCGTGCCCAGGTCGATGGACAGGTCGTTGGAGAACATGCCGCGAAACTTCTTGAACATCGGGGATATGGGTCCTGACGGCGGCGGTCGGCGGCCGTGTGAAGGGGGCGTGCAGGCGGTCCGGTAGCCTAGCAACGCCCCCTTGTCGCAGCAAGGAAAAACAGCGGTTTGCGGCGGCTTTGAGCGTTCAGGGTCAGCCCGCCGGTTCAGCCTTGGCCCGGCAATCGTGACGCCGCTCACGCCATCGCCGGGGCGTCGCTCGCTGGCCCCGGTCCGGCCCAGCCGCTACCCTACGCGCCCCGCGCGGCCCCCCCCGCGCCGCTCTTTCGCACAGGAATCGCCGATGTCTGCACTGATCTGCGGGTCGCTGGCCTACGACACCATCATGGTGTTCCCGGACCAGTTCAAGAACCACATCCTCCCGGACAAGGTGCACATCCTCAACGTGTCGTTCCTGGTGCCGCGCATGCGGCGCGAGTTCGGTGGCTGCGCCGGCAACATCGCCTACAACCTCAAGCTGCTGGGTGGCGACCCGATCCCCATGGCGACCGTCGGCCAGGATTTCGGGCCGTACCGGGAGTGGTTCGACGAGCACGGCATCCGCATGGACCACGTCAAGGTGATCGACGAGCTGTTCACGCCGCAGGCGTTCATCACCACCGACCACGACAACAACCAGATCACCGCCTTCCACCCGGGCGCGATGATGCGGTCGTACGAGAACCACGTGCGCGACGTCGGCGGTGTCACCTTCGGCATCGTCAGCCCCGACGGGCGCGAGGGCATGATCCAGAACGCGACCGAGTTCGCGGAAGGCGGCATTCCCTTCATCTTCGACCCGGGCCAGGCGATGCCGCTGTTCAACGGCGCCGAGCTGCGCGCCTTCATCGAGCAGGCCGACTACGTCACCGTCAACGACTACGAGTCCAACCTGCTGCAGGAACGCACCGGCTGGAGCGAGAACGAGATCGTGCAGCGCGTGAAGGCCTACATCACCACGCGCGGCCCGCACGGTTCGCAGATCCATACGCAGGACAAGACCTTCGACGTGCCGCCGGCCCACGAGCGACGGGTGACCGACCCGACCGGCTGCGGTGACGCGTTCCGCGCGGGGCTGATCTTCGGCATCGAGAAGGGCTACGACTGGATGACCATCGGCCGCATGGGCAACCTGATGGGCGCGCTGAAGGTCGAACACCCCGGCACGCAGAACCAGCGCTTCGACTACGACGAGTTCGCCGAGCAGTTCAAGCAGCAGTTCGGGTACGCGCTGTAACCACTCGCCTGCGTCCGTTGTCGCCGTCACCAGGCGAGGCGGATGCATCCCCCGCGAACGGGCATTCAGGCGGCCGTGCCTGAAACGCTATGGCCGCCGTCCCGGCGCGCCGCGTCGACGCCGCAACGGCACCGGCGACACGGCGGTCACTCCCAGCCCGGCATCCGCAGTGGATCGAGCCCACCGACTTCGAACACCGCCGTGCGCGTGCCGCCGGCCTCGACCGGGAATTCGACGGCGACGGTCTCCGCGGCGTTGGCGATGCGCCACAGCGTGGCCTCGTCCTCGATGAACATCGCGATGGCTTCGTCGGTCCTGGGGCGACTGGCCGCCATGGCGCGCGGCTCGCTCTCATCTACGGTGACCTGCACGCGGCAGCCGCCGTAGCAGTCGAAGTCGCCGGTCTCCAGCACCAGGTAGCTGCTGCGTCCCCAGTCGGGGTGGTCGCGGAAGATCAGGCGCACGGTGCGCGCGCCGCTGCCGTCCACGTCGACACGGTCCTTGGCGTAGACCGCGGCCGAGCGCTGCTCGCCACCGTCGACGGGTTGCGTCTGGTAGGTCCACAGCGACTGCAGGCGCCGGTCCTCCCGCGCCTGGTTGGCCTCCGTCGTCGCTTCCTGGTGGCGCTCGCGGATGCGGTCCGCGGCGGCACTGCCGGGGTGCTCGGCCAGCAGCACATCGCCGTGGGCGCGTGCCATCTCCCAGTTCTTTTCCGCGTAGGCGGTTTCGAACTGATCAGCCATCGCATCGGCGGCGGCTTCGGCGGCCTGGGCGCGCGCGGCTTCGGCCTGTGCCGGATCGGGGGCCGGCTGGCAGGCGGCGAGTGCGAGGGCCGACGCCAGCAACGTGGCGCGCAGTGGGATGGCGGGTGTCTTCATGGCCGTTCCTCGAAAAGCGGGTGCGCCATTGTCCACGGCGGGGCGGATGTGGGGGTGTAGGCGGGGCGTGTCCGCCTGCGGCGTGTGTAGGAGCGACGTGAGTCGCGATCTGTCGTGGCCGGAGATTCGCGAGTTGTCTCTGCTGATCCTGTGGCAAGGGGAAGATGGATGGTGCGGAGGACTGCAGAGGCGATCACGGCTGACGCCGCTCTACAGGGTTGTTCCGCGACTGTTGGGCGCACGCAGGCCTCGCGACGTTCGGTCGCGACTTACGTCGCTCCTACAACGGTGGCGTGCATTGCACGACGAGCGGCGATAGAGGGCATCGCGGCTGAAGCCGCTCCCACGCTGGTTTCGAAGCGCGGAAACAACGCGGCCGCCCGGAGGCGGCCGCGAGTCATCATGTCAGGCGTGGATCAGTCGGCCGGCTTGGCGACCGTGTCGTCGCCCTTGGCCTTGGCGATAACGGCGTCGACCGACGCGGTGGTGATCGGGTGGTAGCCCGGCCGTGCTTCGGCCATCACCTGCTCGGCCAGCGCCAGGCCTTCCGGCGTGGCCACCAGCGCGTCGTAGGTCGGCATGATCAGCTTGCGGCGCCCGACGCGCTTGAGGAATGAGGCGATCGACTCGTTGGCCTCCTCATACCCGCTGCGCACGGCCAGCGGGTACCAGCGCTGCGCGACTTCGCCGTTGGCGGTGCCGGTGAACGCGTAGGCCTTGTCCAGCGCGGCCAGCTGTTCGGTGGTCAGCGTCTCGGGCAGGCCTTCGACGAAGTGCACCCACTCCTGCGTGGTCCACGCGTCGGTGACCGATGCGGCCGGCAGCTCTCCGCCGTCGAGCCACGCCTTGCGCGCGGTATCGACCGCATCCAGGCGCGGTGAGGTGATCTCCGGTGCCGACGCCGGGATGCCCGGCTCGTACAGCCACGCCTCGAGCTCGGCGACCGTGACCTTGCCCGGGTACTTGGCGAGCAGGTTTTTCTCGGCGTAGTCGATGAACGTCTGGCTGTCGATGCCCTGGAAGGCGAAGTGATCGAAGTACTCGCGCAGGAACGCGTCGAACTCGGTGCGGCCGAAGCGCTGCTCCAGGAACGACAGGAACCACGCGCCCTTGTCGTAGGCGACCTCGCTGCCGTCGGCGTCGACGGCCGGCTGCACGCCGGGACGGATCGCCAGCGACTGCGCCGCGTCGGACATGTCGCCGATGGTCTCGCGCAGCGCGTTGCGCGCGATCACGGTCTCCATGTCGGCGCGCTCCTTACCGTACAGCGCCTCGACGATGCGGCCCTCGACGTAGCTGGTCACGCCCTCGTTGAGCCAGCCGTGGTTGGCGGTGGCGAACGTCACCAGGTTGCCCGACCAGCTGTGCGCCAGCTCATGCGCGATCAGCGACACCAGCGACTTGTCGCCGACGATGACGGTCGGCGTGATGAAGCTCAGGCGCGGGTTCTCCATGCCGCCGTAGGGGAACGACGGCGGCAGCACCAGCATGTCGTAACGCTCCCAGCGGTACGGGCCGTAGAGCTCTTCGGTGACGTCGATCATCTTCTCGGTGTCGGCGAACTCCTCGGCGGCCTTCTCGACCATCGCCGGCTCGGCCCAGACGCCACTGCGATCGCCGATCGGCTCGAACACCAGGTCGCCCGCGGCGATCGCCAGCAGGTACGACGGGATCGGCTGCGGCATCTTGAAGCTGTAATCGCCGTCGCGCTCGGCCTGCGGGTCGTTGTCGGCGCTCATCAGCACCATCACGTCCTCGGGGCTGGTCACGTGCGCGGTGTAGGTGAAGCGCACGCGCGGCGTGTCCTGCAGCGGCACCCACGAGCGCGCGTGGATCTGCTGCGACTGGCTGAACATGAAGGGCTGCTCGCCGCCTTCCGTCATCGCCGGGGTCAGCCACTGCAGGCCGGAGGCTTCTGGAGCCGTGTGGTAGGTGACGCGGATGCGCTGGCTGCGCTCGGGCGCCTCGATGGTGAGCTTGCTGCCCAGCGTCGGCTGCGCCTCGGCCAGGTCATAGGCCAGGTCGACCCACTTGCCGTCCTCGCGCTCGCCGACGACCTTCTCGATCGTCAGGTCGCGCGTGTCGAGGATGAGCTGCGTCGCCTGCGGATCCAGCCAGTCCAACGCGTAGGTCGCGCTGCCGCCCAGCTGCTTCTTGTCGAAGTCCACGGCCAGTTCCAGCGCGAGGTCCTTGATGCGGACCTTGCCGGGCTCGGCGTAGGAATGCTGGTCGAAGTGGGCAGAGGTCTGCACGGTCGGGGTGCCCTCGGGGGCCGGCGCGGTGGCGGCCGGTGGCGCGGCGTCGCGCGAGCAGCCGGCCAGCACGGTGGCGCCGGCCAGGCACAGGGTCAGGATCGATGAACGCATACGGGGCCCACGGTTTCGGGTGAGCCGCCGAGTGTAGCGCCGCGGTGCCGGCTGTCGAAGTGCCCGGCGTCGAAGGCCCGGCTTCGTTCAGGCCTTGTAGCCGGTGTGGATGGCGACGATGCCCGCCGACAGGTTGCGGTAGTCGCAGCGCGCGAAGCCGGCCGCCTCCATCATGCCGCGCAGTTCGGCCTGCGGCGGATGCTTGCGGATGCTCTCGGCCAGGTACTGGTAGCTGTCGGCGTCATTGGCGAACAGCTTGCCCAACTTGGGCAGCACGTTGAAGGAGTGGAAGTCGTAGACCGGCTTGAACCACGGCGCGGTGACCTCCGAGAACTCCAGCACGCGCGCCTGCCCCCCCACCTTGAGCACGCGGTGCATCTCGCGCAGCGCGGCGTCCTTGTCGGTGACGTTGCGCAGGCCGAAGGCAATGGTGACCAGGTCGAAACTGGCATCGGGGAACGGCAGCGCCTCGGCGTTGCACTGCACGTACTCGAAGCCCGACACGCGGCCGCGGTCGACCATGCGGTCGCGGCCCACGCGCAGCATGTCGCCGTTGATGTCGCCCAGCACGATGCGGCCGGTGTCGCCGACGCGGTCCTTGAGCAGCAGCGCGATGTCGCCGGTGCCGCCGGCCAGGTCGAGCACGCTGTCGCCGCGGCGGACCTGCGCGGTCCCGACGAAGTAGCGCTTCCACACCCGATGCACGCCCAGCGACATCAGGTCGTTCATCAGGTCGTAATTGCGCGCGACCGAGGAGAACACCTGGCCGACCAGCTTCTGCTTCTCGCCGGTGGGCACATCGCGGAAACCGAAGTGGGTGGTGCCGTCGCGCTCGCCGGCGCGGTCGTCGTGGGGTGCGTTCATGCGGGCGATTATCGCACCGCCCCGCGGCCCCTGTAGGCGCGGCTTCGACCGCGATCGAATCCGTCGGATTCCTTGTAGGAGCGACGTCAGTCGCGACCGGACCATCGCCGGCCAGCGCAATCGCGACTCACGTCGCTCCTACAGGGGTAGGTCATCCCCTCTACGGGTGACATCGGTTCGCGGCTGAAGCCGCTCCTACAATGGCGGGCCCGACCGGAGACGCCTCCCATGATCGACACGCCCGACTACCGCGCCCTGCTCGACACCGCCGTGGCCGAGGCCCGCGCCGGGCTGGCCGAGGGTGGCATCCCGATCGGCGCCGCCCTGTACCACGAGGACGGCCGGCTGCTGGGCTGCGGCCACAACCGCCGCATCCAGGAAAATGACCCGTCCGTGCACGGTGAGACCGACGCCTTCCGCAAGGCCGGCCGCCAACGCCGTTACCGCGACACGATCATGGTCACCACGCTCGCCCCGTGCTGGTACTGCAGCGGGCTGGTGCGTCAGTTCAACATCGGCACCGTGGTGGTGGGCGAGTCGGTCAACTTCCGCGGCGGCATCGACTGGCTGCGCGAGAACGGCGTCACCGTGTTCGACCTCGAGGATGCCCGCTGCGTCGACATGCTGGGCGACTGGATCGCCGCCAATCCCGAGGTGTGGAACGAGGATATCGGCGAGGATTGACCGAGGCAGCTCACTCCATCCGCAGCTCGTCGCGGATGCGGTGCATGCTCGCGAGCCGCAGACGTATGCCGCGGCAGCGCCACCAGGCCCAGACCGCGAAGCCCAGACCCGAAAACGCGCTCAGGAGCACTCCGAGCAAGGCCTTGTCCGATGCCAGCCCGGCCATTGCGTACAGCACCAACAGCATCGTCAAGGACAACCAGATGCTGATCCTCCAATAGCGCAAGGTGGTCTGCGCGCGCGCGATGTCCAGTTCGACCATCGACACCACGCTCTTGTCGATATCCCGCATCTGGTTGCGCCGGGCCCACAACATCCCCCCCTGGAACACCAGCGCCGCGGCAATCAACACGCCCATCAGCAGAGCGAAACTCCCGCTCCAGATGGGGTAGCGGCTCGCCCACACCGCGATGACCAGCATCGCGAGGGTGCCCACAAGTTCCGAGCCCACCGCCCAGCGCAGCCGCCGGCCACGTTGCCGGATACCACGCAGCAGGGCATCGACGTCGACCCGGCTGACAGGCTGCTCGCGCCACTCATCGGCCAGGCTTTGCCAATCGTCCTGAGGGTGCCGGTTCTGCGGGTGCTCGATGTCGTTCATGCGGTCACTCCCATCTCGTCGCGCAGCTGCTTGCGCGCGCGGCTCAAGCGCTGCGCCACGGTGTTTTCCTCAAGCGTCAACGCTTGCCCGATCTCGCGTTGCGAGAAGCCTTCCAGTGCCAGCACCACCACTTGCCGATGGCCCAGCGGCAGCCTCTGCACGGCGCCCAGGAGTACGCTGCGGCGTTGCTGCGCTTCGGTATGGCCGAGCGGATCGACGGCCGGATCGGGATGCTGCTCGTCGAGTTCGTCCTCCCCCAGGCGCCGGTGCTTGCCGAGATGATCGATCGCGCGGTTGTGCGCCACCCGCGCCGCGAACGTGCGCAACGACGCGTCGCCGCGCCAGCTATCGAGCGCGCGCCACAACGCCAGACTGATCTCCTGCAACAAGTCCTCTCGGCGTGCGGCATCGCGTTCGTAGCTGGCGGCGATGCGCGCGAGCATCGGGCCGTGCTCGCGCAGGACCGTCTCGATGGATTGCGCGTGGCTCAAGCGCACGCCACCGGGGTCGTATCGAACACATCGCGGTACATCGCATAACCGGCACAGCTCGCCAGCGGCAGGAATACCAGCAGCAACAGCGGCACCCACAGCACGCTGGCGATCAGTGTGGCCGACAAGGCCGCAAACATGGCCACGGGGCGCCAGTAACGGACCGCAAGACTGAGACTTTCCACGATCGCCGGCCATACCTCGTTGCCGTCCAGCACCACGCGCGGCGCGACGAAGAGCACCAGCGATCCGGGTATCACCCCGCTGGCCAGCACTGCAGCCACTTCGGCACGCGACAGCGTCATGCGTTCGATATCGCCAAGCACAAATGCGATCGCCTGTTCGCTGCCGCCGATCAACGCCGCCGTCAGCAGCTGGAGCGCAAATACACCACTCAGCATTACTGCCGCCAGCACGATCTGCGGCAGCCGCGTCCACCAGCCCAGCGCTGCCCGCCTTGGCGCAAATGCACCGGTGCGCGCCCGGTTGTCGATCATCACCAAGACCCAGGCCGATGCCAGCGGGGTCAGGAGCTTCGAGAGGACGATGCCGACGCCGGGCAGGAGCTGCAACACCGCTTCGACCAGGATCGGCAGCAGCGACAACGCGAATATCGCCGTCGGCGCAAGCCGGAACAGGCGCCAGGCACCGCGCATCCAGGCGGCAAAGACGTGGCCGGCAGGTCGGGCGGGTACATGAGCGAACGAAGCGGTGGCATCCATGGCGTTCTCCGGTGGGTTCAGGAGGGTTAGTCCATCGCCGGCCGGAAAACCTGACACGAAACACGCAGGATGCAAGACAGGTGGGCGCCGCCCGATCTGACGGACTGCCCAGCGCTACGGCCGAAGGCCGCAGCGGGCTGCCATGACCACCTCACCTAGCCCGGGGTGCGCGGCGCCTAGCCGGGCTTCCGGTGTCGGCCTCAGACCGGTGCGACTACAGGATATAGCGGCTCAGGTCCGGGTCCTGCACCAGTTCGCCCAGGTGCGCATCGACGTAGGCGCGGTCGATGGTGACCTGCTGGCCGTCGCGGTCGGGGGCTTCGAAGCTCAGGGTGTCGAGCAGGCGCTCGAGCACGGTGTGCAGGCGGCGGGCGCCGATGTTTTCCTGGCGCTCGTTGACGGTAGCGGCGATCTCGGCGAGGCGCTCGATGGCGTCGTCGGTGAAAGCCAGCGACACGCCCTCGGTCTTCATCAGCTCGACGTATTGCAACGTCAGTGCGGCCTTGGGCTCGGTGAGGATGCGGACGAAGTCGTCCTTGCTCAGCGCGCCCAGTTCGACCCGGATCGGGAAGCGGCCCTGCAGCTCGGGGATCAGGTCCGACGGCTTGGCCAAGTGGAACGCGCCCGAGGCGATGAACAGGATGTGGTCGGTTTTGATCGAGCCGTACTTGGTGCTGACGGTGGAGCCTTCCACCAGCGGCAGCAGGTCGCGCTGCACGCC
>CAMPJI010000086.1 GCA_946886865.1 uncultured Lysobacterales bacterium | reverse complement strand
GGCCGCTACGTGTTCCGCGTGTCCAGCGCCGACGCGCGGCGCGTGCATGCCTTCCACGTGGGCGTGCTGGGCGATGACGGCTGACGTGCGCCGCGGCATGCGCCGCGGGTGGCGTTGGGCGTTCGTCCTGGCGTTGTGGTGCGTAACGCTGGTCGCAATGGCTGCGCCGCCGCCCGCGGGCGATACCGCCGGCGGAACGCCGCAGGCGGCCGATACCCCCCCCGCACCGCGCATCGGCGTGCTGACCATGCTGCCGGGCGAGATCTTCTTCGAACGTTTCGGCCACAACGCCATCGTCGTGCAGGATCCGGTCGCGGGTACCGCCACGTCCTACAACTTCGGGTACTTCGACCCGTCCGAGTCGGACTTCATCGCCCGCTTCGTCCGCGGCGAGATGCGCTACCGCCTGCTGGCCCTTCCCGTCGACGAGGACCTGGCCTACTACCGGGACGTCGGGCGCGGCGTGTCCATGCAGTGGCTCGACCTGGCCCCGGCCGATGCCCGCGAACTGGCCGATGCACTGGCGGTCAACGCGCGGCCCGAAAACGCCTACTACCGCTACGACTATTTCCTCGACAACTGCTCCACGCGGGTGCGCGACGCGCTGGACCGCGCGTTGGGCGGCCAGCTGGCCCGGCAACTGCAGTCGCGCTCGCGCGGCAACACCTTCCGCAGCGAAGCCGTGCGCCTGGCATCGCCCGCCCCGTGGATGTGGCTGGTGTTCGACGTGGGCCTGGGCCCGTCCGCGGACCGGCCGCTGCCGCTGTGGAACGAGGCGTTCGTGCCCATGCGTCTGGCCGACGCCCTGGACGACACCCGCCGCCCCGACGGGCGGCCGGTCGTCATGGAGCGCTTCGAGGTCCTGCCCCACCGCGTCGCACCGGAGCCGCGCGAGTTCCAGCGCAGTTGGACACGATGGCTGGCCGCGGGCCTTGCGATCGGCGTGGCGCTGGCGTGGCTCGGCCATCGGCGCCGCGCGTGGGCCGCGACGCTGGCGCTGCCGTTCTGGGCGGTGTCGGGGCTGGTGGGCGCGCTGATGCTCTACATCTGGATCGGCACGGACCACCGCTTCGGCTGGGCCAACCAGAACCTGCTGCTGCTCAGCCCGCTGGCGTGGCTGTTGCTGCCGGGCGGCTGGCGGATCGCCCGTGGGCGCCCGGCCGGCCCGCTGTTCGCCCCGGTGCTTGTGCTGGTGGCCGGTCTGGCCACGCTTGCGGTCTTCGTTTACGGCCTGCAGGTGCTGCCACAGCGCAACGCGCACTGGATCGCGTTGCTGCTGCCTGTCCACGCGGCGCTCGCCTGGGCGCTGGTCCGCACGCCAGGCCGACCCCGGCGAACCATCGCCTCGCGACCCGGCTGACCATGCGCCGCCATCGCCCCCGCGTGGCAGGATGCGCGCGATGACATCCACGCCCCCTTCGCCCGCAACCCCGCCCTCGCCTTCGCCCTCGCCCGCCTGTGTCGTCAACTGCGTAGCCTACGCCCGCGATGGCAGCCGGCGGGACGTGCCGCTGGAAGAGATCAGCGATGTGCTGGCGGTGGACGACGGCAGCTTCGTCTGGGTCGGCCTGTACGAGCCGGCCGAGTCGGTGCTGGACCAGCTGCAGGAGGAATTCGGCCTGCACGACCTGGCCGTGGAGGACGCGCACAAGGCCCACCAGCGCCCCAAGATCGAGAGCTACGGCAACTCGCTGTTCATTGCCGTGCACACGGCACGCTCGGTCGACGACCACATCCGGTTCGGCGAGACGCACGTGTTCGTCGGGCCCCGCTATCTGGTGACGGTGCGGCACGGCGCCTCGTCCAGCTACGCGCCGGCGCGTGCGCGCATGGAGCGTGAACCCGAACTGCTGCGGCGTGGCCCCGGTGCGGCGCTCTATGCGGTGCTCGACCTGGTGGTCGACGACTTCTTCCCGATCGTCGATGCCTTCAGTGCGGCGCTCAATGCCCTGGAGAAGGACATCTTCGCCGACGATTTCCGCCAGCGCACGGTCCGCACGCTCTACGACCTCAAGCGGGAGCTCACCCGGTTGCGCATGGCCGCCGCACCGCTGCAGGACATCGTCGGGCAACTGTCGCGCTCGCGCGGCGGCCTGGTGGACGAGGAAACCCAGCTCTACTTCCGGGACGTGCTGGATCACACGGCACGCATCAACGAAGCGGTCGACACGCTCCGGGAAATGCTGACCGCGGCCGTCAGCGTCAACCTGTCGCTCGTGACCGTCCGCCAGGGCGAAACGGTCAAGCGCCTGGGCGCGTGGGCGGCGCTGCTGGCCGCCCCCACGCTGGTCACCAGCTGGTACGGCATGAACTTCGTGCACATGCCGGAACTGGCCGGCCGCTGGAGCTACCCCATCCTGATGGCCGGCGTCGCGGCCGTGTGCGTGGTGCTCTACCGGATGTTCAAGCGCGCCAAGTGGCTGTAGCCCGGGCAAGGCCAAAGGCCGCACCCGGGATTGCCGCGATGTGATGCATGGCAGCCCCGGGTGCGCTTCGCTTACCCGGGCTACGGTTCGAACGACCGGTCAACCCACCGCCATCGCCTGCAGGAGCAGGCCGGTCGCATACGCGCAGTACGTGCCCAGTGCGTAGCCCAGGACCGACAGCAACACGCCGACCGGCGCCAACGCGGGATGGAAAGCGCTGGCCACCACCGGTGCGGACGCGGCGCCACCGATGTTCGCCTGCGAGCCCACGGCCAGGAAAAACAGCGGCGCCCGGATCAGTTTGGCCACGACCAGCATCACCACCCCATGGACGGTGATCCAGATCAGGCCCAGCAGGAACAGCCACGGCCGGTCGAGCAACGCGCCCAGGTCCATCTGCATGCCGATGGTCGCCACCAGCACGTACAGCATCACCGAGCCGACCTTCGACGCGCCGGCACCCTCCAGCGTGCGGGCGCGGGTGAAGCTGAGCAGCAGGCCGATGGTGGTGGCCAGTACGGTGATCCAGAAGAACCGCGCCGTCAGGCTGTAGTTGTCCAGGTTCCACTCCGCCGGCAGGCCGGCGATCCAGGCCACCAGCGGGTCGGTCAGCAGGTGCGCCAGCCCGGTCGCCCCCAGTCCGACGGCCAGGATCAGCATCAGGTCGGTCATCGATGGCGTTCGCGCATGCTGCGCCTGGTACGCCTCGATGCGGTGCTTGAGGTCGTCGATGGCGCTCACGTCCGCGCCGGTCCAGCGGTCGAATGCCGGCGCCCGTGCCGCCAGGAACAGGAGCACCGCCAGCCACAGGCTGGCGAGGAGCACGTCGACGGCGACGAACTGCCCGAACATCGTGGCCTCGACGCCAAACACTTCCTTCATCGCCGCCTGGTTGGCGCCGCCGCCGATCCAGCTGCCGGCCACCGTGGTCATGCCGCGCCAGGTGTCGCCGGCGACCGCTTCGGGATGGATGAAGCCCATCGCGATGAAGGCCGTCACCGCGCCGAGCATCACGCCCGCGGTACCGGCCAGGAACATCACCACCGCCTTGGGCCCCAGCCGCACGATGGCGCCGAAATCCAGCGCCACGCACAGCAGCACCAGTGCGCTGGGCAGCAGGTAGTCGCGCGCCATCGGGTACAGCCCGGATGCGGCACCGTCGATCAGCCCGATGCTGTTGAACACCGACGGGATCAGGTAACAGAGCAGCAGCGCCGGCACGACGCCGTAGAACTTCTTCCAGAAACCGTCCTCGCGCGAAGCACTCCAGAACACGAACCCGAGCACGACGGCCAGCAGGCCGAGCACGACGGCGTCATTGGTGATCAGGGCAGGCGTGGAAGGCGGCATGCAGGCTCCGGGGGCGCGGTACGCAACAAGGTGGATTGAAATCGGACGACACGGATACGGCGACGGCGGCCGAAGCCGCCGTCGCCGGGTGCATCACTGGCCGATGTGCTGCTTCAGCCAGGCGTTGACGGTGTCGTGCCACAGCACGCTGTTGTTGGGCTTGAGCACCCAGTGGTTCTCGTCCGGGAAGTACAGGAACTTCGACTCGATACCGCGCCGCTGCAGCGCGGTGAATGTCGAGATGCCCTGGTCGACCGGCACGCGGTAGTCCTTCTCGCCCTGCACGACCAGCATCGGCACGCGCCACTTCGACACGTGGTTGACCGGGTTGAAGCGCTCGTAGGCCTCCGGGTTCTCGTACGGGGTGCCACCGTTTTCCCACTCGGTGAACCACAGTTCCTCGGTCACGTAGCCCATCGAGCGCGTATCGAACACGCCGTCGTGGTTGACCAGGCACGTCCATGGCTCGTTCCAGTTGCCTGCGATCCAGTTGACCATGTAGCCGCCGTAGCTGGCGCCCAGCGCGCAGGCGTTGTCGCCGTCGAGGAAGTCGTATCGCTCGAGCGCGGCCGCCCAGCCCTTCTGCAGGTCCTCCAGCGGGCGGTCGCCCCAGTGCTGGCTGATGGCGTCGGTGAACGCCTGCCCATAGCCGGTGGAGCCGTGGAAATCGATCATGACCACCGCGTAGCCCTGCCCCGCGTAGGTCTGCGGGTTCCAGCGGTAGCTCCAGCCGTTGCCGAAGCTGCCCTGCGGTCCGCCGTGGATCAGGAACGCGACCGGATAGTCCTTGCCTGCCTCGTAGTTCCACGGCTTGACCACGTAGCCGTGCACGGTCTCATTGTTCCAGCCCTTGAAGTTGAACTGCTCATACGCACCGAAGCCGACATCATCGCCCAGCATCTGCGCGGCGCTCGGGGTGATCTCGCGCAACTGCGCCGCGTCCGTGCCGGTCGTGATGATCTGGTCGCCCGTCGCCATGGTGTTGCGGGTGAAGGCCAACGTCGGCCCAGCCAGCTGCACGTTCGACACCGTGCCGTCGCCCACCACTTCGCGCACGTCTCCGCTGGCGATGTCGACCGCGAACATCGGGTGCTCGCCGGTGTCCTGCGCCGTGGTGTAGATCGTGCCGCCGTCAGCGGAGAGGACGATGCCGTCGGCAGAGCGGTCCCAGTCGGGCGCGATCTCGCGCAGCTGGCCGCTGGCCACGTCCATCGCCATCAGTCCGGAGCGGTCGGCCTCGAAGCCGGCGCGCTTCATCGCGCGGTAGTACAGCGTGGTGCCGTCGGCGCTGAACACCGGCTCGGCGTCCCATGCGGGGTTGGATTCGGTCAGGTTGATCGGCGCGCCCTCGCCGTCGGCCGGCAGGCGATAGAGGTCGAAATCGGTCGACCACGGTTCCTCGCGCCCGGCCACGCGCAGGCTGGCCACCAGTGACTGCCCGTCCGGCGCCCAGGTGTAGTCGGCGCCACCACCGAAGGGCTTGGAGGGCACGTCGCCCTCCAGCGTGCCGCTGACCGCCACGGCACGCGTGGCCGGCGTGTCGCCCAGAGGCGCCACGAACAGCTGGTTGCGGCGGCCATCGCCCCAGGTGTCCCAGTGGCGGATGAAGAGCGCGTCATACACGACGCCGCTGGCCTTGCGCTTGCCGGTCTCGTCCAGCCGCGTGCGGGTGCAGGCCAGGTCGCTGCCGCAGTCGAGGAACGTATCCGCACTGAAAGCCACGCGGTCACCCGAGGGCGAGACGTGATAGGTGCCGATGTCGACGGGCACGTCGGTCAGTGGGCGCGGTTCGCCGCCCGCCACGGGGATCGCGTGCAGTTGCGAGCGGCCTGTCTTGGCGCTGAGGAAATAGACGTGCTTGCCGTCGGGCGAGAAGGACGGCGAGTTGACGCTCCAGCCTTCGGGCGTCAGGCGGCGTGGCGGCGCGGCATCGCGCGCGAACAGGTCTTCGATCCACAGGCTCGTGCTGGAGGTGTCCGCCTTGAAATCCACGACGCGCTTGGCAAACACGAGATGGCGGCCGTCGGGCGACAGCGTCGGGGACGAGTAACGGTCCATGGTGGCCAGGTCGCGGCCCTGCAGGCCCCGCTCGGCCGCATCCACGGCCAGCGGCGCGGACGACAGGAAGGTGGCCACCAGCAGTGGCAGGACGGCGTGGCGCAGGTTCATCGACGCTCCGGGATCGGGACAAACCCCGATGGTAGGCGGCCGCGTGCCGGGCGGCAAAGCGTGGGATCGGGTGGTCTAGGACGATGCGTGCGAGGCCATGCCGTCAAGCGTGCTCGACAGCGCTTGGCGCCAGTGAGGTAGCTCAATCCCATACGTGGCCCGAATATGTGCTGTGTCGAGCACCGAGTAGTCCGGACGTCGAAGACGCGCTGGATAGTGCGAAGAAGACACCGGGCGTATGCAAGGAGTAGGCCCGAGAAGTCCCATCGTGCCTACATCATCGAAAATCGCCTTTGAAAAGCCATGCCAGGTCGTTTCACCTGATGCGACAAGATGGACAAGTCTCGTCCTGAATGTGCCGAGCTGGAGAATGCTGGCCGTCACTTCAGCGATGAGCCAGGAAGGCGTTGGACAGCCCCACTGGTCATCGACCACGTCCAGCACATTGCGTTGCGCACTCAGTCGCAGCATCGTGCGCAGGAAGTTGTGGCCGTGCAGACCGTAGACCCATGCCGTGCGCAGGATGAGGTGCTCGGCGCCGCTGGCTCTGATCGCCTGCTCTCCGGCCAGCTTGCTGGCCCCATAGACGTTCTGCGGGTCGGTCGGGTCGTCTTCGCGATAGGGGCGGCTGCCCTGCCCATCGAACACGTAGTCGGTCGAGTAGTGGATCAGCGAAATCCCGAGACTGCGGCAGGCATCTGCGAGCGCGCCCGGTGCCTCTGCATTTATGCGGTAGGCCAGTTCCTGCTCGGACTCTGCACGATCCACCGCCGTGTAGGCCGCCGCATTGACCACCAGGTCGGGCCCGATGCGATTGACGGCGCCCGGGATCGACGCGACATCTGACAGGTCGACGGCCTCGCAGGCGGCACCCGCTTCCAGCTGGCCGGACCGGGTGGCGGCGATGACCTCGCCCAGGTCAAGCAGGCTGCGCCGGAGTTCGGTGCCAACCTGCCCATTCGCACCGAGCAGCAGGATCCTCACGGCTGGTAGACCGGCAACCGCTCGGGTTCGATGGACGCCAGCAGCGGCGCGGCCGAATCCTTCGGCGACAGCAAGGGTTCGCTGACAGGCCAATCGATGGCCAGCTGCGGGTCGTCCCAGCGGATGTTCGCGTCCGCGGATGCGTCGTACGTCGCAGTGCAGAGATAGGTGAATACGGCGCGTTCACTCAGCGCCACGAAGCCATGCGCGAACCCTTCGGGTATCCAGAAATGCCGCCGGTTTTCCGCGCTCAACACCACGGCCGCCCACTGGCCGTACGTCGGCGATCCGCGCCGGATGTCCACCGCCACGTCCCAGACTTCACCCTCCACGACGGACACGTACTTGCCCTGGGGGTTGGGCCACTGGTAGTGCAGGCCACGCAGGACACCGCGCTGCGACGAGGAGACGTTGCCCTGCACGAACCGTGGGGACAGTCCGTGTTCGGCGAACCGGTCGAGGTTGAAAGACTCGAAGAACGACCCACGGTCGTCGCCGAACACACGCGGCTCGATGACCACGCACCCGGGCAGACGGGTTTCCATCACCTTCATGGCACGAAGCCCCGCTCTGCCAGACCCAGCAGGTACTGGCCGTAGCCGTTCTTCTTCAGCGGTTGCGCCAGGGCTTCCAGGTCCTGATCGCTGATCCAGCCGTTATTCCAGGCGATCTCTTCAGGACAGCAGACACGAAGGCCCTGTCGCGCCTCGATCGTCTCGATGTAGTTGCTGGCTTCCAGCAGGGATTGGTGCGTCCCGGTATCGAGCCACGCATAGCCACGCCCGAGCTGCTCAAGATGCAGTGACCCCTCTTCGAGGTACATCCGGTTCAGGTCGGTGATCTCCAACTCACCCCGCCGCGACGGCTTCAACCTGGAAGCGAAGTCACTGGCACGGCCGTCGTAGAAGTACAGGCCCGTGACGGCGTAGTTGGACTTGGGCTTGGCGGGCTTTTCCTCCAGGTCGATGACCTTGCCGTCCCGATCGAAATCGGCGACGCCATAACGCTCGGGGTCACTCACCCAATAGCCGAATACCGTCGCACCGGTATCGCGGGCATCGGCGCGCTTGAGCATCGCCGTCAGCCCGGGGCCGTGGAAAATGTTGTCGCCCAGCACCAGGCAACTGGGCTCGCCGGCCACGAACTCGCGCCCGATCAGATAAGCCTGCGCCAGGCCGTCGGGACTGGGCTGCACGGCGTACTCGATGCGCATGCCCCACTGCGAGCCGTTGCCCAGCAGCCCCTGGAAGAGCGCCTGCTCGTGAGGGGTGTTGATGATCAGGACCTCGCGGATGCCCGCCATCATCAGCACGCTGAGCGGGTAGTAGATCATCGGCTTGTCGTACACCGGCAGCAGCTGTTTGCTGATGGCTTGGGTGACGGGATAAAGCCGTGTGCCGGTACCTCCGGCCAGGATGATGCCCTTGCGACCCATGTGGACTGTCTCCTCAGGCCTGGCCGATGCGCTCGAGCCGGTAACTGCCGTCCAGCACCCGGTTTACCCACGTCTGGTTGCCGAGGTACCAGTCGACCGTGCGCGCCATGCCTTCTTCGAACGTGACCGCGGGCGCCCAGCCCAGCGAGCGCTTCAGCTTGGACGCATCAATCGCATACCGACGGTCGTGACCGGGACGGTCCTTGACGAAGGTGATAAGCGACTCGCGCCTGTGCCCGTTCGCCAGAGGCCGGCGTTCGTCCAGCAGGGCGCACAGCGTACGGACGACCTCGATGTTCTTTCGTTCGGCGTCGCCACCGACGTTATAGGTCTCGCCCACCTCGCCGGACTCGAGCACGCGCCGGATAGCGGCACAGTGGTCTTCGACGAACAGCCAGTCGCGGACATTCCTGCCGTCGCCGTAAACGGGCAATGGCTCGCCCGCCAACGCCTTGGCAATCACCAGCGGGATCAACTTCTCCGGGAACTGGTACGGCCCATAGTTGTTGGAGCAATGGGTCGTGAGGACCGGCAAACCGTAGGTGTGGTGGAACGCGCGGACCAGATGGTCGGACGCGGCCTTGGAGGCCGAGTAAGGTGAATTGGGCGCAAACGGCGTCGCTTCGGTGAACGTGCCGGTATCACCCAGGCTGCCGTAGACCTCATCGGTTGATACGTGCAGGAACCGAAAGTCCGATGCCGCATCGCCGTCCAGCGCGCGCCAGTAGTCGCGCACCTGCTCCAGAAGCGACAGCGTACCCACCACATTGGTCTGCACGAACGTTGCCGGCCCGTCGATCGAGCGATCGACGTGGCTTTCGGCGGCGAAGTTGATGACGGCATCTGGCCGGTGCTCGGCCAGGATGCGCGAGACCAGCACCGCATTACCTATATCGCCATGAATGAAGATATGGCGGGTGTCGCGCTGGAGCGGCTGCAGCGTGTCGAGGTTGCCTGCATACGTCAGGGCATCGAAGTTCACCACGTTGATGCCGCGCCGGACGGCATCAAGGACGAAATTGCCGCCGATGAACCCGGCGCCGCCGGTCACGAACCACGTTGGCACTCGACTGCTCCGGTTCCAGTGGCGGGTTCGAGCTCAAGACCACGCCTTGCGCACGGCCTTTCGCGTTTTCGGATCAGAACGGAATATCGTCGTCCGCGAAGTCGTCGGCGAAGTCGTTGGACTTGGCCGGCGGCGCTTCACGGCGCGGCGCCGACTCCTGGCGCTGCGGCGGACGCGAAGGACGCTCGCTGCGATCGCCACCACCACGGTAGCTGCCACCACCGCCGCCGCCACCTTCAGCTCCGCCACCGAGCATCTGCATCTCGTCGGCGACTCGTCGCCGACGAGATGCAGATGCTCGGTGGCGGAG
>CAMPJI010000085.1 GCA_946886865.1 uncultured Lysobacterales bacterium | reverse complement strand
CGTCGCAGTTGTTGACGCCGTCACCGTCGTCGTCCAGGTCCGCGCAGCTCGGCGCAACCGGGGCCGGTGCCACCGGGGCCACCGGCTCCGGACCCAGCGGGATCACGACGCCGACCGAAGCCAAAATGTCGCCGAACCAATCCTCTTGAGGTGCGTTGACGCTCTGGTCATCGAAGTCGCCACGATAAGCCAGCTCCGCCCGCATTCCGACTGCACCCAGGTCTCCCTGCATGCCCACACCCACCTTCGCGGCAAAGTTGCCATCTTCACGCTGACCGGGAGAATTCGGGCTCGGGAAGGCATCGAATTCCTCTTCGGCCCGCTGATACCCAAGGCCCAACACCGTATATGGGTTCCAGTTCCGACCCTCGGAGAGGAAATGGCGGCGCATGTCCAACGAGATGCCGTACTGGGACCAGTTCAGATCGTCGTTCGAATCCAAGCTTGGATTCTGGTAATTCAGTTCGCCGTCGACCGACCAATTCGGGCTGATGAACTTGCCCAAGCCAAAAGTCGCGAAAGGCGCGTCATCGGTTCCACGATCATTGTCTTGGAAGTTGAGCCCGGCTGAGCCCGTGAGGTACCAGCGGTCATCGAACTCCTGCGCACCGGCCGAGAAGGCCAGGCCCGCCAAAAGCGCGGTGCTCAGCAAGCGGATCTTCATAAACGACTCCTTCGATTTAGTCAGGGCAAGGGAACTGCACAGCGCCAGCTCAGGACCCACGCGAGGGTGTTGCCAGGCCCTTGGCGCGGCGATCATACACCGTCAAGGCGTTTGTTAATACAGCTTAACGAAAGCACTCGCCGCCACAAAAAAGCCCGGCACAAGGCCGGGCTCTCGATGCGATGGGCGGACCCCGAAGGGCCCGCCCGGGTGCATCAGTTCTGCACGTTCAGCTCCGTGCGACGGTTCCGCTCGTTCTTGCACTCCGGCAAGGTCTGGGCGGTCGGCTCCAGCGGGCGGCTCTCGCCGTACCCGTTCGGACCCACCATGCGCGAGGCGTCGATGCCGTTGCTGCTCAGGTAGTCGTACACCGCCGAGGCGCGACGCTCCGACAGCGACTGGTTGTACGCGTCGGTGCCGCACAGGTCGGTGTGACCGGCCACTTCCACGCGCAGCTCCGGGTAGCGCTGCAGGATCTGCACGGCCTCGTTCAGGATCGCCACCGCGTCCGGACGCAGCGTCGACTTGTCGAAGTCGAAGTTCACGCCCTTCAGGTCGATCGACACCGGCACCGGGCAGCCGTCCGGACCGATGGTCTGGCCAGCCTGCGAATCCGGGCACTTGTCGTCGCAGTTGTTGACGCCGTCACCGTCGTCGTCCAGGTCCGCGCAGCTCGGCGCGACCGGGGCCGGTGCCACCGGGGCCACCGGCTCGGGACCCAGCGGGATCACGATACCGACGCTCGCGAGGATGTCACCGTACCAATCCGGGCCGTCGTTTCGTTCCGGCGCCGGATCGTCAAGGAGCAGAGCAGTATCGCTGTCATCAATAGCATTGCTTGCACGGTAAGCGAGTTCAGCACGTGCCTTGACGCGGCCCATGTCGCCCTGCAGACCCGCGCCCAACTTCAAGGCGCCACCGCTGACTTCGTCGTTGAACGGCGAGTCCGGATTCGGGAAGTTGTCGCTTTCGATTTCCTCACGCTGATACCCCAGACCCATCAAAAGGTAGGGGTTCCAGTTCCGGCCTTCCGCGATGAAATGACGCCGAGCGTCAATGGAGATGCCGTACTGCGACCAGTTCAGATCCTGATTAACATCACGATCCGGATTCTGGTAGTTGAGCTCGCCATCAACCGACCAGTACGGGTTGATGAACTTGCCCAGGCCAATCGCGCCAAACGGGGCGTTCTCCGTGCCTCGCTCGGAGTCCTGGAAGTTCAGACCCGTCGACCCGGTGACATACCAGCGGTCGTCGAATTCCTGAGCGTTAGCGGCGCCCGCCAGGCTCAGACCACCCAACAGGGCAGCGCAGAGGAGGTTCTTGTTCATTTAGTGCTCCTTGGGATCAAAAGAGGGGAAACCGCGTCTGCGAGGTTCCTACCGTCAGGACGGTCGCTGGTGCGCGACGCCATCGCGGCGCAGGTTAGGTTTGGCCCTGTGAAAGGCGCGTTAACTTACGCCTAACAACCGTGGAAAGTTCAATCCCCTCCTGCAAGTCGTCAAGTGCCGTTCATCTTCAGTCCTGCCGCCTTCATCGGTGATGGAAGCGTTGAACCTTTGAATCTTTGCCTGCATGGTGCGCTCTTCCGTACGCCAGCGTATTTGATCGATGACTTCGACCGCCCATGCCTATCCGATGCTGTCCTCCCCTCTGGAGCTGGGCTTTTGCACGCTTCCCAACCGGGTGTTGATGGGCTCCATGCACACCGGCCTGGAGGATCGGGCCGCGGATTTCCCGAAGCTCGCGGCCTACTTCGCCGAACGCGCCGCAGGCGGGGTCGGGCTCATCGTCACCGGAGGCTTCTCGCCCAATGTCAGCGGCTGGCTCAAGCCGTTCGGGGGCAAACTCGGCTGGCCCTGGGAGGTGCGCAAGCACCGGCAGGTCACGTCGGCGGTCCACGCGCACGGCAGCCGGATCTGCCTGCAATTGCTCCACGCAGGACGGTACGGCTACCACCCGCTGCAGGTGGCGCCGACCCGGCTCAAGGCCCCCATCAACCCGTTCACGCCACGGGCATTGACGGCACGTGGCGTCGAACGGCAGATCGAGGCGTTCGCCACCAGCGCGCGACTGGCACGCGAGGCCGGCTACGACGGCGTCGAAGTGATGGGCTCGGAGGGTTACCTGCTCAACCAGTTCACCGTTCCACGCACGAACCGGCGTGCGGACGCATGGGGTGGCGACGCCGCACGCCGCATGCGCTTCGCCGTGGAGATCGTGCGCCGCATCCGTGAGCGGTGCGGGCCCGACTTCATCGTCATCTACCGCCTCTCGATGATCGACCTGGTGGACGAGGGCGGGACCTGGGACGAAGTCGTCCTGCAGGCGCGGGCCGTCGAGGCCGCCGGCGCCACGCTGATCAACACCGGCATCGGCTGGCACGAGGCCCGCGTGCCGACGATTTCGACCGCCGTCCCGCGCGCCGCCTTCACCGGCATTACCGCAAGGCTCAAGCCCGATGTCGGCGTGCCCCTGATCGCCACCAACCGCATCAATATGCCGGACGTCGCCGAGCGGATCCTGGCCACCGGCCAGGCCGACATGGTGTCCATGGCCCGCCCGCTGCTCGCCGACCCGGAATGGGTCAACAAGGCACTGCGCGGCCGGGCGAGCGACATCAACACCTGCATCGCCTGCAACCAGGCGTGCCTGGACCACGTGTTCGAAAACAAGCGCGCCAGCTGCCTGGTCAACCCGCGTGCCTGCGCGGAGACAGAGCTGAACTACGCACCGACGGCGTCACCCAAGCGCGTCGCAGTGGTCGGCGCGGGCCCTGCCGGGCTGGCCTGCGCCACCGTCGCGGCCGAGCGTGGGCATGCGGTGACCCTGTTCGATCGCGCCAGTGAGATCGGCGGCCAGTTCAACCTGGCCAAGCGCATTCCCGGCAAGGAGGAGTTCCACGAGACGCTGCGCTATTTCGCCCGACGGATCGAACAGACCGGGGTCGCTCTGCACCTGGAGACGGACGTTGATGCCCCGCTCCTGGACGGCTTCGACGAGGTGGTGCTGGCCACCGGCATCGCGCCGCGCGCCGTTGCCATCCCCGGGGCGGACCACCCCAAGGTCGTCAGCTATGTCGACGTGCTCACCGGTCGGGTTGTCCCGGGAGGTTCGGTGGCGATCATCGGCGCAGGCGGTATCGGGTTCGACGTGGCCGAGTTCCTGGTCCATGACGCCGCACACCCATCGACCACGCTGGACGCGGCGCGATGGCGCGACGAGTGGGGCGTCGATCTCGGTTACGGAGACCGGCGTGGCGGCCTGACTCAGGCGAACCCCGCACCGCCCGCACGTCGCGTCTGCCTGATGCAACGCAGCTCGGGCAAACCGGGGGCACGGCTGGGCAAGACCACCGGCTGGATTCACCGCGCCACGTTGAAGGCGAAAGGCGTACGCATGCTGGGCGGGGTCGAGTATGTCCGCATCGACGATGCCGGGCTGCATGTCGTCATCGACGGCGCGCAGGAGGTGTTGCCGGTCGACCACGTCGTGATATGCGCCGGGCAGGAGCCGCTCCGTCCGCTTGCAGAGGCCTTGTCGACGCGTGGACGGAACTGCCATGTGATCGGCGGCGCGGATGTGGCTGCGGAACTGGATGCCAAGCGTGCGATCGCACAGGGCAGCCGGCTGGCGGCCTCCCTGTAACGCGGCGCACTGGCGGTCGGATCGTTCCGTTCCCGGGCTGCACGACCTCCCCGCCGATGTGACCACCCTCACATCGGCGAGGCAGGCCACGCGGGGCTCTCAAGCCTGCCGCCGAATAAAAACTCCAAAACAATCCGCCACTTAGGCCAGCTGTTCACCTGGCGTTTATGTTGCGGCCTGTACCGTGCGCCAACTTTTCAGCCACCCAGCCGGTGGCACCCTCGCCGCCCGCGCAGTCGCGTGGTCAACGGCCCGGGGCAATGCGAGCCGCACGCGACCTTGAGTCGCATCCGCCAGGACGCGGCCGCCGCCCTCCCCAGTACGCCATGTCGGTCCACACCGAAGTCACCGTTCCCGCAAGGGGCGGACGCTGAAGTGCGGCCGGCGCAACGGAGCAAGGAGTCGACATGAAACTGGCCTGGATCCTGTGGTTGGCCTCTGTTTTGCCGCCACAAACCGCCGATTCGCTGTGCCTGAGCACCACGCTGTATCTGGAAGCGCGCGACCAGTCCGTTCGCGGACAGCAGGCCGTCGCCGAGGTTGCACTGCGACGCCGCGACAGCGGCCTGTGGGGCGACTCGGTCTGCGAGGTCGTTACCGCCCGCAAGCAGTTCGCCCCGACGATCGTTTCGCCCAACACCCGCCTGAGCAATACCGAAGCGTGGGGCGAGGCGGTCACGGTGGCGCTGGAGGCCGAGCGCAACTGGGCGTTGCCGGCCGGCGAGCGCAAGGAGATCGTCCCGGGCGCGAGCCACTTCCTGGCGCATGCCATCGCCACCCCGTCCTGGCGGAATGCATACCAGGTCGCGACCATCGGCGACCACACCTTCCTCAAGGTGCAGTCGCTCAAGCCGCGTCCGTCCTGATTCACCCGCACAATTCGCACGGGCAAGAAAAAGCCGCGCATTTGCGCGGCTTTTTCTTTTCGGACGTCTGCGACCGTCAACGCTTCTCGATATCCACGTAGGCACGGTCATCTGGACCGGTGTAGTTCGCGCTGGGCCGGATGATCTTGCCGTCCTGGCGCTGCTCGATCACGTGCGCGCTCCAGCCGGTGGTGCGTGCGATCACGAACAGCGGCGTGAACATCGGCGTCGGGATGCCCATCATGTGATAGGCCGACGCGGAGTACCAGTCCAGGTTCGGGAACATCTTCTTCGTGTCCATCATCAGCGTCTCGATGCGCTCGGACACGTCGAACAGCACCTGGTTGCCGCCATCACTGCAGAGCTTGCGGCTGATCTCCTTGATGATCGGGTTGCGCGGGTCGCCGATCGTGTACACCGGATGTCCGAAACCGATGATGATTTCCTTGCGCTCCATGCGCGCGCGGATGTCGGTCTCCGCCTCGTCCGCCGAGGTGTACCGGCTGATGATATCCATCGCCACTTCGTTGGCGCCGCCGTGCTTCGGCCCACGCAGGGCACCGATGGCACCGGTGATGCACGAGTGCAGGTCGCTGCCGGTGCCGGCGATCACGCGCGCGGTGAAGGTCGAGGCATTGAACTCGTGCTCGGCGTACAGCACCAGGGACTTGTCCAGGGACTCCACGTGCAGGGCGCTTGGCGGCTCGCCGTGCAGCAGGTGCAGGAAGTGGCCGGCCACGGAGTCGTCGTCGGTTTCCACATCGATACGGCGGCCGTTGCGGGTGAAGTGCCACCAGTACAGCAGCATGGAGCCGAAGCTGGCGACCAGCGTGTCGGCGATGTCGCGCGCCGCGGAGGCCGGATGCCCGTCGCGCTCCGGCAGCACGGTGCCCAGCACCGAACAGCCCGTACGCAGTACATCCATCGGATGGGCGTTGGCCGGCACCAGCTCCAGCGCGTCGGTCACGATCGCCGGAAGCCCGCGCATGCGCTTGAGCTTGGTGCGATAGGCCTTGAGCTGCGAGGCGGTCGGCAATGCGCCGTGGACCAGCAGGTGCGCGACCTCCTCGAACGTCGACTTCGTGGCCAGGTCCTTGATGTCATAGCCGCGGTAGTGCAGGTCGTTGCCGCTGCGACCGACGGTGCACAGCGCGGTGTTACCCGCGGCCGTGCCCGAGAGGGCCACCGACTTCTTGGGCTTGGGAAGGGTGCTGGTCTCGCTCATATTCAATCCTCTCTCTGGTCCAGCGGGCGTACGGGCACAGCCGGACGCCGGCGGGTCAATCGGCCTTGCCCGATGCGAACAGCGCGTCGAGCTTGTCTTCGTAGGCGTGGTAGCCGAGGTAGTCGTACAGCTCGGCGCGCGTCTGCAGGGTGTCGATGATGTGCTTCTGGGTGCCGTCGCGACGCACCGTCTCGTAGAAATTCAGCGCCGCCTTGTTCATGGCGCGATACGCGCCGCAGCAGTACAGGGCGATGTCGACACCGGCCTCGCGCAACTCGTCGACGGTGTAGAACGGCGTGCTGCCGAACTCGGTGAGGTTGGCCAGGATCGGCACCTTCACCGCCTGCTTGAAGCGGCGGTAGTCGTCGAGCGAACCCATCGCCTCCGGGAAGATCATGTCGGCGCCGGCCTCTACGTAGGCGACGGCACGTTCGATCGCGGCATCCACGCCTTCCACCGCCGCGGCATCGGTCCGCGCCATGACCACGAAACCGTCGTCGGTCCGTGCATCGACGGCCGCCTTCACCCGGTCGACCATCTCGCCCTTGGACACGACTTCCTTGCCGGGCCGGTGGCCGCAGCGCTTCTGGCCGACCTGGTCCTCCATGTGCACGGCGGCGACGCCGACGCGCTCGAACGAACGCACCGTGCGGCCGATGTTGAAGGCCCCGCCCCAGCCGGTGTCGATGTCCACCAGCAGTGGCATGCCGGTGGCGTCGACGATGCGGCGCGCGTCGGTCAGCACGTCCTCCATGGTGCTGATGCCCAGATCGGGCATGCCCAGCGAGTTGGCCGCCACGCCGCCGCCCGACAGGTACAGCGCCTTGTAGCCCACCCGCTTGGCCATCAGGCCGGCGTAGGCGGTGATCGCGCCCATGACCTGCAAGGGGGATTCTTCTTCGATGGCGGCCCGGAACTTCGTGCCGTTAGAGACGCGGTTCATGTATTTCCCAGTTCGGGTGGCGAGCTCATCATTCTATCCGAGCCGCTCAGGACGCTCGGCTTCGGGCCTTTCGTTCCGTATCACCAGGGCGCAGAGGACCGGCAAGAGGAGGAGCATCGCGAGGAAGTATCGCCCCTGCACCTCGAAGACAAGGTGGACCAGACCGAATGCCAGCAGCCAGAGAACCGGCAGCCACCCGAGGCCGGTGCCCGACCGGTGCCGCCATGCCAACACCAGAGTCAGAATGTAGAACAGCACCGAGAGGGATCGATAGATCAGTTGTTCGATCAATGCGACCTTCCGTAGGGTTTCTGCGGACGGTGGTGATTCTTGCGATGGCGACTCCACCAGCCACGACCACGCAAACGGCGGTGGAGTGACGATCTGCGGGACCTTGCAAATCATCACGGCCACCCAGTGCGAGACTGGTTGCAACTGGAGGCGCTCGACCACAGCCTGCGCCAGCGGCTTTTCCAGATCGGACCGCATAGTCGCCGTTGCTTCGACGGACCATCGGCCACAGTCGGCGAGACGAGTGGAAGAGGCCAGCAGGCCCGAATACAGGGTCACCGATGAGTTCGTCCGGATCGCGCCGCTGCGCTCGGCATTGGCGCGAAGCGCGGAGTCGAAGCCGAAGCCCGCCAATGCACCTGCAAAAAGGACGACTGCGACGTGGATCTGCAAGCCGGTCCGGTGCTTCCTGCCCGCCCACCAGGCCAGGACCAACAGCCCACTCAAGGTGGACAACACCAGCAGGAATTGGGGACGGGTGGACACGGCCGCGGCGATCGCGACGATAGCCATCGCCACTGAACCGAGCCGGCTTATTCGGAAAGACGGACGCAGGATCAGCGCCAAGCCAAGGCCCAGACTCATGGTAGCGATGAGGTCGAACTGGACGATGCCAAAGTACGGCGTCAACAGCAGCAGGTACAGGGCAACCAAGTGGGATGCCCATTTGCCCGGCGTCGGATCCACGCGGCGTGCGAGCACCAATGTGGCAATCCCCGCGGCCAGGTTAAGCACCAGCATCGTCAGGTGGGGAGAAGCGCCGAGTTGTTTGAGCCACCCCAGCAAGACCAAGGCGGCACCGCCCCGCTCATAGCGGTCGGGATTACCTGCGGCGTCCCAGTAGTATCGCCAGTCGCTAAAGGGCTCTGGAGCGAACTGGACAGCGAGGACTGCCGCGAGGACCACAATCGCAGCAATCTCCAGAAAAAAAATCCTCCGAGAGACGGCTCTGCTCCAGACGTGGGACGCAACTCCTTCCATTGCTCTCGGCTCCGAATGTGACGAGGGCGACCCACCGGGCCGCCCTCCATGACAACACCTGAAGTAATGATCAGCCCAGCAGGTGCGCCACGCCGGCGCGCTCTTCCTCCAGCTCGGCCAGCGTCTTGTCCATGGCGGCGCGGCTGAAGTCGTCGACCGGCAGGTCGGTGACGCGGGTGTACTCGCCGTTGGCGCAGGTCACGGGCACGCCGTAGATCACGCCTTCCGGGATGCCGTAGCTGCCGTCGGACGGCACGCCCATGGTGGCCCACTTGCCGTCGGTGCCCAGCACCCAGTCGCGGATGTGATCGATGGCAGCGTTGGCGGCCGAGGCGGCCGACGACAGGCCGCGCGCTTCGATGATGGCCGCGCCGCGCTTGCCCACCTTCGGGATGAATTCATTCGCGTTCCAGTCGGCGTCGTTGATCTTGTCCTTCAGCGACTGCCCGTTGACGGTGGCGAAGCGGTAGTCCGGGTACATGGTCGGGCTGTGGTTGCCCCACACGACCAGCTTCTCGATGTCGGCCACGGCGACGCCGGCCTTGTTGGCCAGTTGGCTGAGTGCGCGGTTGTGGTCCAGGCGCAGCATCGCGGTGAAGTTCTTGGCCGGCAGGTCCGGGGCGGACTTCATGGCGATGTAGGCGTTGGTGTTGGCCGGGTTGCCGACCACCAGCACCTTGACGTCGCGGCTGGCGACCTTGTTCAGCGCGGCGCCCTGGGCGGTGAAGATCTTGGCGTTCTCCAGCAGCAGGTCCTTGCGCTCCATGCCCGGGCCGCGCGGACGCGCGCCGACCAGCAGGGCGATGTCGGCGTCCTTGAACGCGACTTCGGCGTCGTCGGTACCGACCATGCCGGCCAGCAGCGGGAACGCACAGTCTTCCAGCTCCATCATCACGCCCTTGAGCGCGGCCTGGGCCTTCTCCATCGGCAGCTCGAGCATCTGCAGGATGACCGGCTGGTCCTTGCCCAGCATTTCGCCGGAGGCGATGCGGAACAGCAGGGAGTAGCCGATCTGGCCGGCAGCACCGGTGACGGCAACGCGGACGGGAGTCTTCATGGGGAAATCCTTCGCGGGGATGGGTGGGGGCGCGCGTCAGTAGACGCGGTAACCGAGGGGTTGGAGGTATTCGTCGAGCGCGGCGGTGTCGTAGCCGCGCACCACGTCCTGGCCGATCACGGTGACCGGCACGCCACGTGCACCCAACGCCTTCATGGCGCGGTCGCCTTCGGGCGTTTCGATGTCGAGGACGCGGTAGCGCACGTTGGCCAGCTCGAAATCCTTGCGTTGCTTGCGGCAGTAGCCGCACCAGTCGGCGGCCAGCATCACGATGCGCGACTCACCCGTATC
>CAMPJI010000084.1 GCA_946886865.1 uncultured Lysobacterales bacterium | reverse complement strand
CCGATACGGACCTGGTTGCCCTTGACGCCGAGCACGGTGACGGTCACCGAGTCGCCGATCATCAGGGTCTCACCGACGCGACGCGTCAGGATAAGCATGGGTAGTTCTCCTCGGCCGGCCGCTCGTGGGCCGACGATTGCGCCCCGGTGGAAGCGCTTCCAGTGATTGAGCAAACGGCGATTATTGTACGCCAGCGGCACTGCCACAAGCGATGGAAGTCATGGGTCGCCGGGGTCAGGTCAGGCGATGTTCAACCCATGCCGGGACGCCTGCCAGCGCGTCCTTCAGGGCCGGGCCATCGTCGCCCCCACCCTGCGCCATGTCGGGGCGGCCGCCGCCCCGGCCGTTGATCTGCCCGGCCACGTGGCCCAGCAGGTCGCCGGCCTTCACCTTGCCGGCCGCTGCGCCGCTGACGCCCGCCACCAGCGCGGCCTTGCCGCCCTCGGCGCCTGCCAGAATGATCACGGCGTCGCCCAGTTGCTGCTTGAGCCGGTCCACGGCGTCACGCAGCGCCTTGGCGTCGAAGCCTTCCAGCCGGCTGGCCAGCACCTTGATGCCGCCCACCTCCTGGGCCGCCGCGCCCAGATCGGCAGTGGCACCACTGGCCGCCTTGGCCTTCAGCGATTCCAGCTCCCGCTCGAGCTTCTTCTGGCGTTCCAGGATGCTGCGGAGCTTGTCGACGAACTCCGCAGTCGGCGCGCCGAGCAACTGCGCGGCCTCGCCCAGCTGGCGCTCTTCCTGCGCGATGTGGTCGAGCGCGCCCTGCCCGGTCAGCGCCTCGATCCGGCGGACGCCCGCGGAGACACCGCCCTCGGAGACGATCTTGAACACGCCGATATCGCCGGTGCGGGATACGTGCGTGCCGCCACACAGTTCGGTCGACGTGCCGCCCATGCGCAACACGCGCACCTGGTCGCCGTACTTCTCGCCGAACAGGGCCAGCGCGCCGAAATCCAGCGCCTCCTGCATGCCCATGTTGTGGATCTCCGCGGCATGGTTGCCCCGGATCTCGTCGTTGACGCGGCGCTCGATCTCGGCCAGTTCCGTGGCCGTTACCGGTTGGAAGTGGGCAAAATCGAAACGCAGGCGTTCGGGCGCGACCAGCGAGCCCTTCTGGACCACGTGCTCGCCGAGCACGCTGCGCAGCGCCGAATGCAGCAGGTGCGTGGCCGAGTGGTTGAGCACCGTGCTGGCACGGCGCGCCTCGTCCACCGCACCCAGTACGCGATCGCCGCGACGCAGGGTGCCCGCCGTCAACGTGCCGACGTGGCCGTGGAACTGGCCCGCGAACTTCACCGTGTCGTCGACCTTGAACCGGGTGCCGGCCTCGTCCAGCTCGCCGGCATCGCCCACCTGGCCGCCGCTCTCGGCATAGAACGGCGTGCGGTCGAGGATGACCACGCCAGCCTCGCCGGCGTTGAGGGCGTCGACCGGCCGGCCGTCGCGCAACAGCGCGGCCACTTCCAGTCCGCCTTCGGTCAACCGGTCGTAGCCGAGGAATTCGGTGGCCGGCAGTTGCGCAGCCAGCTCGGCCGGCAGCGTCGTCGCGTTGCCGAACTTGCCCGCGGCGCGCGCGGTCTCGCGCTGCTGGGCCATCGCGGCCTCGAAGCCCGCCATGTCCACGGACAGGCCACGCTCGCGCGCGATGTCGGCGGTGAGGTCGACCGGAAAGCCGTACGTGTCGTACAGGCGGAACGCGTCGCCGCCGGGGATGATGCCCTGCGAACGCGAAGCGACCTCGTCGAAAATGCGCATGCCCGAGTCGAGCGTCTCCGCGAAGCGCTCCTCCTCCGCCTGCAGCGCACGCTCGACGAACTCCTGCTTCGCGACCAGTTCCGGATACGCCTCGCCCATCACCTCGACCAGCACGGGGACCATGCGGTGGAAGAACGGCTGCTTCTGGCCGAGCATCCAGCCGTGGCGCAGCGCCCGGCGGATGATCCGGCGCAGCACGTAACCCCGGCCCTCGTTGGACGGCAGCACGCCGTCGACGATCAGGAACGCGCAGGCGCGGATGTGGTCGGCGATCACGCGCAGCGACTTGTTGCCTCGGTCACTCGTGGCGGTGGCCTCGGCGGCGGCGCCGATCAGCCGCTGGAACAGGTCGATCTCGTAGTTGCCGTGCACGCCCTGCAGCACCGCGGCGATGCGCTCCAGCCCCATGCCGGTGTCGACGCACGGTGCGGGCAGCGGCGCGAGCGTGCCATCGGGCTGCCGGTCGAACTGCATGAAGACCAGGTTCCATATCTCGATGAAGCGATCGCCGTCCTCGTCCGGGGAGCCTGGCGGGCCGCCGGCGATGTGCTCGCCGTGGTCGTAGAAGATCTCCGTGCACGGGCCGCAGGGCCCGGTGTCGGCCATCTGCCAGAAGTTGTCGGAGGCGAAGGGCGCGCCCTTGTTGTCGCCGATGCGGATGATGCGCGACTCGGGTACGCCCACCTGGTCGCGCCAGATGGCGTAGGCCTCGTCATCGGTCTGGTAGACGGTGACGGTCAGGCGGTCGGCGGGCAGCTTCCAGACCTCGGTCAGCAGTTGCCACGCCCACTTGATGGCGTCTTCCTTGAAATAGTCGCCGAACGACCAGTTGCCCAGCATCTCGAAGAACGTGTGGTGGCGCGCGGTGTAGCCCACCTGGTCGAGGTCGTTGTGCTTGCCGCCGGCGCGCAGGCAGCGCTGCACGTCGGCCGCCCGGACATAGCCGGGCTTCTCGCTGCCCAGGAACACGTTCTTGAACTGCACCATGCCCGAGTTGGTGAACAACAGGGTCGGGTCGTTGGCCGGCACCAGTGGCGCGGACGGGACGATGGTGTGGGCCTTGTCGCGGAAGAACTCGATGAAGTCGCGACGGACGTCGTTGGTCGTTTTCATGCCTGGCACGCGGATCGGAGGGCTGGGCAGGTCGACGCCCGCCGGGGCTCCCAACGTGGGGCCGTCTGGCGGCAGCGTCAACCGGGCGAGCCGACAAGCGTAACAGGCAGACGACGCGGCCGTGAGGCTAGAAGACGTCGTCGGGATCGAACCGGCTCACGGTGCGGATGATGTCGCCCGGGAACCCGCGCCGCGCCAGCAGGTCGGCGACTTTCCGACGCCAGGCCAGGTCGTCGCGCGGCGGGCCGCAGCGACGACGTGCGAGGTCGCGGGCCTGTTCCGTCCAATCACCGTCGAAGCTCCCCATGGCCGCCTCGACCGCGGCGCCGTCCAGGCCGTGCGTGCCCAGTTCGGCGCGTACGTGGATGGGCCCGTAGCCACTGGCCGCGCGACCGCGGACCAGGCTTTCGGCGAATCGGGTGTCGTCCTGCCAGCCGGCATCCGCCAGCCGCTCCACCGATTCGCGCACCTCGTCCGGGTCGAGCCCGCGTGCCACCAGCTTGCGTTTCAACTCACGCGCCGAGTGCTCGCGCCGCACCAGCAGGGCCAGTGCCCGCTGGGTGGTGCTGGCCGGTGCCCGGCCGCGCTTCCTGCGCCCGCTGCCGCTCGGGCGGGCGTCGCCCTCCGGGAACAGCGGCTCCGGCGCCCCTCCGGCGCCTGCCTCCGATGAGACGGCCACCCCGTCCAACCCCGCGTCCGCCGGGTCCGCAGTCGGACCGGACCCGGACGGCTCCGGCGGCCGGGCAGGACCGGTACCGGATGTGGGGCTGTCGGGGGTGGCCATCGTTCAGCGCCTTTCGTACCGCCTTTCGGGTTCAGTCCTCGGCGTCGTCGTCCTTGCCTTCATCACGGCTGGCTTCGGCCGGGACGAACTGCTCGCGCAGGGTCGCCTCGAGCTGGCGGGCCAGCTCCGGGTTCTCCTTGAGGTACTGACGCGCGTTCTCCTTGCCCTGCCCGATGCGCTCCTCGCCCAGGCTGTACCAGGCGCCCGCCTTCTGGACCAGCTTGGCCTCCACGCCCATGTCGATCAGCTCGCCCTCGCGGGAGATGCCCTGGCCGTACAGGATCTCGGTGATGACCTGCTTGAACGGCGGCGCCATCTTGTTCTTGACGACCTTGATCTTGGTCTGGTTGCCGATGATCTCGTCGCCCTTCTTGATCGCGCCGATGCGGCGGATGTCCAGGCGGACGGAGGCATAGAACTTCAGCGCGTTGCCACCGGTGGTGGTCTCGGGGCTCTGGCCGGGCATCATGATGCCGATCTTGTGGCGCAGCTGGTTGATGAAGATCACCATGCAGTTGCTGCGCTTGATGTTGCCGGTCAGCTTGCGCAGCGCCTGGCTCATCAGGCGGGCCTGCAGGCCGGGCAGCTGGTCGCCCATCTCGCCTTCGATCTCGGCGCGCGGGGTCAGCGCTGCAACCGAGTCGACGACCACCATGTCCACCGCGCCCGAGCGCACCAGCATGTCGGCGATCTCCAACGCCTGCTCGCCGGTGTCTGGCTGCGACAGCAGCAGGTCGTCCACGTTGACGCCCAGCTTGGCCGCATAGGTGGGGTCGAGCGCGTGCTCGGCATCGATGAAGGCCGCGGTGCCGCCCTTCTTCTGGCATTCGGCAATCGCCTGCAGGGTCAGCGTTGTCTTGCCCGAGGACTCGGGGCCGTAGATCTCGACCACGCGGCCCTTGGGCAGGCCGCCGATGCCGAGCGCGATATCCAGCATCAACGAGCCCGTGCCGATGACCTCGGCGGCCTCCACGACACGGTCGCCCATGCGCATGACCGAGCCCTTGCCGAACTGCTTTTCGATCTGGCCCAGTGCGGCGGAAAGGGCGCGCTTCTTGTTCTCGTCCATCGTGGATTCCTTGGGTGGCATCGGGATTGGGGGCACTCTAGGCCGGGTCGGTCGCACGGGCTGCGACCCGCCCAGGCACCGTAGCGTCCAGCGGGGGACGCCGGCAGGGAAATCGGGCTGGGCGCGGGGTAGGAAAGCGCCGCGCCGGGATGACGGACACGTCCGGGGCGCGCCCGCGGATCAACGGTTGGGCCTCACCAAGCCGCAGTAGAGGCCTTCGATGGCGAAGTCCTGGTCCGGCAGCACATCGATCGGTGCGTAGTCCGGATTGCGGGGCAGCAGCCGGATGCGATCGGAGCCGATCTTCAGCAGCTTGACGGTGACCTCGTCATCGATGCGGGCGACGACGATCTGGCCGGAGCGGGCATCCCGGGTGCGGTGCACGCCGATCAGGTCGCCGTCGAAGATGCCCTCGTCGCGCATCGAGTCGCCCTGCACCTTCAGCAGGTAGTCCGGCGCGGGTGAGAAGAACACACGATCGAGCAAGACAAAGTCGTCCGAGCCGATGTCGGCCCCGATCGGGGCACCGGCCGCGACGCGGCCGAGCACGGGCAGGCGGAGGGCGTCCCCATCGGCCACGGAGGCCGGCTGCAACGGCGGGGAATCCACCAGAAGCCGGATGCCGCGGGCCCGCCCGGGGCGGCGCTCGATGGCACCCGCCCGCTCCAGGGCTTCCAGGTGGTACTGCGCGGCGCGGACGCTGTTGAAGCCCATCGCGCGGGCAATCTCGGTCTGCGACGGCGGCACGCCCTCGGCCTCGATACGCTCGGCGATCAGCCCAAGGATGCTGCGCTGGGTGTCGGTCAGGTCCATGGGTAGCAATACTACTAACGCCCAGCCGCCGGTTGCAACCGTGCGGCCGGCGCGACCGACGGGCGGTCAGTCCATCAGCTCGAGCAGCCCGTGCAGGGAGGCGGCGACCGTCTGCCGCCGGATGGCCTCCCGGTCCCCATCGAAATGGAAGACCACCGCGGTCGGATAGCCGCCACGCCGCTTCCATGCGATCCACACCGTTCCGACGGGCTTGTCGTCGGTGCCGCCGCCCGGCCCGGCGATGCCGGTGACGGCCACGGCGATGGTGGCGCCGGAGTTCACCAGGGCGCCCGACACCATCTCGATCACGGTTTCCCGGCTGACCGCGCCGTGGTCTTCCAGCGTATGCGGGCTGACCCCCAGCATCGCCTGCTTGGCCTCGTAGCTGTAGGCCGCCATGCCGCAGTCGAACCAGGCCGAGGAACCCGCCACATCGGTCAGGGTCTTGGCGATCCACCCGCCCGTGCAGCTCTCGGCGGTGACCAGGCGCTGGTGGTGGTGGAGGGCCGCCTGCGCGACCCGTTCGGCCTGCGCCTGCAGCGCGGCGTCGGAGACGTCTTTGCTCATGCGCCGCATGATAGCGAAGCGCCCGGCCGTTGCCGGCCGGGCGCATGCTTGACGCGTCGGGCGGCCCTACCCCGTCAGTACATCACCCGCAGCGTGACGCCGTAGGTGGCCGGCGCGCCCGGGAACGCGTTGTACGAATTGAACGGGTTGCCCGGCACCGGCGAGACGTTCTGCAGCGGGGCGTCGAAGCCCACCTGCACGTACTCCTCGTCGGTGATGTTCAGGCCCCACAGCTCGACCATCCAGCTGCGGTCGCGTGCACCGAAACCGAGCCGCGCGTTGACCACCGTGTAGCCCTCCTGGACCTTTTCCACGTCCAGGTCGGAGCCGGTATTGAACTCGGACATGTACTTGGCGCCGAGGTTGAACCGGCCCAGCAGGTCCGCGCCGAAGCCCCACTCGTAGGTCACCGCACCGGACGTCGACCACAACGGGGCGAAGCTGATGCGGCTGCCCGGCAGCTTGTACAGCGCGCCGGCAGGCTCGACGAAGTCCGGCCCCGGCACCTCGTCGCCATAGCGGGTGTCGGCGTAGGTCACGCCGCCCTGGAAGGACAGGCCGTCAAAGCCCGTGTTCCACAGCACTTCGGTATCGATGCCCTGCGACACGACTTCCGGAATCGAGCGCACCACGAAGCTGGTGCCCAGGAAGCTGTTGAGCTGGAAGTCCTCGTAGGTCTGGTGGAACAGCGTGGCGTTGATCAGCAGGTTGCCGCCGGCCCACGTGGTCTTGGCGCCCAGCTCGTAGCTGTCGACAAACTCGCCCGGGAAGGACGTGTCGGCCACCGGGATGATGCCCGCCGTACCGCTGGACAGGCCGGTGTTGGACTGGACGCGGTCCAGGTTGAACCCCCCGGCCTTGTAGCCGCGTGCGGCCGAGGCGTAGGTCATCCACGTGTCGTTCCAGCGGTAGGCCGCCTTCAGCGTGCCCGACCACTCTTTCTCCTCTCGCTCCTGGCGGGTGGCGCGGCCGTTGTGCAGCGGATTGGCCCACGGCAGGCAGCCGTAGCCGATCACCTGCGGGATCACCGAAGGCAGCGCCGCGGCCGGAACGCCGCGCGACAGCAACGCCTGGGCGATGCGGGCCTGGCCCTCCGGCGACAGCATCGCCGAGCAGCCGGGGCTGCCGTTGGGATTGGAGTACGCCGAGTCCAGCGCCTTGTCCTCGCGCGTGTAGCGAAGGCCCAGCGTCAGGTCGAGCGCATCGGTCGCATGCCAGGTGTTGTTGGTGAAGAACGCCAGGCTCTCGGCGTTCTGCCGGTACGTGTCGTCCGCACCGAAGCCGGCGAACACCGTGCCTGGCGGCAGTCCGGTGGCGTCGGCCAGGAACAGCGGCGCGTCGGGCCGCTGCCCCAGTGCCGGGTTGACCAGCGACAGCAGCGCGATCGACAGGTACGGCTCGTAGGCCCCGCCGATGCGGTAGGTCTCGTTGCGGTCGAGGTCCTCGTTGGAATAGAACGCGCCGACCATCCAGTCGATGGAGTCGGTGGCGCCGGTCAGGCGGTACTCCTGCGTGGTCGTTTCGAATGCGGTCAACGACTCGTCGCGCTCGGGGTTGCGGTACAGCAGGTCGGCACTGCTGAAGTCGAAGTCCAGCCCGTTGATGGACGCCCACTCGCGGTAGGCCGACACCGAGGTCAGGACCGCATCGCCGAACCAGGGCGTGATCCAGTTCGTCTCCATCGAGATGCCCTTGTCCTTGATGTCCTGCTCGGTGCTGCGGTTGCTCCATGCGGTGCGGGCGAACGGATCGGCCACCGGTGCCACGCCCTCGTCGGGCGAGAGCGCGTCGATGATGGCCGCGGTGCCGCCACGGACCACGGTGACGCCCGTGCAGCAGTTCTCCTCGCGGCTGGTGAAGTCGGCGATGACGTTGATATCCAGCGTGTCGCTCGGTTCCAGCAGCAACTGGCCGCGCAGGGAGTGGAAATTCTGGTCGTAGTCCTCGGTCTCGCGGCGTGGACCGCCGCCGGTGCGCACGTCCATGAAGCCGTCGCGCTTGCGCTTGGCGGCGTAGACGCGGAAGGCGGCGTTGTCGCCGATCGGGGTGTTGAGCGAGCCGGCCACGCCCAGCGCGTTGTAGTTGCCGACGGTGAGCTCGCCTTCCACGCGCGTCGTGTAGTCGGGTCGCTTGGTGATGACGTTGATGACACCCGCGGAGGTGTTCTTGCCGAACACCGTCCCCTGCGGGCCCTTCAGCACTTCGATGCGCTCGATCTCGCCGAGGTCACCGAAGCCCACGCCGTTGCGCGGGCGGTACACGCCGTCGATGACGATGCCGACCGAGGACTCCAGGCCGGCGTTGTCGCCCACGGTGCCGACGCCGCGGATGCGCGCGGTGGTCTGCGCCTCGCTCTGCGTGCTGGTCACCGTCAGGCCCGGCACCAGCACCTGCACGTCCTTGACGTCGCGGATGCCGGTATCGAGCAGCAGCTGTTCGGGCAACGCGGTGATGGAGATCGGCACGTCCTGCAGGGCTTCTTCGCGCTTCTGCGCGGTGACGGTGAGGCCGGCCAGCGTGGTGGCCTCCTCTTGGTCCTGGGTGGCCTGCGCCGCAGCGTTGGCGGCCTCCTGTGCGTACAAAGGCGCAGCGACCATCGTGCCCAACACGGCAGCGACGGCCACGACCAGCATGCGGCGATCCGGCTTGCGGCAACCCATCTCGACTCTCCCCTGGCTGATGCGGCCACCGTTGGCGGGTGCCCGCTGAATTCGCCGCGTCCCCCGACGCCGGCAGTCCCCTGCCCCACGCGATCGCGCGCTTCGACCGGCCATCGGTAGGCCGGCGCTGGGCGCACGTCCATCGCGAACGGGCGCGCCGACGCTAGCACGTTGGCGTGCGGGGTCATGACGCATCGCAGCAGGCGCCACCGGGGGTCCGGCGGTCCCGTCGGATCAGCCGCTGGAGGCGTTGCGGGCGAACCCGGTACGGGCCCGGTCGGCGGCCGAGCGCCGTTCCGAATAGCGGTCCGTCAGCGCCGCTACGTGCGGGCGGGTCAGCAGGGTGAAGCGCACCAGCTCCTCCATCACGTCGACGATGCGGTCGTAGTACGGCGATGCACGCATGCGGCCCGCGTCGTCGAACTCCTGCCAGGCCTTGGCGACGCTGGACTGGTTGGGGATCGTGACCATGCGCATCCAGCGCCCCAGCAGCCGCAGCGTGTTGACCGCGTTGAACGACTGCGAGCCACCCGACACCTGCATCACCGCCAGCGTCCGGCCCTGGGTCGGGCGCACGCCGCCCATCGCCAGCGGCAGGTGGTCGATCTGCGCCTTCATGACGCCGGTGATCTGGCCGTGGCGCTCCGGGCTGCACCACACCTGCCCTTCCGACCACGCCGACAACGCGCGCAGTTCACGCACGGCCGGGTGGTCGTCGCCGGCCACCTGGTCGGGCAGCGGCAGGTCGCCCGGATCGAAGATGCGGGGCTCCGCACCCATCAGCTGCAGCAGCCGGGCGGCCTCCTCCACCGCCAGCCGCGAGTACGAGCGCTCCCGCAACGAGCCGTAGAGCAGCAGGATCCGCGGCGCGTGGCCGTCGATGGCCGGCAGTGGCAGGTGCTCGCGCTGCAGCGCCGGCAGGACATCGGCGTCACGCAGCTCGCGCAGCCGAGGGACGGGAATGGGTTCGAGCAGGCTCATGTCGTGTGCTCCGGTTGCAGGGCGTGCAACGCGCACGGTCATGGCGTGGCAGCGGCCGGCCGGTTGACCGACGGCATCGCCCTCGCCAATACGGCCGCCATGGCGACCAGCGTGGCGGAGATCCACAGGCACGCCTCCAGCCCGGCCACCTGGTAGACCCAGCCCGACAGCACCGTGCCCAGCAGCCGGCCCATCGCGTTGGCCATGTAATAGAAGCCGACGTCCAGCGACACGCCGT
>CAMPJI010000083.1 GCA_946886865.1 uncultured Lysobacterales bacterium | reverse complement strand
CGTAGCGCGCCTTGAACTCCTGGAACTCGCTGCCGTCGACGATGCGGGCGATGACCTCGCGGATGTCGAACGGGCGTCGGGTGTCCTTCGGGACGATGCCGTACAGCTCCTCGGCGGCGAACAGGGGCTCGCGCACCGGTTGCACGGCGACGGGGAGCGCCTTGCGCCGGTTGAACGTGCCGACGATGTCGCGCGCGATCTGCAGCGCATGGCGGTCGTCTTCGGCGAAGTGGTCGGCCACGCCGGAAATCGAGGTGTGCACGTCGGCGCCGCCCAGGGTCTCGGCATCGACGACTTCGCCGGTGGCGGCCTTCACCAGCGGCGGGCCCCCCAGGAAGATCGTCCCCTGCTCCTTGACGATCACCGATTCGTCGCACATCGCCGGCACGTAGGCGCCGCCAGCCGTGCAGCTGCCCATCACCACCGCGACCTGCGGCACGTTCTCGGCGGACATCCGCGCCTGGTTGTAGAAGATCCGCCCGAAATGCTCTTTGTCGGGAAACACCTCGTCCTGCAGCGGCAGGAACGCGCCACCCGAGTCGACGAGATAGACGCAGGGCAGGCGGTTCTCGCGCGCCACTTCCTGCGCCCGCAGGTGCTTCTTGACCGTCATCGGGAAGTAGGTACCGCCCTTGACCGTGGCGTCGTTGGCGACCACCACGACCTCCTGGCCCATCACCCGGCCGATGCCGCAGACCATGCCGGCGGCGGGCGCCGCATCGTCGTACATGCCCTCGGCCGCCAGCGGCGCGATCTCAAGGAACGGCGAGCCCGGGTCGAGCAGGGCGGTGATGCGGTCCCGGGCCAGCAGCTTGCCGCGCTCGGTGTGCTTGGTACGGGCCTTGTCGCCGCCGCCCTGGGCCGCGCGCGCGAGGCGGGCGTCCAGCTCGTCGACAAGCGCACGGTGGTACGCGACGTTGTCCTGGAAATCCTGGGCGCGGGGGTCGAGTGCGGAGCTCAGTGCGGGCATGCGTCGGCCGGGCGTGGTGGGAGCGGGACAGGATACCGGGCGCGCGACCGGCCCGCCGCTTGCGCCTGTGTCGCACCCCTCGCGGCGCGACCGCGGGTCAAAAAATCGACCGCGGGTCAAAAAAAAGAACCCGCCGAAGCGGGTTCTCCTGGTAGCTACATCGGGACGATCGCGGGATCAGTCCTGGACCTCGGCGTTGGCCTCGGCCTCGGCTTCGGCCTGCTCTTCCTGCATCTCGGTGGAGACGTTGGCGGCACCGTCGGCGATCGCGCCGGCGGCGTTGGCCTTGCCTTCCTCGTACGCCTGCTGGACCGGGTCGGCGGCGGCGTCGACCGCAGCGGCGGCCGAACCGGCGGCAGCGGCGGTGCCGGCAACGGCGGCCTCGCCTGCCGAAGCGGCGGCGTCACCGGCGGCGTCGGCAGCCACCTCAGCCTGCACAGCGGCTTCGTCGGCCTCCTGCTCGGCGGTCGGCGAATTGCAGGCGGCCAGGGCAAACGCGCTGGCGGCCAGCAGGACAGTAAGCTTGTTGTTCATTGGGATGCTCCTTTGTGTCGGCAGTGAAAGCGTTGTGCCGGAACGCTGCCGGCGGAGCGCACTATCGGTTTGCTGGCGGAAACAGGATGTGAAGGCCCTTGGGTGCGGTTTAGGTGCACAGACTCCAACCGGACCGGGCGCGGTACGGGCGGTGACGTGTCCGCCACCGAACCCCCGAGGACAGCCAAAAAAAATGCCGCCCCGAAGGGCGGCACTTTCGAAACCGGTTGCAGCCAACGATTAGTTGGTGGCGTCCGGGTCCATGTCGGAATCGGTGTCGGCACCGACCGAGTCAGCCGAATTCTCGGCAGCCTGCGCAGCCTGGTCGGCGGCGTCGGCAGCGTCGGCAGCCGCGTCGGCGGCGTCGGCGTTGTCTTCCATGTCGCCGGTCGAAGCGTCGGCAGCGGCGGTGGCAGCAGCGTCGGCAGCAGCAGCGGCGGCGTCAGCAGCCGACTGGGCCGAATCGGTGCCGGCAACAGCGGCGTCGGCCTGGGCCTCAGCAGCGGCGTCAGCGGCCTCGGCGGCCGAGTCCTGGGCGCGGTCAGCGTTCGAGCAGGCAGCCAGGGCGAAGCCCATGGCCAGGGCAAGCAGGGTCTTGTTGATGGACATGATGCAGTTTCCTCGTCGTAAAAGTTTGGCAACGCGCAGTTGCGCGCCGGTAACATGATGACAAGCCCCAAACGGCTGTCAAGCGGGGAAGCGTGGTTTTTTTGTTAGTTGATCGTTAACCCGCTCAGGCGTTTAGCGGCGGGTCTTACAGCAGCTCCACAGCCACGGCCGTCGCCTCGCCACCGCCGATGCACAGGGTGGCCACGCCGCGCTTGCCACCGCGCTTGGCCAGCGCGTTGAGCAGGGTCACGACCAGCCGCGCGCCGCTGGCGCCGATGGGGTGGCCCAGGGCCACAGCGCCGCCGTGCACGTTGACCTTGTCGTGGGGGATGCCCAGGTCCTTGATCGGGGCCATGGCCACGCAGGCAAACGCCTCGTTGATCTCGAACAGGTCCACGTCCTCCACCGTCCAGCCGGCCTTGTCCAGCACGTTGGACAGTGCCTTGACCGGCGCGGTGGTGAACCACTCCGGTGCCTGCGCGTGACCGGCGTGGGCAACGATGCGGGCCAGCGGCTTGAGGCCGCGCTTGGCCGCCTCATCGGCGCTCATCAGCACGGTGGCGGCGGCGCCATCGGAAATTTTCGACGACGAGGCGGCGGTCAGTACGCCCTCCTTGCCGAAGGCCGCCCGCAGGCCGGGGATCTTCGCCGTGTCGATCTTGCCCGGCTCCTCGTCGGTGTCCACCACGACCTCCCCCTTGCGGGTCTTGACCGTCACCGGGACGATCTCGTCGGCGAACGTGCCGTCGGCCACCGCCTTCTTGGCCCGGTTGACGCTCTCCTCGGAGAAGGCGTCCAGCGCGGCGCGGTCGAACTGGTAGCTGTCGCACGCCATGTCGCCGAAGACGCCCATGGCCTTGCCGTCGTAGGGGTTGGTCAGGCCGTCGAACGCCATGTGGTCGAGGAACTCGGCGCTGCCGTAGCGGATGCCGGTGCGCGAGCCGTTGAGCAGGTGCGGGGCGTTGGTCATCGACTCCATGCCGCCGGCCACCACCACGGTGGACGAACCGGCCTTGATGGCGTCGTGGGCCAGCATGATCGCCTTCATGCCCGAGCCGCAGACCTTGTTGATGGTGGTGCAGGCGGTCGAATCGGGCAGGCCGGCACCCAGCGCGGCCTGGCGGGCGGGCGCCTGGCCCAGGCCGGCCGGCAGCACGCAACCCATGATCACTTCATCCACCTGGTCGGGGGCGACGCCTGCGTGCTCGAGCGCGCCGGTGATCGCGGCGGTGCCCAGCACCGGGGTGGCGACGCCGGTGAACTGGCCGAGGAAGGAACCGATGGCGGTGCGCTTGGCACCGACGATGACGACGTCGCTCATGGCGGACTCCTGGATAGCGGGTCGGTCGCGGGGACCGGAACCCGTCGATTATGCGACCGCGTGCTGCACTGCCGCAAACCCGCCGAACACGGCGTTCAGAACGCCTTGTCCGGACGCAGCAGGTAAAGCACGCGGCCCCGTGGCGCCGGTCGGGGCGCCACGAACCCCAGCCGCTCGTACAGGGCGGGCACGCCCGTCCAGACGAAGGCGCCGGCTTGCCGGCTGCCGGGTGCCACCACGTGCGGATAGGCCTCGATCTCGCGGGCGCCGCGCTCCGATGCCAGCGCGACCGCCGCTTCAACCAGCGCCGTGGCGACGCCGCGGCCGCGTTCGCGGGCCGGGACGTACAGGCAGTTGATCGACCAGGTGTCCGCCGACCAGGCGCGGGCCAGGGCCTTGCTGCGATCGAGGCGCGGGAAGTCCGCGCGAGGGCCGACCGCGCACCAGCCGACCGCGCGCTCGCCGTCGAAGGCCAGCACGCCGCTGGCGCGGCCCGATTCGACGAGCTCGCGGAACGCGACCCGGTTGGGCGCCCCCTTGGCCGCGTCCCAGGCCTTGCCGCCCATCGGCACGCGCCACCACATGCACCAGCATCCACCGCAGGCACCGTTCGCGCCGAACAGCGCCTCGATGGCCGGCCAGTCGTCGCGGGTGAGCGGGCGGGTGGTGAGGGATTCGCCGGGCATGGCCAAAGCGTACGCCCCGGCGTGTTCGCCAGCCGACGGAACCCTGTAGGAGCGGCTTCAGCCGCGATCGTTGCCGCAGGGAGCGGCGGGCCTCGTGTAGGAGCGACGTAAGTCGCGACCGTCGCCATCCCGGCGTTGCAGGGTCGCGACTTACGTCGCTCCTACAAAAGAATCGTCGACACCGGGAAGGCGATTCGCGGCTGAAGCCGCTCCTACAACAGCGGCCTGCTGCGGCGCCGCGGCAGGCGCGGAAGATCAGCCGCGGTCTTCGAACAGCTCGCGGCCAATCAACATGCGACGGATCTCGTTGGTGCCGGCGCCGATGGCATAGAGCTTGGCATCGCGCAGGATGCGGCCGGCCGGGTACTCGTTGATGTAGCCGTTGCCGCCCAGGGTCTGGATGGCTTCTAGCCCGACCTGCACGGCCGCGTCCGACGCATGCAGCAGGCAGGACGCCGCATCGACGCGGCTCTTGTGGCCGGCGTCGTAGTCGCGGCCCACCTGGTAGGCGAACGCGCGGCTGGACTGCAGCGCGGTGTACATGTCGGCGATCTTGGCCTGCATGATCCCGAACGTGCCGATCGCTGCGTCGAACTGCTTGCGCTCGCGCACGTAGGGCAGGGCGATGTCCATGGCCGCCTGCATCAGGCCCAGCGGGCCGCCGGTCAGCACCAGGCGCTCGGTGTTCAGGCCGCCCATCAGCACCCTGACGCCGCCGTTCACCTCGCCCAGCACGTTTTCGGCCGGGATCTCGCAGTCCTCGAACACCAGCTCGCAGGTGTTGGAGCCGCGCATGCCCAGCTTGTCCAGCTTCTGCGCCGTGCTGAAGCCCTTCATGCCGCGCTCGACAATGAAGGCCGTCATGCACTTGCTGCCCGCGTCCTTGCCGGCGGTGCGCATGTAGACGATCAGCACGTCGGCCTCGGGGCCGTTGGTGATCCACATCTTGTTGCCGTTGGCGACCCACACGTCGCCCTTCTTCTCCGCGCGGCAGCTCATCGAGCCCACCACGTCCGAGCCCGCGCCCGGCTCGCTCATCGCCAGCGCGCCCTTCCACTCGCCGGTGCAGAGCTTCGGCAGGTACTTCTGGCGCTGCGCGTCGTTGCCGTTGGCGTACAGATTGGACACGCACAGGTTGGAGTGCGCGCCGTAGCTCAGGCCGACCGACCCGGACGCGCGCGAGATTTCCTCCATCGCCACCAGGTGCGCCAGGAAGCCCATGTCGCTGCCGCCGTACTCGCCCGGCACCGTCAGGCCCAGCAGGCCCATTTCGCCCAGCTTGGGCCACAGGTCCTGCGGGAAGGCGTTGTCGTGGTCGATCTGCTCGGCACGCGGCGCGATCTCGGCCTCGGCAAAGCGGCGCACGGCCTCGCGCAGTGCGTCGATTTCGTCACCAAGGGGGAAGGGGCGCATGGGAACTCCTGTGGGATTGGGGCGTGGCCGGCACGGTCCCTGCGGAACCCGCCAACCGTTCGATTCTCTGTCCGTCATTCCCGCGAAGGCGGGAATCCATGGACTTCGTTTCTACACACGTGCGGCAGGGTACGGGGTGCCGATTACGCCAGGGCCGTAGGTGACGCGGCCTCTCGTGGACTCCACCTCAACGTCCATGGGTTCCCTCCTTCGCGGGAATGGCAGCAATGGAGTCGAGGCCTATCGCGGCCACCCATTCTCGCAAACAACGACGGGGCACAAGGCCCCGTCGTCTTACAGCGTCACGTCAAGCGATCAGTGCCCGCGGATGCGGCCCTGGAAGCGCGGCTGTGCGCGGCCCAGCGGCAGCTTCAGCTTGCCGATCTTCTCGATGCGCTCTTCGGCCATGCGGTCGGCGGCGCGGTAGGTCGGGATGCCGTCGCGCTCGGCGATCTCGAAGATGCGGCCGAGGTTGTGGTAGATCGTCCGCATCATGCGCATGGCGCGCTCGCGGTTGTAGCCGTCGATCTCCAGCGAGACGTTCATGACGCCGCCGGCGTTCACCGCGTAGTCCGGGGCATACAGGATGCCGCGCTTCTGCACTTCGTCGCCGATGGCGTTGTTGGCCAGCTGGTTGTTGGCCGCGCCGCAGATGACCTTGGCCTTCAGGCGGGGCAGGGTCTGCTCGTTGACGGTGCCGCCCAGCGCGCACGGCGAGTACACGTCGGCGTCGACGTCGTAGATCTCGTCCAGGCCCACGGCCTCGGCGCCGTACTCGGACACGGCCTTGTCGACCAGGCCCTTGTTGATGTCGGTGACGAAGATCTTGGCGCCGCGCTCCTTCAGGAGCTTCACGTACTCCATGCCGACGTGGCCCAGGCCCTGCACGGCGTAGCTGTACTTGCCCACTTCCTCGTCGCCGAACTTCTTCTTCAGCGTGGCCATCAGGCCCTGCAGGGTGCCGTAGGCGGTGAACGGCGACGGGTCGCCCGAACCGCCGTGGACCTGGTGCACGCCGGTGACGTACTCGGTCTCGCGGTAGACGAACTCCATGTCGTTGACGTCGATGCCCACGTCCTCGGCGGTGATGTAGCGCCCGCCCAGCGACTCCACGAACTGGCCGAACGCGCGGAACAGCGCCTCGGACTTGTCGGTCGCCGGGTCGCCGATGATCACGGCCTTGCCGCCGCCGATGTCCAGGCCGGCCACCGCGTTCTTGTAGGTCATGCCGCGGCTGAGGCGGAGCACGTCGTTCAGAGCGTCCTCCTCGGTCTTGTACGGCCACATGCGCGTACCGCCCAGGGCCGGGCCCAGCACGGTGTTGTGGATCGCGATGATGGCCTTCAGGCCCGCGTCCTTGTTGTGGCAGAACACGACCTGCTCGTGGCCGGTGGTGTCGAGGGTTTCGAAAATCATCGGGTGCTCCGCGTCGGCGTAGGGAGTGCGCGTCGCGCTCTACGCCAACTGTGGTTGATAAGTCGTTGATTCAGAATGAAATTGCCTGCGAGTTCGGCCGGGGCCGCCCGTCGCAGGCGCCGTAGTTTAAAGCAATCGGCCGATACGGCTGCGTATGCCCTTCACGCCACCGCGCGTGACGGCTGTCTCAGAAGGTCCGGTAGGCGTGCTCGCGCAGCCAGAGCGTGGCCAGCCACTTCTCGCCGGCCTGCACCGGGCAGCCGGCGTGGAGCGAATCCGGGTCGGGCAGGCCGTCGGGCGTGTAGTTGTCGAACACCACCGCGCGCCCGGGCGCCGGCGCAATGCGCACGCCCGGCACCGGGAACTCGGTTTCGCCGCCCCGCGCCACGGCATTGAGGTACACGCAGATCGTGCGGCGGCGGTTGCCGGCCGAGGGGCGGTCGGCCTGCACCACGCGATCGGGCAGGTAATCGCGGTGCGGCCGGTACTCCTGCCCGGGCTGGTAGCGCAGCACGATCAGGTGCTCGGCCTGCGCCAGTTCGCTGCGCGCGGCGCGCGCGATGCGCAGTTGCACCACCCGCAGCGCGAAGTCCTCCAGCACCGGGTCGATCGGCGCATCGCTGCTGGTGCGCAACTGCCGCGCGTCGCTGCGGCCGGTCACCGGGTCGACCACTTTTGACGCCCGCAGGTGCGGCATCGCCGTGGCCACCATCAGCCGGCATTCGTCCGCCGACAGCAGCTCGTTGATCTGCATTACCCGCGGCTGCTGGCTGTGCATTGTCCATGGTGCGGGCTGCAAGGCCTCCTCGAACGCAAGCGTCCCGGGCGGCACGTCGCCCGATGCGCGCGGCGGCGACGGCGGGGGCAGCGGCGCGGTGATCTCCGGCAACCGCGGCACGCCGTGCCGGGCCAGCTGCAGCCACAGTTCGTTGGCGGCGTTGTGCTGCGCCAGGCAGCCTTCGCCGCGGTGCAGGCGCTCGGCCAGCAGCAGCGCCGCGATGGGGTCGCCACGACCCGCGCCGCGCTCCAGCAGGCGCACGCACGTGGCCTGGTCCTCGTCGTTGCGCTTGCGGCCGAAGTGGATGGCCGCCGCGCGCAGGGCCGGCGGGTAGTCGTGCTGGACGGCGGTCAACATGCGCTCGTTGATGCGTCCATCGCGCGGCAGCAGCAGGTTGCCCAGGCCGATCAATGCCAGGTGGTAGCCGGCGATCGGGCTGCCCAGGCCTTCGGCCCGCAGCAGCCACTCCACGGCCATCGGCGGGTCGGCGTCGGTGCCGACGCCATGCAGCAGCATCCGGGCGTATTCGACCTGCGCGTTGGCGTGGCCGGCGGCCCCGGCCAGGTGGTAGTGGTGCGCGGCCTCATCGACACGGCCGCGGGCCACCAGCGCGGTGGCGTAGCGGAACAGCGCGTCGGGCACGCCGCTGGCGGCGTCGCTGCGCAGCTCGCCCAGTTCGGTGTCGTCGTCGTTGGCCGCGCCCCGGGTCATCCGACGCAGCGTACCCGACCGCGGCGGCCTCCCAACAGCCGCCGCCGCGGTCGTCCTCCTCCCACCACACATGGCCCGGCCGGCCGGGGTCCCCCCACGGCACCCCGGCGCGGCCGGGCCTCACGCACGCAGTGTCCTGTCGTCTGGCGCCTTACCAGCCCCAGCCGGGCTGGCGATACACCACGCGGTAACCGGGTCGGGTGGGTCCGTACACCGGTCGGTAGGGGCGGCCCACGTGCCGGATCACCCGCCGCGGCGGCAGGTGGCGGTAGCCGCCGCCGTAGTAGGCCGGGCGATAGGCCGAGCGCAGGCGCACGTAATGCCCCGGCTGCCACACGTGCCGGTAGCCCGTCGAGATCCAGCGGCCGGGTACCCAGGCGTAGCCGGGGCGGTGCGCGTATCGCTCATGGCGCGGCGGCGGCGGGTGGCCGATGCTGACGCTGACGTAGCCCCGCGCTTCGGCGGCAGGGCTGTGGAACGCAAACACGGACGCAAGGCCGATGACGGCCGACAACAACAGGGGGCGCAGGGCCATTGAACGTTTCTCCATCCAGCGCCGGCATGAAGCGCCGGCATGTGGGGTAAACGGATGGCCCCGCCGAAATGTTTACACGGCGCGAAGACGCGTTAAGCGCCGTGCCAGCTAGCTGAAGGCCCCTTCAGTCGCCGCGCTACAATCCGGAAATTCCCGTTTCCGTATTGAGCGCGCGCCATGAGCACCACCGCCGCATCGCTGCCCGGCAGCCAGTCCACCGTCGATTCCGAGCGCGCCACGCCGCTGCGCTTCGTCACCGCCGCCAGCCTGTTCGACGGCCACGACGCCGCCATCAACATCATGCGCCGGCTGATCCAGGCCCAGGGCGCGGAGGTCATCCACCTCGGCCACAACCGCTCGGTCGAGGACGTGGTCCGCGCCGCGCTGCAGGAGGACGCCGACGGCATCGCGCTGTCGTCCTACCAGGGCGGCCACGTGGAGTACCTCAAGTACATGGTCGACATGCTGCGCGAGCGCGACGCCGGCCACATCAAGGTGTTCGCCGGCGGCGGCGGCACCATCACGCCCGAAGAGATCAAGGAGCTGCAGGCCTACGGCGTCGAGCGCATCTACCACCCCAACGACGGCATGCACATGGGGCTGGTGGCGATGATCGAGGACGTGGTGCGCCGCGCCGGGGACGGCCGCGCCAAGCGCATGGAGGCCGGGCAGGGCGACGACGCCACCGCGGCCACGCAGCCCGACATCGACGACGAGATTTCCATCGGCCGGATGATGTCGGCCATCGAGGAAGGCACCTTCGATGAGACCCGCCTCGCGCACCTGCGCAAGCAGTGGCAGCTGGCCGGCGGCAAGACGCCCGTCATCGGCATCACCGGCACCGGCGGCGCCGGCAAGTCGTCGGTCACCGACGAGCTGCTCAACCGGTTCCTCGCGCACTTCCCGGAGATGCGCATCGCCGTGATCTCCGTCGACCCGACCCGCCGCCGTACCGGCGGTGCGCTGCTGGGCGACCGCATCCGCATGAACTCGCTGCGCTCCAAGCGCGTGTACA
>CAMPJI010000082.1 GCA_946886865.1 uncultured Lysobacterales bacterium | reverse complement strand
ATCTACTTCTGGTCGTTCCTGGTGGCGGTGATGCTGTTCACCGTCGGCGGCATGTTTTCGCTGTACGAGGGCATCCACAAGCTGCAGCACCCCGAACCGCTCAAGCAGTGGTACTGGGCGGCCGGGGTGCTGGTGTTCGGCATGCTGGCCGAGGGCGTGTCGATGCGCGCCTGCCTGCAGGAGGTCAACAAGTCACGTGGCGACCGCGGCCTGTGGCGGTGGTTCCGGGAAAGCCGCCAGAGCGAGCTGGTGGTGATCTTCGGCGAGGATCTGGCCGCGCTGCTGGGCCTGTCCTTTGCTCTGGTGGCGGTGCTGCTGGCGGTGGCCACCGGCAACCCGGTATGGGATGCGATCGGTACGCTGATGATCGGCGTGCTGCTGATCGTCATCGCCGTGCTGGTGGCGGTGGAGGTCAAGGCGATGCTGATCGGACAGAGTGTCGATCCCTTGCGCGAGCAGGCCATGCGGGCATTCATCCAGGCCCGGCCCGAGGTGACCCGCGTCATCAGCCTGATCACCCTGCAACTGGGCAACGAGGCGATGGTCGCGGTGCAGGCCCAGATGCGCGAGGGCGTCGACGCGCCCACGCTCGCCGCCCAGATCAACGCGGTCGAGCGCGCGATGAAGGTGGAATTCCCGGAGGTCCGCTGGAGCTTCTTCGAACCGGACCTGAGCCGGCCCGGTTAAGGGCGGCGCCGCCCGTCAATCCGCCTCGCGCAGCCAGTCCAGGCGACACGCCGCACCGGTTTCGCCAAGTGCGGCCACCAGCTGGGGCAGGGCGGCGCGCAGCGTGGCGTCGAAGTGCCACGGTGCGTTGAGCAGCAGCAGGCCGCTGCCGTTCATCCGCAGGGGGGAGTCGTCCGGGTGGACCATCAGCTCGGCCACCAGCGCCGAGCGCGCGGGCAGGGTCGCCGCACGGCGGAAGAACGGGTGCAGCGCGCGCCGCCGCTTGATCGGGTACCACACGGCATAGGTGCCCTGCGGCCACCGGCCCAGCGCGTCACGGAGCGCGCCGAGGATGGCGTCGAACTCCTCCAGCTGCGCCTCGTACGGCGGGTCGACCAGCACCAGCCCGCGATTGAACCGCTGCGTGGCCAGCCGCGGGGGCAGCAGGGCCTTCATTGCCGCATACCCGTCGCGCGCATGCACCGCGACACGGGTGTCCTGGGCGAACACCGCCTTCAGTTGCGCGGCCTCTTCCGGATGCAGCTCGCAGGCGGCGATACGGTCGTCCTCGCGCAGCGCGTGCGCCAGCAGCCAGGGCGATCCCGGGTAGGCGGCCGTGCCGTGCTCGGCGCGGCAGGCCTTGATCGCGGCCAGGTAGCGCGCGATGGCCGGGTGCCGCGGCGCCTCGGCGAGCAGGCGGGCAATGCCGCCCTCGGCCTCGGCGGTGCGCAGGGCCGAAGCGCTGTCGAGCGCGTACAGGCCCCGCCCGGCATGGGTATCGAGCGCGAACAGCGGCGCCGGCTTGGCGGTCAGTGCATCGCACAGCGCCAGCAGGGCGACGTGCTTGAAGACGTCGGCGTGGTTGCCGGCGTGAAAGGCGTGGCGGTAGTTCATGGCGCGCATCTTAGGGCCTGCCGCGCGGCAGACCCGCACCGGCGGATCCGCGCGGCCGGTCCGTGCCCCCGGCCACGTTGACGCATGGACAGCCTTTACGTCCTGCCGCGGAGTGGACAATGGACATCGTTCGGAGCACCTTCGACGCCCTCGATGCCCCAGACCGCCTCCACCCCGCGATGAAGACGCCGGACGTCCGCACTGTGGTCGGCCAGGCCATGGAGCCGTACCTGGACGACCTCGCGCGCCTGCGCATGACGGTCTTCCGCGAGTGGCCCTACCTGTACGCCGGCGATTACCGCTACGAGTTCGACTACCTGCAGACCTATCTGCGCTCGCCGTTCAGCCTGGCGGTGCTGGTGCTGGACGGGGGCCAGGTGGTGGGCGCGTCCACGGGCCTCCCGCTGGTGCACGAGGCGGCCGAGCTGGTGGCGCCCTTCGCGCAGTCGTCCGTGTTGCCGGAGGAGGTCTTCTACCTCGGCGAGTCGGTGCTGCTGCCGGCCTATCGCGGGCGCGGGCTGGGCCACCGTTTCTTCGAGGAGCGTGAAGCCCATGCACGGGCGCTGGGGGGCTACGCCTGGACCGGCTTCGCCACGGTCCTGCGCGACGACGCCGACCCGCGGCGCCCACCGTTCCATCGCGGCAACGAGGCCTTCTGGCGCAAACGCGGCTACCAGCCCCGTGCCGGGCTGACGCTGCCCATGCGCTGGCCGGAAGCGGACGTGGGCGATGTCGATCACGACCTGGCGTTCTGGATGCGCCCGCTGGAGCGTTTTTGACGGCCGCCGCGCTGACCGTCGCGGCCGCGCGCCACACCATCGGCGTGCCGGTGGATTTCGCGGCCTTCGCCGAGCGCCAGGCGGCGATGCTGCAGGCGGCCACCGACGCCGGCGCCCGGCTGGCGGTGCTGCCCGAATACCTGTCGCTGGAGCTGGGCGCGACGCTGCCGGTGCGCGAGCGGGCCGACCTGCACGCCTCCCTCGCGGCGCTGCAGCCATTGCATGGCGATTGGCTGCAGTTGTACGCGCGGCTGGCCCGCGACCTTCGGATGCACATCGTCGCCGGTAGCTTCCTCTTGGCGGTGGCGCCGGAGCGCTACCGCAACCGCAGCTACTGGTTTGCCCCGGACGGCCGCCATGGCTGGCAGGACAAGCTGCAGCTGACGGGGTTCGAGAAGCAGGCGGGCGTCATCGAACCCGGCGATGCGCTGAAAGTCTTCGAATGCGACCGCGTCCGCGTGGGCGTTTCGGTCTGCTACGACATCGAGTTTCCGCTGCCCGTGCGCGCGCAGTGCGAGGCGGGCGCACGCGTGATCGCCGTGCCCAGCTGCACCGACACCGAGGCGGGGGCCACGCGCGTGCGCGTGGGCGGGTTGGCGCGCGCGCTGGAGAACCGCTGCTTCGTCGCCCAGGCCGTGACCGCCGGCGACGCGCCATGGAGCCCCGCGCTGGACACCAACACCGGCGACGCGACGATCTACGCGCCCATGGACGTGGGATTGCCGGCCGACGGCGTGCTGGCGCGGGCGGCTGACGGGCAGGACTGGGCGGTCGCCAGGCTCGACCTGGCCGCGCTGGACGCCAGCCGCGCGCTGGCGCAGGTCGCCAACGACCGCGACTGGCCGGGGCAACTCGCGCCCGCGGTGCGGCGGGCCCGGCTGGATGCGCCGCCGCCCGCCTCCGACGGCTAGCCCACCGCCCAGATCGACGCCGAGGCCAGTCCGGTGCCGATGGCCGTGGCGGCCAGCACGTCGCTGGGGTAGTGCAGCCCCAGCACCACGCGGGAGGCGGCGACGCTGGCGGCGAAGGGCACCAGCAGCCACGCCAGCACCGGGTAGTGCGCGACCGCCACGATGCTGAAGGCCACCGCATGCAATGTGTGGCCGGAGGGGAAGCTGAACTCGTCCAGCGGCGCCACGGGCGCCAGGATGCGCGCGTCCGAAGCGCATGGACGCGGCCGCTTGGTCCACCGTTTCAGCACCTTGTACAGCGACAGCGCCATCACGCCGGTCGCCGCCAGGTGCAACGACGCCTGCAACCCGTGCATGCCATCGAGCAGCACCATCGCCGCCATCAGCGCGTACCAGAACACGCCGTCGCCGAGCCTGCTCACACAGGCGAAGTAGCCGCGGCAACCGGAGTGGCCGGCCCAGCGGTTGGCCCGCAGGCACCAGCCGGCGTCGCCCGCGGACAGGCGCTTATGCAGGGGCAGGCGATCCATCGCGTCCTCCTCGGGGCGTGAGGCCTTGCAGCAGGGCATCGAGGTCGGCGGCGACCTGCGCCGGGCGCAGGCTGGACACCGCGCGCCGGGCGGCGGCTCCGCAGGCGCCGCGCAGGCGGTCGTCGGCCGCCAGGCACACGGCGGCATCGATGAAGGCAGCGGCGTCGCCCGGCGGCACGCAGCCGCCGTGCAGGCCGTGCCGGAGGTGCTCGCGCGCGGCGCCGCAGTCGAACGCCACGGTGGCCACACCGCTGGCCATGGCCTCCACGGTCACGTTGCCGAAGGTTTCGCTGCGGCTGGGAAACAGGAACAGGTCGCCGCTGGCGACATGCGCCGCCAGCGCGTCGCCGTGCTGCATGCCGCGGAAGACGAAGTCCGGGTGCTCGCGCTGCAGCGCCACGCGCGAAGGCCCGTCCCCGATCCACACCAGCCGGGCATCGGGCCGCACGCGCTGGATGGCGCGGAACGCTTGCACGATCAGCCCCAGGTTCTTCTCCGGCGCGATACGGCCGACGTGGATCACCGCCAGCTGTGCGGCATCGACCCCCCATTGCGATCGCAACGCCGGGTCGCGGCGGTCGGGCGAAAAGCGGTGGGTGTCGACCGCGCGCGGCAGGCGCAGCGGGCGCCTGAAGCCGTGGGCGGAAAGCTCCGCGGCGAGCTCTCGCGTCGGCACCAGCGTCGCATCGCCCCGGTTATGGAACCGGCGCATCCACGCCCAGGCGATGCGTTCCAATGCGCCCAGCCCGTACTCGCGCATGTAGCGGTCGAAGCGCGTGTGCAGGCCGGTCGCCACCGGCACGCCCAGGGCACGGGCGGCGCGTACCGCGGACCAGCCCAGCGGGCCTTCGGTCGCCACGTACACGGCATCGGGCGTGTCGGCGCGCCAGTGGCGCCGCAGCCGTGCCCCGGCGGGCAGGCCGAAGCGCAGGCCCGAGTACAGCGGCAGCGGCAGGCCCGCCACGCGAAGCGCATCAGCGCCGGCATCGGCATCGGCGCCATGCTCGCCGGGCTGGCGCGGCCGTACCAGCGTGACGCGGTGCCCGCGTGCCTGCAGCCCCCGCTCCAGCGCACGCACGGTCAGGGCGACGCCGTTGACCTGCGGTGGATACGTTTCGGTGACGATCGCGTAGTGCATGCGCGGCTCCCCGGTACAGGGGCAGCGTGCAGGCGCGACGTGTAGCGGCGATGGCAGGCGGGTGACGTTGCGATGACGGTGCAGCGCCTGCCCGGCGCGCTCAGTCGGCCTCGATGACCAGCGTGATGCCGAGGTTCTGCATGTCCTCGGGCTCGCCCAGCAGGTCGGCGGCCAGCAGCGTGCGGGCTTCCAGCCAGCGCTTGCCGAGGGTCATGCGCAGCGTGTTGCCGTCGGCGACCAGGTCCAGCCGCGGGATCGGGTCGGCTTCGTGTGCACGATGCAGGAGCACCGCCAGGCGCAAAAGGGCGGCGCTGCGTCGCGCGGCTGCCAGCAGGCGGTCGGGCAGCGCATCGAACGCCGACTTGGGGATGCGCCGGCGGTGCACGCGCACCAGCGCCGCCAGGAACTGCTGCTGCTGGCGCGAGAAACCCGCAATGTCGGAGTGCTCCAGGATGTACGCGCCGTGCACGTGGTACTGGCTGTGTGCGATCGCCAGGCCCAGCTCGTGCAGGCGCGCGGCGCGCTGCAGCATCACGCGGTCGTCGTCGACCAGCGACCAGGCCTCCGCGACCTGGTCGAACAGCCGCAGCGCGGTCTGCTCGACCCGGGAGGCCTGTGCGTGGTCGATGGCGTAGCGGTGCATGAGCGCGGCCACCGACGCTTCGCGCGGGTCGTGCTTGCCGCCGCGACCCAGCATGTCGTACAGCACGCCTTCGCGCATGGCCGCCTTGCTGACCAGCATGCGCTCCATGCCCAGCGCCGCGAACGCGGCCTCCAGCACCAGCACGCCGCCGGCGATGACCGGGCGGCGGTCGGCCGACAGGCCGGGCAGGTCGATGGCGTCGACGTGGCCCGCGGCCAGCAGCCGGTCGCGCACCTGCGGCAGGGCCTCGGCCGTGACGGCGCCCTTGGTCAGCTTCATGGCGGCGCAGATCTCGCCGATGGCCTTGTTGGTGCCCGACGAGCCCAGCACCTCCTGCCAGCCCAGGCTGCGGTAGGTGCCGGCGAACTGCTGGAACTCGGCCGAGACTTCCGCCAGCGCCTCGCGCCAGCGCTTGCGTGTGAGCTTGCCGCCGGGGAAGAACCGGCGCGTGCTGGCGACGCAACCGACCTGCAGGCTTTCGCGTTCGATGGCCTCGAAGCCCGAGCCGATGATGCACTCGGTCGAGCCGCCGCCGATGTCGATCACCAGCCGCAGGTGGCCGTCCTTGGGCGGCTGTGCGTGCGCCACGCCCAGGTAGATCAGGCGCGCCTCCTCGCGGCCGGACACCACTTCGATGGCATGGCCCAGCGCGCTTTCGGCCGGCATCAGGAACGCCTGCGGCGCGGCCAGCCGGCGCACGGTGTTGGTGGCGATCGCGCGCACGCGCTGCGGTGGAATGTCGCGGATGCGTTGGCCGAAGCGCGCCAGGCAATCGAGGGCGCGGTCGCGCGCCTCCGGCGACAGGCCGCCCTTGCGGTCCAGGCCCTCTGCCAGGCGCACGGTCTCCCGGATCCGGTCGACCGTGCGCAGCTGCCCGAGCAGGTAGCGCGAGACCACCATGTGGAAACTGTTGGAGCCCAGGTCGACGGCTGCGAGCAGGTCACCGTCCTGGAGCGGGAGTCGGGCGGTGTGCAGCAGTCCGTTCATCGGTGCGAATGATCCGTCATCCGCACAGCCGCGCCAACAGCGCGGCCTGCGCCGAATGCGGCGGCGTGCCTTCGGCGGGCACCAGCTTCAGGTACTCGCCGTCGGGTTGCAGCTCCCAGGCATTGAGGTTGTCGGCCAGGTAGTTGTCAATGGCCTCGTCGGTGACGCGTGCGGCCACCTCCGGATCCAGCATCGGGAAGCACGTCTCCACCCGCCGCAGCAGGTTGCGCTCCAGCCAGTCGGCGCTGGCCCCGAACAGCTCGGGCGCGCCGTCGTTGCCGAACCAGTACACGCGGCTGTGCTCAAGGAAGCGGCCGACGATCGAGCGCACCCGGATGTTCTCGGACACACCGGGCAGGCCGGGCCGCAGCGTGCAGGCCCCGCGCACGATCAGGTCGATGCGCACGCCCGCCTGCGAGGCGCGGTAGAGCGCGCGGATCACCTGCGGCTCGTTGAGGGCGTTCATCTTGGCGACGATGCGTGCCGGCCGCCCCTCGCGCGCGATGCGGGCCTCGCGGTCGATCCGCATCAGCACGCCGGCATGCAGGGTGAAGGGGGACTGCAGCATGCACTTGAGGCGGATCGCCGGCGCCAGCCCCGACAGCTGCTGGAAGATCTGGTGCACGTCGTTGCCGATGTCCGGACGCGCGGTCAGCAGGCCCAAGTCGGTGTAGGCGCGTGCTGTGCCGGAGTGGTAGTTGCCGGTGCCCAGGTGCACGTAGCGGCGCAGCTTGCGGCCCTCGCGCCGCACAATCAGGAGCATCTTGGCGTGCGTCTTGTAACCGACCACGCCATAGACCACCTGCACGCCCGCTTCCTGAAGCCGGTCGGCGAAGCCCAGGTTGGCCTCCTCGTCGAAGCGCGCGCGCAGCTCCACCACGACGGTCACGTCCTTGCCGTTGCGCGCGGCCTGCACCAGCTGCTCGACGATCGGCGAGTCCTTGCCCGAGCGGTACAGCGTCTGCTTGATCGCCAGCACGTTCGGGTCTTCGGCCGCCTGGCGCAGCAGCTCCAGCACCGGCGTGAACGCGTCGAACGGGTGGTGCAGCACCACGTCGCCCTGGGCGATGCGCTCGAACATGCCCTCGATGCCCGCCGGCAGCCGCGGCTGGAACGGCGGGAACTTCAGGTCCGCGCGGCCGACCAGGTCGTACACCTGGATCACCCGGTTGAGGTTGACCGGCCCGTTGATGCGGTACACCGCGTTCTCGGGGAGGTCGAAGTTCTCCAGCAGCGTGCGCACGATGGGCTTGGGGCAGGCCTCGGCGATCTCCAGCCGCACCGCACGCAGGTAGCCGCGGCCGACCAGCTCGTCGCGCAGCGCCAGGGCGATGTTGTCGACCTCCTCCTCGTCGACCAGCAGCTCGGAGTTGCGGGTCACGCGGAACTGGTACGCGCCCTTGACCTCCATCCCCGGGAACAGCTCGTCGACGAACGTCGACAGCACCGCAGACAGGAAGACGAAGTCGTGCGCGCCGCCGGAGATGCGCTCGGGGATCTGGATGATGCGCGGCAGCGAGCGCGGCGCGCGGACGATGGCGAGGTTGCCGTCGCGCCCGAAGGCATCGCGGCCCTTGAGCACCACGACGATGTTGAGCGACTTGTTGAGGATCTTCGGGAACGGGTGCGCCGGATCCAGGCCGAGCGGCGACAGCACCGGCATGATCTCGTCGCGGAAATAGGCACGCAGCCAGCGCGTCTGGCGCGGCGTCCACGCATCGCGCGCGAGCACGCGCACGCCGGCATCGCCCAGCGCCGGGCGCAGCACGTCGTTCCAGCACTCGTACTGCGCCGCGACCAGGTCGGCGGCGCGGTCGTGGATGCGGTTGAGCACCGCGGTGGGCTCCAGCCCGTCCGCATGCGCGGTCAGGCCCAGCTCCTGCGCATGGCGCAGCGTGCCGGCGCGGATCTCGAAGAACTCGTCCAGGTTGGTGCAGCTGATGCACAGGTAGCGCAGCCGCTCCAGCAGCGGCACCTGCGGGTCCTGCGCCTGGGCCAGCACGCGGAAATTGAAGTCCAGCTGAGAGAGTTCGCGGTTGAAGTACAGCGAGCTGTCGCGCAGCGGGTCGTGTTCGGACGGCACTTCGATGCCGGCGAGGGTGGGCTGGGGGCGGTGCACGGGACGGTTCAACTCGGGACCTCGATGGGTTCGCGCTGGCGCACGCGCTCGGGGCCGAACACGCAGGCAAAGGTACTGCCATGTCCGACCTCGCTGCTCACGTCCAGGTGCGCCTGGTGCAGGTTCAGCACGTGTTTGACGATGGCCAGGCCCAGGCCGGTCCCGCCGCTCTCGCGCGATCGGCTGTTGGACACGCGGTAGAAGCGCTCGGTGAGGCGCGGCAGGTGCGCGGCGGGGATACCGTACCCGCTGTCGACCACTTCCAGCGCGACGCCTGGGCCTTCGCGGCGGAAGCGCACCGTGATCGTCCCGCCGGCCGGGGTGTAGCGCACGGCATTGCTGACCAGGTTGGAGAAGGCGCTGTGCAGCTCCTTGTTGGAGCCGAACAGGTCGACCCCCGCATCGTCCTGGACCGTGACTTCATGCCGCCCCTGGCTGAGCGCCATGGCCTCCCGGCGCAGCGTCCCCAGCATCGGCGCGATCGACACGGGCTCCTCGGCCGGCAGGCTGTCCTGCGACTCCAGCCGCGACAGCATCAGCAGGTCTTCGACCAGTTGGGTCATGCGCTGTGACTGGCGCTGCATCTCGGCCACCATCGGCGCCCAGTCCGGGTGCTCGGCCGGGTCCAGCATGTCCAGGTAGCCATGGACCACGGTCAGTGGCGTGCGTAATTCGTGCGAGACGTTGGCCACGAAATCGCGGCGCATCTGCTCGAGCTGCAGCAGGCGGCTGACATCGCGCGCCACCAGCAGCCACAACGACTCCGAGTACGGGATCAGGCGCAGGCTGAGGGTGGCGCCGGGGTTGAGCGGGGAGGCGACCTCGAGCGGCTCGGCATTGCGCCCGGTCGCCATCCAGCCGGCCAGCGGCAGCGGCTGCAGACGGGCGACGATCGGCGCGCCGATGTCGTCGGGATAGCCCAGGCCGAGCAGCGGTCCCGCGGCCTCGCTGAACCACACGATGCGCTGGGTATTGCGGTCGACGACGACGATCGCGTCCGGCAGAGCGGCCGCGGCGGCGCGGTAGGCCCGCAACATCTCCAGCAGGCGGCGCTTGCGCCCTCGCATCTCGGCCTGGGTGCGGTGGAGCAGGCGGTCCAGCTCGTTCCAGACGCCGTCGCCCTGGGGCGGTGCCAGCCGCTGGCGGGCCGTCAGGCGCAGCAGCACGCGCCGCAACCGCCAGTAATGCCAGGCCACCACGCCCAGCGCGGTGATCGCCACCACCGGCCACGGTTGGCCGACCGCCACCCCCATCACCGTCGCCAACGCAAGCACCCCGGCGAGGGTGCCGAGGGTGCGAAGCCAGGCGGAGCGGGCGCGGGGGGGCATGGTGGAGGTCGGGGCTAGGCGGGCTTAAGGG
>CAMPJI010000081.1 GCA_946886865.1 uncultured Lysobacterales bacterium | reverse complement strand
CCCCCCAGGACCCCGCCATGTCCCTCAAGCAACAGCTCACCGATGACATGAAGGCCGCCATGAAGAGCGGCGACAAGCACACCCTCGGCGTGATCCGCCTGGCCAACGCCGCGATCAAGCAGAAGGAGGTCGACGAGCGGGTCGAGCTGGACGATGCGCAGGTGCTGGCCGTGCTGGAAAAGATGGTCAAGCAGCGCCGCGACTCGGTGTCGCAGTACGAGGCCGCGGGCCGTGGCGACCTGGCCGACATCGAGAAGGCCGAGATCGTGGTGGTCGAGCGCTACCTGCCGGCCAAGCTGGGCGAGGCCGAGATCCGCGCCGCCATCGACGCCGCCGTGACCGAGACCGGCGCTGCCGGACCGGCCGACATGGGCAAGGTGATGGGCGTGCTGAAGCCGCGCCTGGCCGGCCAGGCCAATATGGGCCAGGTGTCCGCGCTGCTGAAGCAGCGGCTCGCCGGCTGATCCGTCGCGGCGCCTGCCGCGCACGTTGCATCGACGAAGCCGGGCATGACCCGGCTTCGTCGCGTCCGGGCCTGCGACACCGCGCTAACCCGGCCCCGGGCACACTGCCGACCGGCACGCACGGTGCCGCTGTCCGACCAGCCGATCGAATCCATGCCGTCCCACACTGCCCCGCCCCCAGCCGCCCCCACCGCTGTCGATCGCGGGGCCCCGGCGCGCCCCGGCACGCCGGAGCGCTCGCTCGACCGCCTGCAGTCGCTGCAGGCGCGCCTGCAGGCCACCCGCGCCGCACGCTTCGTGCGCCGGTTCATCGACGACGACATTCCCGCACTGGCCGCCGCGCTGGCGTTCTACACGCTGCTGTCGCTGGCACCACTGGTGACCATGCTGCTGTGGTTGACCACGTCGCTGTACCCGGCCGCGCAGGACGAGTTCTTCCGTCAGGTGGGGCTGCTGGTGGGCGCGGAGGTCGAGGCCACGGCGCGGCTCATCGTCGCCAACGCCGAGCGCGAGCCGCGCACCGGCTCGCTGGCGGCGCTGCTGGGCACGGCGGCGCTGCTGGTGGGCGCGTCGATCGTCTTCGGACAGCTTCAGGGCGCACTCAACCGGGTGTTCCGCAGCGACGCCAAGCGGCTGGGCGGGCTGCTGGCGTGGCTGCGCAAGCGGCTGCTGTCATTCGGCATGGCCGTCGCGCTCGGGTTCCTGCTGGTGGTGTCGATGGCCGTCCAGGCGGGCCTGCAGTTGCTGGTGGCCTACCTGCCATCGCTGCTGCCGGTGTTCGTGGCGCTGTTTTCGTTCCTGCTGTACTCGCTGGCGTTCGCGGCGATGTACCACTGGCTGCCCGATCGCGCGGTTGGCGGGCGACGCGCGCTGGTGGGCGGCGGCCTGACGGCGGCGATGTTCATGGTCGGCCGCGGTGCGATCGGCCTCTACCTCGGGCAGGCCAGCCTCGGCAGCGCGTACGGTCCGGCGGGCGGCCTGGTCGTCATGCTGGTCTGGCTGTACTACTGCGCGGTGGTCTTCCTGGTGGGCGCGCTGATCACGGCGATGCTCGACGAGCACGCCCGCGTCCGGCAACGCGTCGAAGAGGCGCGGCAGCAATGCGCGGGCCACCCGGAACCCGCCGCCGGCGTGGCATCCTAGCCGCCCGAATCCGGACCGGCGCCCCTGCGGCGGCCGCGTGCATGGCCCGCATCCCCGACGCGTTCATCGACGACCTCCTCGCCCGGACCGACATCGTCGAGCTGGTCGGCGCGCGCGTGCCGCTGAAACGCCAGGGCAAGGAGTACTCGGCGCGCTGCCCGTTCCACGACGAGCGATCACCGAGTTTCACGGTGTCGCCGACCAAGCAGTTCTACCACTGCTTCGGCTGCGGGGCGCACGGCACCGCCATCAGCTTCCTGATGAACTACGACCGCCTCGAATTCCTCGACGCGGTCGAGGAACTCGCGCGCCACGCCGGCATGGAAGTCCCGCGCGACACCCGGCAGCGCAACGCCAACCCCGACAGCCAGGGGCTGTACGACGCGGTCGAGGCGGCCTCGAAGTTCTTCCAGAAACAACTCGCGTCCAGCGACAAGGCCCGCGCGTACCTGGACGGCCGCGGCGTGAGCGAGGCGATCCGCGCGCAGTTCGCCATCGGCTACGCGCCCGACGGCTTCAATGCGCTTCGCGACGCGCTGGGCACCGACCCGCGCCGCATGCAGCTGCTCGAACGCGCCGGGCTCTTCTCGAAGAACGACAGCGGCCGCGTCTACGACAAGTTCCGCGACCGGGTGATGTTTCCGATCCATGACCGGCGCGGCCGCACGATCGCGTTCGGCGGTCGCGTCCTGGGCAAGGAAGACGGCCCCAAGTACCTCAACTCGCCCGAGACGCCGCTGTTCCACAAGGGCCGCGAACTCTACGGCCTGTGGCAGGTGCGCCAGGCGCACAACAAAATCGAACGGCTGGTGGTGGTGGAGGGCTACATGGACGTGGTCGCGCTGTTCCAGCACGGCGTCGACACCGCGGTGGCGACGCTGGGCACGGCGACCACGCCCGACCATGCCGAGCTGCTGTTCCGCAACGCACCGGATGTCTACTTCTGCTTCGACGGCGACCGCGCGGGCCGCGGCGCGGCGTGGAAGGCGGTGGAGTCGGTGCTGCCGCGCATGAAGGACGGCCGCCAGGCGTTCTTCCTGTTCCTGCCCGAAGGCGAGGACCCGGACACCATCGTGCGCAGCGAAGGCGCGGACGGCTTCAATACGCGCTTGCAGGCGGCCACGCCGCTGTCGCAGTTCCTGTTCGACACGCTGGGCGCGGACGTCAACCTGGCCACGCTGGAGGGCAAGGGCCGGCTGGCCGAGCGCGCCAAGCCGCTGCTGGCGCAGATCCCGGACGGCGCGTTCGGCGACCTGATGCGCCAGCGCCTGACCGAGCTCACCGGCGTGGGCGCGCGCAGCGCCGGCGCCGACACCCACGTGCCCGCCCAGCGCGCGCGACGCCCCAGCGGCACGCCCGCGCCCAAGCGCAGCCTGGTGCGCAGCGCCATCACCCTGCTGCTGCAGCACCCGCCACTGGCGCTGGAGCTGCTGCCGCCCTTCCGCTTCGCCGGCCTGCAGCAGCCGGGCGTGCCGCTGCTGATCGACCTGCTGCAACTGGTCGATGCGCGCCCCGACATCACCACCGGCGCGCTGATCGAGCACTTCGAAGGCCGCGAGGAGCACGCCGCGCTGCAGAAGCTGGCCGCCGAAGTGGTGCCGGGCGATGTCGAGATGTGGCGCACCACGTTCATGGACGCGGTCGACCAGCTGGAGCGCATGCGCTTGCGCCAGCGCATCGAGGTGCTGCAGGAGCGCGTGCGCGATGGCGGCTTCGCCGCGCTGACGGCCGAGGAAAAGACCGAGCTGCTGCAGTTGCAGGCGGCGACGCGCGGCGCCTGACGCCGGCACGTGAAGCCGCCCGCGCCGCTCGGCTAAGCTCCGGGTTCGACCAGACCCGGGGAGTCGCCTCATGCCGCTGCGCCACGCTTTCACCGTCACCGCCCTGGCCGCCGCGTGCGCGTGGCCGGCGTTCGCCCAGTCGCCCGCGCCGGTGGCGCGCGTTGAAACCGGCAACCGCGTCAGTGAGAACATCCCGGCCATCCCGGATGCACTGGTGGAGCGCCTCAACCGCTACCAGAACACCCGTGGCGCCGGCTTTGCCGGCTGGACCGACGACGGCTGCCTCCTGGTCAGCACGCGCTTTGCCGAAACCAGCCAGGCGCACCGCGTGTGCGAGCCGATGGGCATGCGCGAGCAGCTCACCTTCTACCCCGAGCCCGTCGCCGGCATCGATGCCGCGCCGGCCGCCGCCGACGGGGACGGCTTCGTGTTCGGCAAGGACGTGGGCGGCAACGAGTTCTGGCAGTTGCACTGGTTCGACCTGGACACGCGCGAGGTGCGGCTGCTGACGGACGGCACGTCTCGCAACCAGGGCGCGCTGTTCTCCCACGACGGCGAGCGTTTCGCGTATTCCAGTACCGCGCGGAACGGCACCGACACCGACGTCTGGGTGATGGACTTCCCGGCAGGCGACGCGCGACCGCTGGTCACCGAGGGCGGCACGTGGAGCGCGCGCGACTTCGCGCCCGACGGCTCGCGCATGCTGGTCAGCCGCTACGTCTCGGCCAGCGAATCGCACCCGGGCGAGGTGGACCTTTCGACCGGCGAACTGGAACTGTTCCCGGTCGAGGGCGGCAAGGCGGCGTTCGGCGACTTCCGCTACGCGCCCGACGGCCGCAGCGTGTACTACGTGTCCGACGAGCCGGTGGACGGCCGCCCCGGGGAGTTCATGACGCTGCGCCACCACGACCCCGACACCGGCGCGCTCACCGTGCTCAGCGGCGACATCCCGTGGGACGTGGAAGGCTTCGAGATCAGCGATGACGGCCGCCACCTCGCGTTCGTCACCAACGAGGACGGCATCGCGCGCCTGCACGTGCGCCGGCTGCCCGGGCACGAACCGGTCGCGCTGCCGGAGCTGCCGGTCGGCGTGATGGGCGGGCTGGGCTTCTCGCCCGACGGCCGCCGGCTGGCACTGACGCTCAACACCGCGACTTCGCCCAGCGACGTCTACGTCATCGACCTGGCCTCCCGCGGGCTGGAGCGCTGGACGCGCAGCGAGGTCGGCGGGCTGGATCCGTCATCGTTCGTCGCGCCCACGCTGGTGCGCTACCCCTCGTTCGACCAGGCCGGTGGCGCGACACGCACGATCCCGGCGTTCTACTACCGCCCGTCGGACGTCCCGGCCGGCACGAAACTGCCGGTGGTGATCAACATCCACGGCGGCCCGGAGGCGCAGGCGCTGCCGACGTTCAACCCGACCGCGCAGTTCCTGGCCAACGAGCTGGGCGTGGCAATGCTGGTGCCGAACGTGCGCGGCTCGGCCGGCTACGGCAAGACCTACCTGTCGCTGGACAACGCCGAGAAACGCGAGGACTCGGTGCGCGACATCGGCGCGCTGCTGGACTGGATCGCCACCCAGCCGGAACTGGATGCCGATCGCGTCGGTGTCTACGGCGGCAGCTACGGCGGCTACATGGTGCTGGCGTCGATGGCGACCTACCCCGAGCGCATCCGCGCCGGCGTCGACATCGTCGGCATCTCGCACTTCGGCACGTTCCTGCAAAACACCGAGGACTACCGCCGCGACCTGCGCCGCGCCGAATACGGCGACGAGCGCACGCCGGAGATCGCCCGACTCTTCGAGCGCATCTCCCCGCTCAACAACGCCGACCGCATCACCGCGCCGCTGTTCGTCGCGCAGGGCAAGAACGACCCGCGCGTGCCGTATACGGAGGCCGAGCAGATCGTCGCCGCCACCCGCAGCAACGGCCAGCCGGTCTGGTACCTGCTGTTCAACGACGAAGGCCACGGCTTCCGCAAGAAGAGCAACAGCGACCATTTCACCGCCGCGACGATGCTGTTCTGGCAGGCGCACCTGCTGGGCGAGTGAGACGCCGGCATCCATGACGAAATGGAAAAAAGGGCCCGCGGAAGCGGGCCCTGTCTCGTCCAGGACGTCGTGTCAGGCCACCGGCCGCAACTCGAACGCCGGCACCGGCTGCAGCCACGGCAGCAGCCAGTGGTCGACCAGCAGGAAGGCGAACAGCGCCATCAGGTAGACGATGGAGTAGTTGAAGACCTTCATCGCGTACAGCTCGTCGGGCGGGTCCATCAGGCGCCAGGCGTGCCACAGGAACACCGTGCCCAGCACCAGCGCGCCGCCCAGATAGAACAGGCCGCTCATGCCCGACGCCCATGGCAGCACGGTCACCACGACCAGCAGCACCGTGTAGAGCAGGATCTGCCAGCGCGTGTACGCCACGCCGTGCGTCACCGGCAGCATCGGCACCAGCGCGCGGGCGTAGTCGTCGCGGCGGAAGATCGCCAGCGCCCAGAAGTGCGGCGGCGTCCACACGAAGATGATCAGCACCAGCAGCAGCGCATGCGCCCAGTCCCAGGCGCCCTGCATGCCGGTGATCGCCGCCCAGCCCAGCAGCGGCGGCGCGGCGCCGGCGATGCCGCCGATGACGATGTTCTGCGGCGTCGCGCGCTTGAGGAAGACCGTGTAGATCACCGCGTAGCCGATCAGCGAGGCGAAGGTCAGCAGCGCGGTCAGCGCGTTGACCCACAGCACCAGGACCGCCATCGACACCGCCGCCAGCACCAGCGCGAACGCCAGCGCACGCGCCGGCGTGATCTGCCCGACCACGATCGGCCTCCACGAGGTGCGCGCCATCTTGGCGTCGATGCGCGAGTCCAGCAGCTGGTTGATGGCCGCGGCCGCCGAGGCCGCCAGCCAGATGCCCAGGAACCCGAGCACCGACTCGCGCAACGGCGGCAGGCCCGGCACCGCCAGGAACATGCCGACGATCGCGGTGAACACGATCAGCGCCACGACCCGGGGCTTGGTCAGGTCGAAGTACTGCCGCAACGTGGCGCGCGCGCTCGACATCAGTGCTCCGGGCTGCGCAGGCGCGCCAGCAGGGTGACCAGCACGAACAGCAGCACGACCGCGCCGCCGACATGCGCCACGGCCACGCCCAGCGGCAACGAGAACTTGACGTTGGCGATGCCCAGGCCCACCTGCACCAGCGTCGCCGCGCCCAGCAGCGTGGCCCAGCCGCGTACGCCGGGGATGCGCATCAGGCGCGCGGCCAGCGCCAGCAGGTAAAGGGCCGCCACGACGGCCATCATCCGGTGCGCCAGCTGGATCGCGATGCGCGCCTCGCCACTGAGCACCCCGCCCTCGTAGTCGGCGCCGATGCCGCGCCACAGCACGAACGCCTCGCCGAAGTCATGGGGCGGCCACCACTGGCCGACGCACCTGGGGAAGTCCAGCCAGTGCGTGGTCTCCGCGACCCAGCCACCGGCGCCGCACGCCAGCGCCGCATAGTTGGCGCTGGTCCAGCCACCCAGCGCGATCTGGAATGCGAGCACCGCGATGCCGATGCCGACCCAGCGCCGCAGGGAGCGCGCCTCGGCCAGGCGGATCGGCACGTCGGTCGCGCGCCACGCCATCCACGTCAGCAGCGAGAACGTCAGCAGCCCGCCCAGCAGGTGGCCCATCACCACCACCGGCTTGAGCAGCCAGGTCACGGTCCACATGCCCAGCAGGGCCTGGAAGACGATGACGGCCAATGTGATCGCACCCACGCGTGCCAGGTCGAGGTTGCTCCAGCGCAATGCCGACACCAGCAGGATCGCCTCGCCGGCGATGGCGAGCACCGCCGCCGCCACATGCTGCCCCTTCATGTAGAGCGGGATCGCTGCCGCCACCAGCCCGGCGGCGACCAGCACGCGCGCGATGCCCCATCGGCGCTTGCGCGCGGCCAGCAGCGCCAGGCCCAGCACCAGCACGCCCAGGGTGGCGGCGATGTGGCGGTGGAACTGCTCGCGCCACGCCTTGTGCACCTCCAGCGGCCGGATCTCCAGCGCCGTGTCGTGGCGCACGCCTTCCACCGACGTCGGCCACGCGGCCCGGCCGTAACAGGTCGGCCAGTCGGGGCAGCTCAGCCCGGCGTCGGACAGGCGCACGAACGCACCGAACAGGATCACGACGGTCGCCAGTGCGACCGCGAGCCAGGCGATGCGGTGGAAGTGGCGGTACCAGCTGGCGGACTTGAACGCGGTATTCATTGGGTAGGCATGGATGCGCGCCGGATCAGCGCAGCTTGAGCAGCTTGGAGACGTCCTTGCGCAGCCCGCCCGGATCGAAGCCGGGAGCGTAGCGCAGAACCACGAAGCCGTTCGGGTCGATCACGTACACCGGCACGCCGGCCGGGTCGTCCACGCGCGGCAGGCCCGCGCGCACCGCCGGGTCGGGCTCGACCACGCGCCACGCCCCGCCGGCCGGAAGCGCGGCGGGCGGTGTGCCGATCCACAGCACGTCGACCTCGTCCGCATCCTTGCCGAACAGCTGCCAGACGGTGTCGATCTGGCCGACGAGCGCCTCGCAGGGCGCGCCGCAGTCGGCCGGCGGGGCAACGGCGATCCGCCAGCGGCGTTCGATCGGGTTCCATTCGTACCTGCCGCCATCGGCCAGGCGCGGCGTCACCTCGCGCAGGTCGCCGGGCGGCTGCAGCAGCTCGCCGTTGTTCTGCGTGCCGGCCGGGCGCCAGCCGGAGAAGCGCAACAGGCCGGCCACGAGCATGCTGCCGAAGAACATCGCGAAGATCGCGATGAGCAGGCCGCGGTTGCGGTTGCGGGTTCGGGTGTCGACGGTCATCGGCGGGATTTCCGGAAGGTCAGGATCAGGGCGGTGGCCAGCACCGCCAGGGCCAGTGCGAACCACTGCACCGCATACCCGCGGTGCTTGTCGGGCGGCAGGGTGTTGGGCAGCAGCGCCAGGTCGCGCTCGAAACCGAGCGGCAACGCCGGATCCAGCCGCAGCACGCGCGGTGCCAGGGCAACCGACAGCCCGGTTTCGGCGGCGATGGCCTGCACGTCCACGCGCGTCATCAGCCAGCCGTCGCCGGCCGCGCTGAGCGCGGGGCCCACGGCAATGCCGGTGGAGGGCGGCGGCACCAGCAGGCCGCGCAGTTCGTGCTTGCCCGCCGGCTGCGCCACGCGGGGCAACGCACGGTCACCCGGCAGCGGCAGCCAACCCAGGTCGACGAGCAGCGGCGCACCTGCCTCGGGCACGAAGATCCGGTAGGCCCGCACGCCGACGCGGCCCTCGCGTTGCTGGTTGTCCAGCAGCAGCGCGCCGCGCGCATCGAAGCGGCCGGTCCCCGCGCTCCAGTCGTAGTCGCGGGCGCGCGCCGGGTCGGCGGCCGCCGCCAGCGGCATCGGGCTGCGTTCGAGCAGCACGCGGTCGGCGGCATCGAGCATCGCCTGCTTCTCCACGGCGCGGCGCGACTGCCACATGCCGAGGCTGGCGAACAGGCCGATCGCCAGCACCGCCAGCGTCCAGCCGAACACAAGGTTGCGCCGGCGGCTCACGCGCCCGGCCACCGCGGCTGCGATAATCCACGCGGCGCGCCACGCCGGCGCATCGCAGGCACCGACATGAATGACTCGCTGAAAACGCTGCTGATCATCGCCTTCCTGATCCTGATTCTCTGGAACCTCGGCGCGGGCCTGTACTACATGCTGGTCGACAAGAGCCAGAGCAAGCGCACCGTCAATGCCCTGACCCGCCGCATCGCGTTGTCGGTCGGATTGATCCTGATCGTCATGCTGGCGATCTGGATGGGGTGGATCACGCCGCACGGCGTGGGGGCCTGACCCCGCAATCGCGCCCGGAAACGCCCGGAAACGCCCGGGCGCTCAGACGCGAAAGGCCGGCATTGCCGGCCCCCGCGCAAGGTTCGCTACGGCCTCAGATCACGTAGACGAACATGAAGAGACCCAACCACACCACGTCCACGAAGTGCCAGTACCAGGCCACGGCCTCGAAGCCGAAGTGGTTGTCGCGATCGAAGTGGCCCTTGAGGCAGCGGAACCAGATCACCGCCAGCATGATGGTGCCCAGCGTGACGTGCGCGCCGTGGAAGCCGGTCAGCATGAAGAAGGTCGAGCCGTAGATCCCCGACCCCAGCGTCAGGTTGAGGTCGCGGTAGGCGTGGATGTACTCCTCGGCCTGGAAGAACAGGAAGATGCAGCCCAGCACGACGGTCGCGCCCAGCCACACCAGCAGCGGCTTGCGATGGCCGGCCTTGAGCGCGTGGTGGGCAATGGTGATGGTCACGCCCGAGGTCAGCAGGATCAGCGTGTTGAGCAGCGGCAGGCCCCACGCCGGAATGGTCTGGAAGCTGCCGCCGACCGCGCCCGGACCGTTGCTCGGCCAGGCCGTGCTGAAGGTGTCCCAGAGCAGGCTGTTGGTCATGACGCCGTCGCCTTCACCGCCCAGCCACGGCAGCGCGAACTGGCGGGCATAGAACAGCGCGCCGAAGAACGCGGCGAAGAACATCACCTCCGAGAAGATGAACCACACCATGCCCATGCGGAACGAGGTGTCCACCTGGCGGTTGTAGTGGCCGGCGATCGATTCGCGGATGACGTCGCCGAACCAGCCGAACAGCACCGCGATCATGGCGGCGGCGCCGACGAAGAACGTCCACATGCCCCAGTCGGCTTCGTTGAACCAGCT
>CAMPJI010000080.1 GCA_946886865.1 uncultured Lysobacterales bacterium | reverse complement strand
ATATCTCGCCCGACGACACCAGCGTGGCCGCCAAGTGGCGCGGCATCGGCATCCGTATCGAAGACGACGTGCTGGTGACCGACGGCGGCCACCGGGTGCTGACCGATGCGCTGGCGCGCAGCGCCGACGAGATCGAAGCGTTCATGGCCGACGGCGCGCGCGCCTGAGCAGGTCCGGGCGCGGTCCTGACAGAGGCCGCCGCCGCGCACCCCGCGGCGCCGACCCGGCAGAGCGAAAAGAAAAAAAAGGCGCGGATGATCCGCGCCTTTCTCGCATCCAGCCGCGGCGGGTCAGCCCAGCGCCGCGAAGGCCTCGCGCGTGAGGTTGATGGGCGCATCGTCGGTGCATACGACGTCGTCCTCGATGCGCACGCCACCGAACGGGCGGAAGGCCTCGACCTTGTCCCAGTCGACACTGCCGGCATGGTCGCCGTCGCGCAGTTCCTGCATCAGCAGGTCGGCGAAGTACAGGCCCGGCTCGATCGTGACCACCGCGCCGGGCTCCAGGGTGCGCGTCAGCCGCAGGAACGGATGGCCGTCGGGCCTGTCAATCGTGCCGCCGCTGTCGGACTGCGCGAACCCACCGACGTCGTGCACCTGCAGGCCGATGTAGTGGCCGATGCCGTGCGGGAAGAACTTTGCGCTGACGCCGGTTTCCACCATCGACTCCGGTGCCATGTCGACGATGCCCGTCTCGCGCAGGATGCGGGCGATCTCCAGGTGCGCGTCCAGGTGGATCTGCCGGTAGTCCACGCCCGGCCGAACCTGGTCGCACAGGCGCTGCTCGGCCGCGTCCACCGCGTCGATCAGTGGCTGGAACGCGCCGGAGGTGTCGGCCGCGTAGCTGCGGGTGATGTCGCAGGCATACCCGGCGTGGCTGGCGCCGGCGTCGATCAGGAAGCTGCGCGACTCGCGCGGCGGCAGCCGGTCGCGCTCGGTGTAGTGCAGCACCGCGCCGTGCTCGTTGAGGCCGACGATGTTGCCGTAGGGCAGGTCGTTGGCATCCTGCCGGGCGGCCTGGCAGTAGGCCAGGTGGATGCCGAATTCGCTGGCCCCGGCGCGGAAGGCGCGTTCGGCGGCGCGGTGCGCACGCACGCCGTGGGCCGACGCCAGCCGCATCATCTCGATCTCGTAGGGCGTCTTGCGCGCGCGGTGGTAGTCCAGGTATGCCAGGACGGGCACCGGGTTGTTGGGCACGTAGTCGCCCAGGGTCGACTGGGGCTCGCCCAGGATCGCGCAACGCGCCGCAGGGTCCGGCAGGTGCTGCAGCGCCTCGTCGGGCGTGCGGATGATGGTGATGTCGAACTCGTCGACCCAGTAGCCGCGCGGGGCCTCGGGTACGGCGTGCCAGTAGTCGAAGGGCTGCAGGTAGATCAGACGGGGCCGTTCGCCCGGGGTGTGGACGATCCAGCTGCCCGGGGTGCGGGTCAGCGGCAGCCAGGCCTTGAACTGGGGGTTGACCGCGTAGGGGTAGTCGCGGTCGTCGAACAGCTGGTAGTGGGCGGTGCCGGCCGGAACCACGAGGTGGTCGAAGCCGCCGCGCTCAAGTGCGGCGGTCGCGCGCCGTTGAGTCTCCTGCAGGTGTTGCCGGTATAACATCGGTAAATCCTGGGCGGTCATGGGGGCGCCTGTTCTTGAATACGTCGAAGGATTCTGACGGATTCCCATCCGCGCCGCAGGAAGCGGACGCCGTACGGATCGCCCCGCTGGGCGTGCCCGCGTGGGTCTGGAGCCTGCTGGCGCTGGCGCTGGGCGTGGCGCTCACACTGTGGGCCGTGTCGGTGCAGCGCGGGCAGGAGGCCGTCGAGCAGCGACTGGCTTTTGCCCACCAGGCCGACCGGACCCACGCCGCCGTACGGGACCGGTTGCAGGCCGCCGAGATGCTGGCGCGTTCGGTACAGACCGTGTTCCTCACCTCCAGCCGGGTGAGCCCCGACGAATTCGGGGCGCTGTACGCCAACCTGCAACCCCGCGAACTGGTGCCCGGCATGCAGGCCCTGGTGGTGGCACGCCGCGTGCCCCGCGCCGATGGCGACCATTTCGTCTACGACGCGCCCTTCGTGCTGCCGCGTGAGGGCAACGAGGCACTGTTCGGGTTGGACGTGAACACCCAGCCGGTCAATCTGGCTGCCGTGCTCGTGTCGCGCGACACCGACGAGCCCGCGCTGTCGGCACCGTTCCGGCTGGCGCAGGTGGTGGGCTCCGACGCGCCGGTCGATGGCGTCACGCTCCGGCTGCCGATCTACTCAGCGGGCCAGCCGCCCGCCACCGTGGACGAACGCCGCGAACGCATGCGCGGATCGCTGGCGATTTCCTTCCAGGCCCAGCGGCTGATCGAAACGGCGCTGCCCGAGGACGCGGCGTCCCAACTGCACGTCCGCATCGAGGACGTCACCGACGGCACGCCGCGCCCCCTGTTCGACTCGCGCCCCGACGTCCACGCGCACGTGCCTGAAGCACAACGGCACGAGAAAGAACTGCACTACGGCGGGCGCATCTGGCGCCTCTCGATGCACCCGCTGGACCACGCCATCCCGGCATCCGCATGGCAGCGGTCCACCCTGCTGCCGGGGCTGCTGGCCAGTGGGCTGCTGGCACTGCTGGTGTGGTCGGTGGTCAACACGCGGCGCCGCGCGGTGGAGCTGGGCAACCGCATGAGTCGACGCTTCCGCGAAAGCGAGGAGCGCTTCCGCGCGCTCAACGAGCTGTTGCCGGCGCTGGTGCTGCTGGCGAGGCAGGACACCGGACGCATCACCTATGCGAACCAGGCCTCGCGCACGCGCCTGGGCGAGGACGTCACGGAGCTCGATCTGCCCTCCCTTTTCGAGGCCACCGAGCTGCAGGCCCGGATCCTGGACTGCGACCAGTTGAACTGCTCCAACCTGGAAGCGGTGCTGCGCAGCGCCAACGGCGACCGCTTCTGGGCGTCGCTGTCGATCGCCCGCGTGGACGTGGGCGGCGAGTCCAAGCTGCTGATGGTGGCCAGCGACATTTCCGAGCAGCGCCAGCTGACCGAACTGCTCAGCTACCAGGCCACGCACGACGCGCTGACCGAGCTGTTCAACCGGCGCGAGTTCGAGCGCCGGGTCGAGCGCGCCCTGGCCGCCGCCGCGGCGGGCGGCGCGCCCGCCGCGCTGCTCTACATCGACCTGGACCAGTTCAAGCTGATCAACGACACGTCCGGCCACATCGCCGGCGACCAGTTGCTGATCCAGCTGGCCATCACCATGCGCGAGCAGCTGCGCGGCGGCGACGTGCTGGCACGGCTCGGGGGGGACGAGTTCGGCGTGCTCGCCACCAACGTGCACGACCAGGCCGGCGCGCGCCACGTCGCCGAGCGCCTGCGCGAGCGCATCGACGGCTACGTGTTCGTCTGGGAGCAGCGCACCTACACCATCAGCGCGAGCATCGGCGCGGTGATGATCGACCACCCCAACGCCAACCTGAAGGACCTCCTGGCGCAGGCCGACACGGCCTGCTACATGGCCAAGGAGGGCGGCCGCAACCGCGTGCACTTCTACTCGGCCCAGGACGACGACACCACGCGTCGCCAGACCGAGATGGAGTGGGCCAACCGGCTGCGCTGGGCCGTGGACGAGGGGCGGTTGCTGCTCAAGTACCAGGAGGTCTGGCCGCTGGCGGCCAAGTCCGATGGCAAGCCGCACATCGAGCTGCTGCTGCGTTTCCGGGACGAGCAGGGGCGGATGGTGCCGCCCGGGGCCTTCATTCCCGCGGCCGAGCGCTACGGCCTGATGCCGATGATCGACCGCTGGGTGGTGGAAACGGCGCTGGCCAACTTCGACCGCCTGCACCCCAGCGGCCCGGACCTGCAACTGGCGACGATCAACCTGTCCGGCGCCAGCATCGAGGATGACGGCCTGGCCACGCTGGTGCTGGACCTGCTGGAGCGTTACCGCATCGACCCGAGCCGGGTGTGCTTCGAGGTCACCGAAACGGTGGCCGTGCGCAACCTGTCGCAGGTCACCCGGTTCATCGAGCGCCTGCGGGGCGTGGGTTGCCTGATCGCGCTGGACGACTTCGGCGCGGGCATGTCGTCGTTCGGCTACCTCAAGAACCTGCCGGTCGACATCATCAAGATCGACGGCAGCTTCATCCGCGACCTGCTGGTGGACCCGATGAGCCACGCCATCGTCGGCGCGGTCACCGACATCGGCCACCGCCGTGGGCTGAAGGTGATCGCCGAGTGGGTCTCCAGCGAGGACATCGCCCAGGCGCTGTACGACCTAGGTGTGGACTACGCGCAGGGGTATGTGCTGCACAAGCCCGAACCGGTGGTGTTCCACCGCGGGCTGGTCGGGGACTGACGGCGGGCGCGGCGTCCGGGCAGGACGACGGCGCGCCGGAGGCGCGGCTACTCGTAGCTGCCGCCGGGCATGTCCAGCCAGTCGCGCAGGTGCTGCATCTGGCTTTCCAGCAGCGTGATGAAACGGAAACCGCTCCACGTCTGGCCGGGGGCGCTGGCCGCGTCCTGCCACAGCAGGTGGGCGCCGACCTCGATGGTTGCGCCCGGCTCGTTGCCGCGGCTCAGGTTGAAGCGGAACTGGTAGAGCGCATCGTCCACCAGCGGCACGCTGGCCATCAGCAGCATCCCGCTCTCGGACAGGTTGCTGAGGCGGCCGACCACGCGCTCGGTCATGGTGTCGACCACCTGCACGGTGTCGGGCACCTTGCGGCGGCGGACGCGGCGGAATTCGTCGTTCATGGCGTCGCTTCCCTGGGTGCGCGCTCACCGCCGATGCCGGCGAAGCTGCGCAGCGCGCTGAGGGCGGCCTGCCAGGCACGGTCCACCAGCCGGCCGCGTTCGGCGGTGACCACGCGGACCTGCTGCTTGGTCATGAGCCGCGCCAGATGGTCCAGCGACTCCTCGCCGACCCGCTGGCCGCGCTGGTTGACCAGCAGGGCATGGCCGGTGATCGGGCTGAACCAGGCCAGCCGCCGGCGCACCACGTCGCCCTGCTGGTTCTTGACGATCTCCAGCCACGTGCCGAACGGCAGGGTGCGCAGGTACTCGTAGCGCGCCTGCTCGTCCTTGGTGCGCGGCGGCACCTTGGACTTGCCGACGTCGGCGTCTTCGCCCAGCCGCGTGCGCGCCTTGAGCTTCATCGCCAGCTCGGTGCGCGAGGCGGGATCGTCTTCCTGGTCGTCGCGGCCGACCGTCAGCCGGCGTGCGATCGCGTTGGCCTCGTCGCCGTGGTAGCCCACCAGCGCGAGCGCGTGCTCGATGCGCTGGTCCAGGCCGGCCGGCGCCGATGCGGTCCCGGCGCTGGCCGCCACGATCTGCGCGGTGGCGTCCTGGTGGCTGCGCCACTCCTCGGACTCTTCGCCGTGGCGCAGCAGGGTGAGGGTCAGCACGTCGCTCCAGGCCTGGGCCAGCAGCGTGCGGACGAAGCGCGGCAGGCGCTGTTCCCGCATCGCCGCTTCGATGACCTCGGTGGCGCGGCGCTTGGCGACCGCCAGCTTCTCCTTGCCGCGCGCGGCTTCCACGTGCCGGCGCTCGGTGACCTCGGCCTTGCGCGCCATCGTCTGCAGGTGCCCCTGCAGCGTCTCGTTGGCGGCCTGGAACACAGTCGGGTCGCCGTGGTAGTTCTCCACCACGTGGTCCACCGCCAGGCCCAGGTGGGCCTCCAGCTGCGGGTCGGCCTCGTCCTCGGCCAGCCACGTGGCCCCGGCCTCGGCCACCGAGTTGAGCAGCTGGCGCGCCGGATGCTGGCTGCGCACGAAGAATGCGCGGTCCTGCAGGGCCACCCGCACCAGCGGCACCTGCAGCCGCTCCAGCATCTCGTTGCTGGCGGCGCCCGAGCGCAACTCACGCCCGATCTCGGCGTACAGCATGCCCAGCAGTTCGAAGGTGTCGTTGTCCTCGCGCGACAGCGTGGTGGCGTGCCCATGCTGCTGGCGGCTCTGCGCGAGCAGGGTCTGCTTGATGTCGCTCAGGGTGGTGCGCTGGCCGCCCGGCTTGCGCGCTGGCGCGGCGATCTGCTGCGACTCCAGCGCGGCGACCACATCGGCGGTCGGGAGCGCCGCGCGGACCTCGCCCTGCGGCTCCGCGCGCAGCTTGCCCAGCAGGTCGCGGCGGCTGCCCAGCAGGTCCTGCAGCAGCGAGAACGCGATGTTCTCGTCGTCACTGCCCTTGCTGGCATCGGCCTCGCCGAACCAGGCCGTGTGGGGGCGCGCCTCGCCGCGCGCCGCGCGCGCCTGGCCCTCCTCCTTGGCCTCGCCGGTTTCCTCGGGCGGGGTCGGCTTGCGGCCGCGCTCGTCGCGCGCGGCGGCCTGCGGGCTGGGGCGCACGCGCAGCGGCACGTACGACAGGCTGGGCAGGATGTTGTCGCGCGCCAGCAGTGCGTTCATCGTTTCGACCAGCTGGGCGTAGCCCGCCATCACCTGGGCGTCGAAGCTCTTGAACAGCAGCTGCCGCGCGTCCTGGTCGATGTTGAGCGCCTGCGCGGCCTCGGCCAGCAGCCGGCCCAGTGCATGCGGGCCCACCGGCAACTGCTCGGCATCGAAGGCCGGCGCACCCGCCAGCACGCCGAAACGCTGCCCCAGAAGCATCAGCGGCAGGCCGGCACGCGCCTCGTGGCGGGCGGCGACCGTGCGGATCATCGCCTCCTGGCTGATCTCGGAATCGTCGACCAGGCGCAGGGTGTCGAAATTGGGGGTGAACTCGTGCGGTTCGGTGGCGGGCGCGGCCGGTTCGCGGATGCGGGTCAGCTCGTGCTCCAGCGCGGCCAGGTAGCGCGGCACCAGGTCGGCCCGGTTCTGGCGGATGCGGCGCAGCGTCTCGAAGTGCCGGCTCTGCTCCCCGGCGTTGCGCGCCTGCTCGGCCAGCCGGAACAGCTGCTGTTCGAAGTCGGACAGCATGCGTTCGAGCTGGCGCTCGAGCTCGTCGGAGAGCAGCGCATACAGGTGTTCAAGCGCGCCATGGACGCGGCGGGGCAGGGCGGCCGATTCGAGCGTGGATCGCATGGATGCAGTGCCGAGAAAGTCCAGCTTGGCGGACATGCCTGATCACCGGGAGCGGTCGATATAAACACGCCACTTGCCCGCCCGCCAGCCCCGACCGCGGCGGACGGCCGGAAAGGCGCGGCCAACGAAACAAACGCAGGGCCACGCCATATGCGGCCAGAGGCGGCGTTCAGACGGCCCGCGCGGTGCCCGGCGACGGCGCTTCGGCGGTGTCCAGGAACAGCGTCATCACGTCGTTGGTGAAACGCCGGCCCAGCTCGGTGGGGCGGATGCGCTCGCCCTCGCGCTCCAGCCAGCCGCGCGCGTAGGCCTGCCGCAGCGCCCCCTCGATGGCGCTGCGAGGCAACCCGGTGCGGGCCTCGAAGTCGGTCAGCGCAAAGCCCTCGACCAGCCGCAGGACATTGAGCATGTACTCGAACGGCCGGCGCGCCGGCTCGATCCGGTCGTCCCCGCCGATCGCCTCGACGCCACCGGCCGCGGCGAGGTAGCGCGTCGGGTGCTTGTGCTTCCAGCGGCGCAGGATGCTCTGCTCGTGCCCCAGCGTCAGCTTGCCGTGCGCGCCCGCGCCGATGCCCAGGTAGTCGCCGTAGCGCCAGTAGTTGAGGTTGTGCGCGCACTGCCGGCCCGGGCGGGCGTAGGCGCTGACCTCGTACTGCGCGTAGCCGGCCTCGCGCAGCAGCGCCTGGCAGCGCTCCTGCATGTCCCAGCCGGCGTCCTCGTCGGGCAGCCCCTGCGGCGGGCGGGCGGCGAACACGGTGTTGGGCTCCAGGGTCAGCTGGTAGTGCGAGACATGCGCCGGCTGCAGCGCGAACGCGCGTGCAAGGTCGTGCTCGGCCATCGCCAGGTCCTGCCCCGGCAGCGCGTACATCAGGTCGAGGTTGATGTTGTCGAAGCCCGCGTCCTGCGCCAGCTTCACCGCGGCGTCGGCCTCGGCGCTGTCGTGGATGCGCCCCAGGCGCTGCAGGCAGCCGTCGTCAAAGCTCTGGATGCCGAAGCTCAGCCGGTTCACCCCGGCGGCACGGTAATGCTCGAAGCGGCCGTGTTCGGCGGTGCCCGGGTTGGTCTCCAGCGTGATCTCGCAGCCCGGCGCGAACCGCAGCCGGCTGCTCGCACCCTGCAGGAAACGATCGATCGCCGCCGCCGGGAACAGGCTCGGCGTGCCGCCGCCGAAGAACACGCTGTGGACCGGCCGGCCCCAGACCAGCGGCAGATCGAAGTCCAGGTCGGCCAGCAACGCGTCCACGTACGGCTCGAACGGCAGCGCGCCGCGGCCCTCGTGCGAGTTGAAGTCGCAGTACGGGCACTTGCGCACGCACCAGGGCAGGTGGACGTAGAGCGACAGCGGGGGCGGTGCGAGGTTAATTGACATGTCATCTGGCATCGGCGAGCCTCTCCCCGCTCGCGAGAGCAACAACTAACTCAAGGAAAACGGACTCATGAGTAAGGTGAAGAAGGGATTTGTGCTGGTTGCAGTTGTTCTCGGATTTGCAACGCCTGCTTTTGCTTACAGCGGCGAAATCCAAGATGGGTGCGTCATTATTCTCGGCAAGAAGCTTTGCATGGATAAGTGAGGGAAGGAGCGCCGCGTTAGCCAAAGCTGGCGCGGCTGCTTTTGTGCCAACAAGTCCGGGGAGCGAGCCAAGGGCGTGCTTGCCGCTCCTGGAAATCATGAGTAGCCTCGATGGCCGGTCGCCTCTATCCTCAGCGGATCGTTGGCGCTAATGGCAAGGAGAAGCTAGGCGCTCCGCCACGCCGCTAGGGAACCCATAGTGGGCCATGCAGCGCGCATGACGAAGACAGGTCGACGGCGGGTAAGCCGACAGCGCGTTATTGAGTTGCGCAGCTGCGCGAGCGTGAGAGCTAATTCCGATGCGGACATTTGCTCGGTATGTTCACACAGTCGACATCTTCTTGCGCAATTGACAACGGGGTCGCGATTCGTGAACCTGCTGACGCTCAAGAGAGCAAAGTAGTCATTCAATATGGAGATTGAACATGAAGCGATTTAAGAAGACATTCGCACTTTGTATTGTGGCACTGGTTCTTATTGCCCCAAGTGCCGCTACGGCTGGCGGTGAAAGAGGTGTGGGTGAGTCGCCGATGTGTGAGCTTTTCGGGAATTGGGCTCCTTGGGCGTGTAGAGACGATTAACCGCTAACTCATGCTTGGCCAGTTTGAATGCGGCAGTCAAGAAATTGGCTGCCGCATTACGTTTGGGTCGTAGGGTGGCGATAAGCACGCGACGAGCTTTGTGAGCGCGATCGATCGATGGCTGATGCGGTTCTTGGTCGCCGGATCCAGTTCGGCCGCGGTCAGGCCGGTGCCGGCGTCCAGGAATACCGGGTCATAGCCGAAGCCGCCGTCGCCACGCGGTGCATGCAGGACCCGGCCACGCCATTCGCCCTGAGCGATCAATGGGCGCGGATCGTCCGGATGCCGTAGCAGGGCCAGCGTGCAATGGAAGTACGCGCCGCGGCGCGCATCCTCGACGCCGTCCAGCGCGTGCAAGAGCTTGGCGATGTTCGCGGCCGCGTCGCCATGCGTACCGGCGTAGCGCGCCGAGTACAGCCCCGGTGCGCCACCCAGTGCGTCCACGCACAGGCCCGAGTCATCCGCCAGCGCCGCAAGTCCCGTGACGCGGGCGGCATGGCGCGCCTTGAGCAGCGCGTTCTCGACGAAGGTCAGGCCGGTCTCTTCGATGTCCTCGACGCCGAGTTCGCGCTGCGACACGAACTCCAGCCCCGCCTCGGCCAGCAGGCGGTTGAACTCGGCGAGCTTTCCGGGGTTGCCGCTGGCAACGACGATCCGGGTCATGGCGCCCTTTACGCCTGCAACCCCAACGCCGCGCGCTGGTGGGCCACCAGTTGCGCGATGCCGGCCTCGGCCAGCGACGTCAACGCCTCCAGCTCATCGCGACGGAACGCGTGGCCCTCGGCCGTGCCCTGCAGCTCGATGAAGCCGCCGCCGTCGTTCATGACGACGTTCATGTCGGTGTCGCAGTCGCTGTCTTCGGCGTAGTCCAGGTCCAGCACCGGAACGCCCTTGTAGATGCCGACCGACACCGCCGCCACCGCGCCGATGACCGGCGTACGTCCGGCGCGCGGCTTGATCTCGCCGCGGTCGAGCAGCCACTGCACCGCATCGACCAGCGCGACGTACGCGCCGGTAATGGCCGCGGTGCGGGTGCCGCCATCGGCCTGCAGGACGTCGCAGTCCAGGGTGATGGTGCGCTCGCCCAGCGCCTTGCGGTCCACGCAGGCGCGCAGGCTGCGGCCGATCAGGCGCTGGATCTCCAGCGTGCGGCCGCCCTGCTTGCCGCG
>CAMPJI010000079.1 GCA_946886865.1 uncultured Lysobacterales bacterium | reverse complement strand
AGACGAAGATCTTGCCGTCGCCGATCTTGCCGGTGCCGGCGGCCTTCATGATCGCCTCGACCACGGTGTCGGCCTGCTCATCGGTGACGGCAACTTCCAGTTTGATCTTCGGCAGGAAGTCGACCACGTACTCGGCACCCCGGTAGAGCTCGGTATGGCCCTTCTGCCGCCCGAACCCCTTCACCTCGGTGGCGGTGATGCCGGCCACACCGGCCTCCGCCAGCGCCTCGCGGACGTCGTCGAGCTTGAACGGCTTGATCACGGCCATGACCATCTTCATCGGCGTCTCCGGGTGCCTTGCGTGCGGCGCGCAGGATAGCGCGAAGCTCACGCGTCGCTGTCGCGGGGCCGGGTTAAAGTGCGCGGCCCCGCCAGCCGTTGCGGACTTCCCCGACACCCGGGAGCGCCTGCGGCCGATGGCCGCGCCGCGGCGCGTTCGACACGCTGCGGGGCCGCGCCACTGGAGATTCCCACGCCATGATCGACCTCAACCCCATCGACGACCTCGCCCGCCGCCTCAGCAACCTGGTGCCACCGGGCCTGCGTGAGGGCCGCGAGGAGCTGCAGCAGAACTTCCGCTCGGTGCTGCAGTCGGGGCTGGCCAAGCTCGACCTGGTGACGCGCGAGGAGTTCGAAGTGCAGCGCGCGGTGCTGCTGCGCACGCGCGAGAAGCTGGAGGCGCTGGAGCGCACCGTCGCCGCGCTGGAGGCCGGCCCGCCGGCCCGCCGCGCGGGCGACACCCCCAACGCCTGAGGCGTACCCGATGAACCTGGCGGTGGTGCACAGCCGTGCACGCACCGGCGTGCGCGCGCCGGACGTGCGGGTGGAGGTGCACCTGGGAGGCGGGCTGCCGTCCATGTCGATCGTGGGCCTGCCGGAGGCGGCGGTGCGCGAGTCCAAGGACCGCGTGCGCGCGGCCATCCAGTGCGCCCAGTTCGAATTCCCGCAGCGGCGGATCACGGTGAACCTCGCGCCGGCGGACCTGCCAAAGGACGGCGGGCGCTTCGACCTGCCGATCGCGCTGGGCATCCTGGCGGCCAGCGGCCAGGTGCCGCTGGAGGCCCTGCGCGGGGTCGAGTTCCTCGGCGAGCTGGGCTTGACCGGCGAGCTGCGCGCGGTGGACGGCGTGCTGCCGGCGGCGATCGCCGCCGCCGACGCGGGGCATCGCCTCGTGGTGCCCGCCGGCAACGGGCCCGAGGCGGCGCTGGCCGGTCGCGTCGAGGCCCGCACTGCGCGCACGCTGCTGGAGGTTTGCGCCATGCTGGGCGGGCAGAAGTCCCTGCCCGAGGCCGTGGCGCCGGCACAGACACGCGACGCCGGGCCTGACCTCGCGGACGTGCGTGGCCAGGCCCACGCGCGACGCGCGCTGGAGATCGCCGCCGCCGGCGGGCACCACCTGCTGCTGGTCGGCCCGCCCGGCTGTGGCAAGACGCTGCTGGCCTCGCGCCTGACCGGCCTGCTGCCCGAGGCGAGTGAGGACGAAGCCTTGGAGAGCGCGGCGATCGCCTCCATCAGCGGCCGCGGGCTGGACCCGGCACGCTGGCGCCAGCGGCCCTACCGGAGCCCGCACCACACGGCCAGTGCGGTCGCGCTGGTCGGGGGCGGCGCGCTGCCGCGGCCGGGCGAGATTTCGCTGGCCCACCAGGGCGTGCTGTTCCTGGATGAGCTGCCCGAGTGGGACCGACACGCGCTTGAGGTCCTGCGCGAGCCGCTGGAGTCGGGCGTGGTCACCGTGTCGCGCGCGGCGCGCACCGCCGAGTTCCCGGCGCGGTTCCAACTGGTAGCGGCGATGAACCCGTGTCCGTGCGGATGGGCCGGCGACCCCAGCGCGCGCTGCCGCTGCAGCAGCGACGCCATCCGCCGCTACCGCGGCCGCATCTCCAGCCCGTTGCTGGACCGGATCGACCTGCAGATCGAAGTGCCGCGCCTGCCGCCGTCCGAGTTGCGCGCCGATGCGCCGCCCGGCGAGTCCTCGGCCGAGGTGCGCGCACGGGTCGAAGCCGCGCGCGCGTTGCAGCACATGCGCGGCGGCATCACCAACGCGCGCATGCCACAGGCGCTGCTCAACACCACATGCGTGCTGTCAGCCGCCGACCAGGCCCTGCTCGAACGGGCCGTCGACACGCTGCAACTGTCGGCCCGGTCGATGCACCGGATCCTGCGGGTGGCGCGGACGATTGCCGACCTGGCGGGCAGCGAACGCATTGTCACGACGCACTTGAGCGAGGCAATTGGTTACCGCAAAGGCTTGGCCTGAGGCATCTGACTTGCCATTCAACTTGCGAGTGCCTTGGTAAGTTGCCTGCAGTCAGCCTCCTTGGCCGGCGACCGACTCCCCTTCGAGCCCTGACACAGCCCCAAGAACTGCTGTAACGCTTCCGCGCGCGTCCCACACATGCCCCGCAGGGTCCAGCTCGGCCGTCTCCATGACCTGCGCGCGCCAGCCGAAGCCGCAGATGGCCAGGGCGCCCTGATGAATCGGGTCCAGCCCGAAGGCCTCCTCGATCTGCACTTCGTTGATGGCGCCGGTGATGAACGCACCCAGCCCGGCCTCGGTGGCCGACAGGTACAGCGTTTGCGACAGGTGGCCGGCTTCCAGGGCGACCACGCGGTAGCCCTTCGCGTGGTGGCGGTATTTCCAGAACGTGCGGTCGAAGCGCGGCGCGAGGATCACCAGCACGTGCGCGTCGGCGAACCAGTGCTGCTGGGCGACCATGTCCATGACGAAGCCGCGCAACCCGTCGCCCTCCCAGCTGCGGCCCTCGGGTACGGGTAGCGGTTCCAGCGCATGCGCGGTGGCCTGGTAGTGGTACAGGCCCGGCGTCACGCCCTCGACATGCTGGACGATGAGGTAGCACTCCATCGGGTGCAGCCCGCCGCCGGAGGGCACGTTCTTCTTGAGGAACACCAGGTCGTCGCTGACCCGCACCTGGGCCTGCGCGGCGAACACACGCTGCAGCAATTGGGCGAACTGCTGGAACGGCACCTTGCGCTGCGCGTCGAAGTTGCGGCAGGTCGCGCGCCGCGCCAGCAGGGCATCGAAGTCGTTGGGCGGGATGCGCGGCAGCGTGACCAGAGGCAGCTGGGAATGTCCCGTGTGCGGCGGCGGAGGCCCGAACGCGTCGCGCAACTGGAGTGCAGTCTCCGCTTTCTGATCCCTGAGACTACGAACCGAGTCAACAGAATCCCATCGCGTGAATACGCTCATCAGCGCACCGATAGGATGCCAGTGGACCGACCTGAGCTTTTCATCCCGAGCCCGGCTGGAGCGTCGGGATTCTTCATCACTCAGCACGAGGCCCTTTTCCAGTAGGCGTTCAAGAACTTCGGAAGAGATGTCGGCGAGGCTGCCGGTGCTCGTCCACATCGATGGACTTAATAGTCCAAGCGCGTCTCTTTCAGCGACAGTTATTTCAATCGCAGCAAGGAGATGGGGGGCATGGGCGATCCACTCGCATCTCCTTCCCAAGCCCACCCCGCCAGTCAAGATGCTCTCGATATCGAATCTGGTTGCCTCTCTGGCTTCAATGAAAAGCACGGCGCATCGTCGAACGCGCATCCAATACGGACTCCCATAAAGCAAGATGCCCCACGAGTGGAGCGGACTGAAGACTCCGCTTCATTGACCCCAATTAAGGGTTGAGGCAGGCTCGCGTGCGCCGCCCTGCCACATACCTTCCGGGTGCGGCAGCCAGCGTCGATGCTTTTCATCCATTCGGATTGATGTCCAACGGCAACTACAGGGGTTTGTGGAACATGGCCAACAACGAGTCGGAACACCCGCCTGTCGATCCGCAGGTTGCGGAAAGGCTTCTAGCGCTCCTCAGCAGCGACGATGCGTATCGCAGTCGCTTCTCCAAGGACCCCACAGCCGCCTTGGCGGAGGTCGGCCATCGTCTACCGGAGGGCGTAGAGCCACTATGTATGTCTACCAATCAACTGGCACCGAAAGAGGAAATTGCCGCGGCACATGAGCAATTGAAATCGTTCTTGATGTCCTCGGCGGCGTACAACATTCCTCACTGTCTGGAAGCAGGCAAGATTTCTTCGGCTCTGCCCCGCAAATAGCGGGGTGTTGCGTCGGCCCAAGCTTCAAGGAAGCGCGACGCATACCGTTGCGCTTCTTCTTTTCTACCAAGACCAAGAAGGGACTGCGCGATCCATAGCTCTGCGACCCGGCTGTCGGCCACATTCAGCGTTTGCATCACCTGCCCTCCAGCCGGCTCTGCGTAGGCTTGGCCTCGATGATTTCGAAGCCAGCGAGCGTGCGTGAGCGCCTCTTCATGCCGCCCGTCCCGCAGTAGGATGCCGAGGATTGCCACCCTGGCCTGGTAGGACCGGCTTGTCTTAGCAAGCCCTCGCGCAGACTGCTCAGCCGCTAACTTTGGCGACAGCTGCATCCGCAATACATTGGCCAATTCAATAGCAGCAGGATGCACTAACGCCGACTTGACTGACTCCACTTGCGCCAGCATTCGGGATGCCTCTTTAACATTCCCCACCCTAAACAGCCCATAGGCCGCGGCCAGCGATATGTAAACATCGTCGTTGAAATCCGCGTCGCTCGATTGCTCGATGGCGGCAAGCGAGAGTCGCCCGACCTGCGAAAACATAAGCGCCGCGTCTTCATCTTGGCCGGCAACCAGTGCTACGACGCCTTGCGAGTACAAAAGAGCGCGCCGCAGCACACCGTCCACCTCGGGGTCTTCAAGCGCACGACTCAACGCAAGACGCGCCTGGGAGAAGTCCCCTTGGTCAACGGCGATTGTCACTCTCTCCAGATGCCGCGTGGCAGACCCCACGACCGGATGCTCCAGCTGCTTCTTCGCCTCCTCGAACTGGAACTGCGCTGCGGCTACAGCTGCCAGTCGTCTCGATGCACCCGGGTAACCCAGATCGACTGCTCGGCTCAGTGCGCTGGATGCACCCTCATAGTCGCCTTGTGCCAGGCGCGCTCTTCCAACCCTGTCAAAACCTATGCTCCGCAGAGGGTTCTGCGCAGCGGTCGCCTTGAGCGCGTAGCTCTCAGCCTCGTCAAAGCGATTTTCTGAGTCCAGTGTTGCCGCAAAATTGGCGGCTGCCGGGAAATAGTCGGGATAAAGTTCGCTTAAAAGCTTCCATCGACCTGGAGCCGTGTAGCCACGCGAGAATTCGGCCGCAAATCCGTCGAGATAGAGCGCCTCGCGTTCGGGCAGTCGCTCCCGCAACTGCATGGCACGCTTGAGGTGCACTACGCCTTCTTCGGCATTCGCTCTCGCCATGGCCGTACGCGTCATACCGATATGCGCCAGCGCGAACTCTGGATCAAGTTCAGTGGCGCGCCTGAATAGTGCAGTCGCATCTTCAAAGCGACCTTGGCCATACGCAGTTTGAGCCAAGGCATATGCCCGAAGTGCAGGCAAGCTTTCCGTAGCTACTTCAGGAAGCGCCTCGTGGTCGAGCTCGATTGATTCGAGCGCCTCGCCGAGACTCCCTCGAAGCGCGACGGTCACGCGATCCACTGAGTCGAGCAGCGAGCTCGCATCGGTGCCCTCAGCCTGCTCTGAGTGGACTGTCGTCTGACTCGCCGGCTCGATCACTTCGGCACTGAACTGAACGCGCCCGCCCACCTCCGCCACCGTGGGCAGGATCACCGCGCGGGCGCCGTCGCGCAGGGCGATTTCCGAGGCGATGTCGCGGTCGATGACGGTGTCGGCGGGCAACTGCATGCGCGCCAGGGTGTCGCGGGTCTTGAGGTCGCTGAGCACGTTGACGTGGCGCGACTGCTCCAGGCTGATGCGAAAGGCCTGCTCCAGCGACTCGTCCAGCACGGTCTGGCCGGTGAGGTTGCGCAGGTCGCCGACCACCACCCAGTCGCGCTCCCCGAACGCGATCGCCGGGGCCGGGCGCGTGACGAACCACCCGCCGATGCCGACGGCCACCACCAGCGCCAGTTGCGCGGCCAGCATGGCCGGGCGGCGCCACAGCGGTACGGCGCGCCAGGCCTTGGGGCTGTTGGCCGGTGCGCGCAGCGGGGCCAGACCGGGCTCGCCGACCTCGAAGATCTCCTGCGGCTCGGGCACGCCCTTGAAGCGCCAGCGGCCCAGCGATTTCCAGATCAGGTGCTGGCCGCGTTCGCCCAGCTCGCGCGCGGCGCGGTGGGCCAGGGGCTCGGCCACGGCCGACAGCAGGATCTGCCCGGGGCGTGCCATCGACATCAGGCGGGCGGCGGTCGGCTTGGCCAGGCCCTCGACTTCGATGGGCTTGGCGCCAACGCGCACGGATTCCTCGCTGTTGCGCCAGGTCAACACTTCGCCGACATGCAGACCGGCGCGGATCTTGATGTCGATCGAGCGCAGCTTGCCGATCTCGGCCAGGCCACGGGCGTAGTCGATGGCGAAGCCGAGCCCGTCGATGGGGCGCTCGAACAGCAGCAGCAGCCCGTCGGAGCGGTCGATCAGGCGGCCGCGCCATTGCTGCTGCAGGCCCAGCACCAGCCGGTCGTGCTCGCGGAACAACTGCGCGGCGCCCTTGTCGCCGAGCACCTCCACCAGGCCGGTGGAGTCGCAGATGTCGGTCAGCAGGATGGTGCGCAACTGCGGGGCATCGCCCGCGTCGAACATCGCATCCGCGAAGTGGGCCGGCGCGGCGGTGGACGTGGCGATAGGCGTCGCGCTCATGGTTCAGGCGGTGGCGGCCGCCGGCTCCTGCCATTCGACGCGGCCGCCGCCCAGCCGCTTGGCGCGGTACAGCGCGCCATCGGCCAGGGCGTACCAGTCGTTCCAGTCCAGCTGCGGGTCCACCAGTGCGGCGCCCACGCTGAGCGGGCAGATGGTCGGCGCGGTGTGGTGGTCCTCGCTCAGCTCCATCAGCTGGTGCGCGGTGCGCACGATGTACTCGGCAAAGCGCATCACCTCGTCCCGGGTCGCGGCGGTAACCAGCAGGCAGAACTCGTCGCCGCCCAGGCGGCAGGCGATGTCGTCGGGGCCGGACACGGCACGCAGGATCGAGGCGACGCTCTGCAGCACGCGGTCGCCGACCAGGTGACCGTGGTCGTCGTTGACCTGCTTAAAGCGGTCGCAGTCCACCAGGATCAGGCCGAGCGCGTCGGGCATGCCGATGGCGCGGCTCTCCTGCAGGTGCAGGTTGAGGCCACGGCGGTTGTACAGGCCGGTGAGGTCGTCGGTGCGGACCATCTCCTCGGTCTGGTTGAGCTGGGTGGTGGTGGCGTGCAGGTGGTCCAGCGCGGCCTGCAGGTCGTGGTTGCGCCGGCGCAGGCGACGGATCAGGCCCTGCTCGTTGGCGACCACGCGCATGATCGCGCGGCGCAGGAAGTACGACACCAGGCCCGGGTCGCGGTCGACCAAGCGCTCGAATTCGGTGTTCGACAGTTCCAGCAGCGCGCCGTCCATGGTCACCGTGGCATCGGCGCTGCGGGCGTGGTCGCCGATCAGCAGGCCGAGCTCACCGAAGAATTCGCACGAGCCCAGGCGCTTGGCGAGCAGGTCGTCGCCGAAGTCGAGTTCGACCTCGCCACTGGCGACGACGTACATGGTGGTCCCCGGGTCGCCGCGGCGGAACAGGACCTCGCCCGCGACGACGCGGCGTTCGCGGCCCAGGCGGGCAAACAGGTCGAACTCGGCGGATGTGAGCACGGCGGCAGTCAGGTTCGTGGGCCCCGCGACAGGGTCCGGAACGGTCTGGTCGCAGGCCGGCATGCGCACCACGTTGTCGCGATTCATCCCCCGCTCCCGCTGACCGGCCGACGCCTGTTCGAAACTGAACGAGCTGTGAAGCCGGAGCATAGCACCAGACCCCTTGTAAACGGGGTCCGGTGCCCTGCCCGGCCAGCGGCTGCCGCGCCGCGGACCTCAGGCCGCGATGGCCGGCGAACGGTCGGCGAACTGCGCCTCCTCGGTCGACCCCTTGAGGGCGATCGTCGAGGACTGCGCGCCCTGCACCGTCTGGGTGACGGCATCGAAGTAGCCGGTGCCGACCTCGCGCTGGTGCTTGACCGCGGTGAAGCCGCGCTCGGCGGCGGCGAACTCGCGCTCCTGCAGCTCGACGAACGCGCTCATCTGCCGGCGGGCGTAGCCGTGGGCGAGGTCGAACATGCCGTAGTTGAGCGCGTGGAAACCGGCCAGGGTGATGAACTGGAAGCGGTAGCCGTACGTCGCGATTTCCTGCTGGAACGTGGCGATGGTCGCGTCGTCGAGGTTCTTCTTCCAGTTGAAGCTGGGCGAGCAGTTGTAGGCCAGCAGCTTGCCCGGGTATTTCGCATGGATGGCCTGGGCGAACTCGCGAGCGAAGCCGAGGTCGGGCTTGCCGGTCTCGCACCACACCAGGTCGGCGTACGGCGCGTAGGCCAGGCCGCGGCTGATCGCCTGCTCAAGTCCGTTTCGGGTCTTGTGGAAGCCTTCGACGGTGCGCTCGCCGGTGCAGAAGGGCGCGTCGTTGGGGTCGATGTCGGAGGTCAGCAGGTCGGCGGCCTCGGCGTCGGTACGCGCGACGATCAGCGTCGGCACGCCCATGACGTCGCTGGCCAGGCGCGCGGCGACGAGCTTCTCGACCGCCTCGCGCGTGGGCACCAGCACCTTGCCGCCGAGGTGCCCGCATTTCTTGGCGCTGGCCAGCTGGTCTTCGAAATGCACGCCGGCCGCACCGGCCTCGATCATCCCCTTCATCAGCTCGAACGCGTTGAGCACGCCGCCGAAGCCGGCCTCGGCGTCGGCCACGATGGGCTGCAGGAAGTCGACGTCGCCGTCGCGGCGCTCGCCGCCGTTCTCGGCGCACTGGATCTGGTCAGCGCGCAGCAACGTGTTGTTGATGCGCTTGACCACGGCCGGCACGGAATCGGCCGGGTACAGCGACTGGTCGGGGTACATCTGCCCGCCGAGGTTGGCGTCGGCGGCGACCTGCCAGCCCGACAGATAGATCGCCTTCAGCCCGGCCTTGACCTGCTGCATCGCCTGGTTGCCGGTCAGCGCACCGAGCGCGTTGACGAAGGGCTCGCGCTCCAGGTGGCCCCAGAGTTTTTCCGCACCGAGGCGCGCCAGGCTGTGCTCGACCGCGACGCTGCCGCGCAGGCGGACGACGTCCTCGGCGGCGTACGGGCGCTCGATACCGGCCCAGCGCGGGTCGCTGGCCCACTGCTGGCGGAGCTGGTCGGCGGTCGGGAGCGGTGCGGTCATGGCGGTGTCCTCGTGGTGGGCGTGGGGCTGTTCGTAGGAGCGGCTTCAGCCGCGATCGTGGAATTGCATAGCTGCGATGGAGCGGGGTTCGCGGCTGAAGCCGCTCCTACGGGGGCTCTGGTCTTCTGTAGGAGCGACGTGAGTCGCGACCGGGAATCGGTGGTGGCGCGGGTTGTCGAAGTGGTGCGGTCGCGACTTGCGTCGCTCCTACAAGGGCCGTTGGGTTCGTTGGAGTGGAGCTTTTGTAGGAGCGGCTTCAGCCGCGATCGGTGGGTGGCGTCTCGTCGATGGAGCGGGGTTCGCGGCTGAAGCCGCTCCTACAGGGGGCTCTGGTCTTTTGTAGGAGCGACGTGAGTCGCGACCGGGAATCGGTGGTGGCGCGGATTGTGGGCGTGGCGCGGTCGCGACTTGCGTCGCTCCTGCAGGGGCCGGTGGTCAGTCCAGGCGCGCGTAGGCCGGGAGGGTCAGGAACTCGGCGAGTTCGTCGGCGTGGGTCAGGCGGTCGAGCATCCCGATGGCCTCGTTGATGCGGCTGGCGCCGGGCAGGTTCAGGCGGTCGGCCAGCTTGCTGGGCAGGCCGATCAGCGCGCGCTCCAGCAGCGCGAAGTCCACTTCGGTGCCGTCGTCCAGGTGCAGGCCGTCGGCGTGCAGCCACTGCCACAGTTGCGCACGGGCGATCTCGGCGGTGGCGGCGTCCTCCATAAGCCAGTGGATCGGCACGCAGCCGTGGCCGTCGAGCCATGCGGCGAGGTACCGCACGCACACCTCGACGTTGTCCTCGAAGCCGCGACGGGTGATGGTCCCGCGCGGCACCGCCAGCAGGTCGGACGCGTCCACGTGCACCTCGTCGCGGGTGACGTGGTGCTGGTGCGGACCGGGCATCCGCTCGTCGAACACCGCGCGTGCCACCGGGATCAGCGCCGGGTGCGCCACCCAGGTGCCGTCGTGGCCGGCGGTGACTTCGCGCAGCTTGTCGGCGCGCACCTTGGCCAGCGCGGCGTCGTTGGCGGCGGCGTCGCCGCTGATCGGGATCTGCGCGGCCATGCCGCCCATCGCGTGGGCGCCGCGGCGGTGGCAGGTCTGTACCAGCAGCTCGGAATAGGCGCGCAGGAACGGCTGGTCCATCGTCACCTGGCCGCGCTCGGGCAGCACCCGGCCGCGGTGCGCGCGCAGCGTCTTGATCGCGCTGAAGATGTAGTCCCA
>CAMPJI010000078.1 GCA_946886865.1 uncultured Lysobacterales bacterium | reverse complement strand
GGTAGGGATCGGTGGCGGCGGACGGGGTGGCGGGCTGGTTCACTGGGGCGGGCTCCTGGGCGTGCAGGGCACCGGGCACGGCGAAGGCGGCGGCGGTGGCCATGCCGGCCGACACCAGCAGGGTGCGGCAGGCCAGGGCCAGCGGGGTCTTGGAACGCGCGGACATCGACTTCGGCATGGGTGCTCCGGGGCGGATGGGTGACGGATCGGGATGCGAAAAACGCAGCCCGCAACGCTAGCACAGGGCGTTGGCGGCCCCGGCGCCCGACCGGCGCAGCCCCGTCCCCTCACCCGTCAGGCCGCGCGGACCGGCCGTGCCGTGGGCACCCGACGCGCGCGACGCCGCGCCTGCGGCCCGGAGCGCCGCGCCCGCGGGGGTGCGGTGACGCGGGCCGGTGCGGCCGGGCGCGCCGTGGGCACCGGGCACCCGCGCAGTACCCAGAGCGCGACCGCCGGCATGCCCAGCAGCCACATAGGCAGCCACCCCAGCGCCTCGTGGTGGCCGCGCGCGGCCGGCACGAGCACCAGCACGACAACGGCGACCGCCAGCCCGTGCCGGAGGACGGCGTCGAGCGTCGCGCGGATGTCCAGGGCATCGGAGGTCGGATCGGATCCGGTGGCGGTGTGGTGCATGGCGGGCTCCTGAGGTCGGTGGCAGGAAGGCGTTGGGACTGCGTGGACCGGACTGTCCCCCTGGCGCATCTCACGGGCTGCGACCTGCTGCGCCTGTAGGTGCGGCTTCAGTCGCGAAGGGCCTACCCGGCACCTCGTAGCCCGATGCCGGGGAGCGGCTCGGACGGCCGGGACCCGTGTTGGCGATGGCTTACGAGGTGGCGCGGTCGCGACTTGCGTCGCTCCTACAAGGGTCCTCGGGGTAGCGGGTGGTCGGGCTTCGCGGCTGAAGCCGCTCCTACAGGGGGAGCGCGCGCGGCGGGGCACGACCGGTATCAGTGGCAGGCGCGTTGACGCGGCGCTGCGCGGCCGGCTGTCAGGGTGCGCGGGCCGCCTCCAGGCACGGGGGCGGTCCGTACCTCCCTCGCCCCGCCACAGGAGACCCGCGATGACCCGACCCCGCCGCCCCGTCCGCAGCCTGGCCCTCGCCGGTGCCGGCCTCGGGCTGATGATGCTGGCCGCCTGTGCCACCGGCAGCGGCCCCGTCGCCGCCTCCAGCACGCCCGTCGACCTGCCCCGCTTCATGGGCGAATGGCACGTCATCGCACACGTGCCCTACTTCGGCGAGCGCGGCCACGTGGCCAGTTCCGACACCTACACGCTGCGGCCCGATGGCGGCATCGACGTGCGCTACACCTACCGCACGGGTTTCGACCAGCCGGTCAAGACGTTCGACTCGCGCGCCACGGTCAAGGACGGCACCGGCAACCGCGACTGGACGACGTGGTTCTTCCGCATCATCCCGACCAAGTTCCGCATCCTGGAAGTGGCCCCGGACTACAGCTGGGCGCTGATCGGCTACCCCGGGCGTGACCTGGCGTGGGTGTTCGCGCGTGAGCCGGTGATGGGCGACGCGCTCTACGCCGACCTGGTCAAGCGGATGGACGGCCACGGCGTGGACACCGACAAGCTCTACCGGGTGCCGCAGGTGCGCGAGCAGGTCGGGCAGCTGGGCTTTGCCGACCCGAAGGACCCGTAGGTTTTGTTGTAGGAGCGGCTTCAGCCGCGATGTCACTGCCCGATCCCGGTTACCAACAGGCCCTGTGTAGGAGCGACGTCAGTCGCGACCCGCGTGCCTCGCCCGGGCATGGCGGTCGCGACTGACGTCGCTCCTACAGAGGACCGGATAGATCTTTCGCGGCTGAAGCCGCTCCTACAGAGACCTTCTCAATAGCCGGCGCTGTCGAGTGCGGCGTCGGCCTCGGCGCGACCGATGGCGATGAGTTCGCGGGCGCGCCAGAACTCGTAGAACTGGCAGGCGTCGCGCGGGATGCGGATCACCAGCTCCGGTGGGTCCAGCGCCAGCTGCACGCGGGCGATCTGCGCCTGCATCGTGTCCAGCGACCGCGCCATCAGCTCGGTGAAGCCGAAGTCTCCGGCCGCCTTCTCGTCCACGGCCAGCGCATCGTCCGCGGCCTGCGCGCGGTGCCAACGGCGGCGCACCCAGCGCGCCAGCCGGGTCTGCCGGGCGCGCTCCTCCGGCGCGGGCTCGAGTTCCGGCCGCGCCGGCGCGCCGGGTGGACGCCGCGGCCAGCCGTGCATGTCCACCGCGATCAGCCGGTGCGCGTCCGACAGGCGCGTGGCGGCGATCGGCAACGGGGCCAGCAGGCCGCCGTCGACCAGCTCGCGGCCGTGCATCTCGTACGGCGTGAACAGGCCGGGGATGGCGATCGACGCGCGCACCGCGTCCCACAGGTCGCCCTCGCGCAACCACACCTCGCGCTGGCGCAGCAGGTCGACGGCGACCGCCGTGAAGTCGATGGCGAGGTCCTCGATGCGCGGCTCGCCGGCGCGCTCGCGCAGCGCGCGGATCAGGCGCTCGCCCTCGAACAGCGAGTTGCGGCCGAACGCCGGGTCCAGCAGCCGCAGCATGTCGGTGCGCGACAGCGACAACAGCCAGTCGCGGAACTCCGTCAGGCGCCCGCTGGCGAACAGCCCGCCGACCAGCGCGCCGCTCGAGGAGCCGGCCACGGCCACGATATTGAGCCCCCGCGCCTGCAGCGCCTCGATCACCCCGATCTGTGCCAGCCCGCGCGCGCCGCCGGCGCCCAGCACCAGCGCCACCTTTTCGCCCGCTTCGATGCGCGGGGCGTCGGCTGCCGCCATCACTCGTACTGGCTCAGCGCCAGCGACAGCAGGCTGCGCGCCTGCTCGCGAAGCGACGCGGGCTCGATGATCTCGGCATCGCTGCCGTAGTGCAGCACGTCCATCAGCAGCTCGCGCCCCGAGCTGTAGGGCAGCTTCAATTCGTAACGGCCGTCGGGCAGGAAGCGCCCCTGCTGCTGCGAATGCCAGTGCTCGTCGGCCACCCAGCGCGCGGCCTTGGCGCTGAACATCACCGTCGCCCAGCCCTTGGGCGTGCCCGAGAAGATGCCGTAGCTGGAGGCCAGCTGGCGGTCGAGCTCCTCGTCGGGCACGTCGCGCGCGGCCTCGTCGCTGACGCGCGCCGCCGTGATGCGGTCCACCGAGAAGCTGCGCAGGCCGTCGCGGTCGTGGTCCCACGCGTCCAGGTACCAGTTCTCGCGGTAATGGGTGAGCCGCTGCGGCGACACCGTGCGGCGGGTGCGCTCGTCGGTGGAGCGGGCGCGGTATTCAAACGCGAGCTGCCTGCGGTCCAGCACCGCGGTGGCGACGTTGCGGAACGCGGTCTCGTCGAGCTTGCGCGAGCGGTGCGGGATCACGCGCACACGCTCGACCGGCACGCGGCGACCGCCGGCGTGCTCGTCCAGCAGCTTCTCGATGCGGTGCTGCAGCGGCGCCAGTGCGGTCGACAGCACCCCGCCGCCGCTGCGCATCATCAACTGCTGCGCGGCCAGCAGCGAGTGCAGCTCCTGCGAACTCAGCCACAGCCCGGGCAGCTCGAACCGGTCGGCCTCGTCGGGGTCGTAACGGAAACCGGCCTCGCCGTTGCCCACCACCGGCGCCATCAGGTAGTCGCGCAGGTACGCCAGGTCGCGGTAGACCGTCGCACGCGAACACTCCAGCTCCTCCTGCAGCCGCTGCACCGTCACCGGGTAGCGCGCGGCGGTGAGGATGCGGTGCAGGGCGTGGATGCGTTCGATGCGTTCCATGGCGGGGGGCTCGGAGCGGGGGCGGCTAGCATCGCACCGGGCCGTGCGACGGCGCTACTGCCCGTGCGCCGGCTGCGGATAACCGGGCTTTAACCCACGGGTTCGCACACTCCGCGCCGGCCCATGCACGGATGGCATATGCGAGAGACAGGGACGTTGGCATTCGACCGGGTCGCGGCTGGCGCGTTCGCGGTGGCATTGAACGTGGCTCTGTTCGCGCTGCTGATGCGAGCGATGCAGTGGCCTGCGCAGCCTGCCTCAGGCAGCCAGCCGCTCCAGGTCGTGTGGATTTCCGCGCCGCCGCCAGCGGCACTGTCCGTGAGGCCACCGTCTACCCGCGACCCAGATACAAATGCACTGCGGGCGGGACGCCGCCTGCCGGCACCGCGTGACACTTCCAGCCGGCTGGCGTCGGCATCGCCTGACATCGCGCCGGAAGGCGCGCGCCCATTGAGTGCGGTGCTCCTGCAGCAGGTCCGTAGCGCGGCAGCGGCACAGGCGCAGGACTTTTCGCAGAACCCCCTCGAGGACCGATCCAGCTACCCGGGCGCCCCGCGGATTCCTTCAGAATGCGCGAGCCGCTCACCGCGGCGCGGGTGGTGGCCGGCATCGGGACCCTGTTCGGCGGCAGCGGTTACGCGGCGGACGCATGCCCGGAACTGCACCGGCAAGTGGCGCAGCTCGGCCTGACCGACAGCAACGCCGACCGTCGCCACGCGCTGGAGCTTGAGCAAGCGCTGTGCCAATGAAGCGGCGCGAGGCGCACCCTCGCCCTCGTCACGGCCTGCCGGCACAATGACCGCATGCGCGAGCCCGACCTCAACCTCTCGCCCTCGCCGGGCGACGAGGTCAAGACCACGACCTGCTACATGTGCGCCTGCCGGTGCGGCATCAAGGTGTGGCTGAGCGACGGGAAGATCCGCTACATCCAGGGCAACCCCGACCACCCGGTCAACCGCGGCGTGCTGTGCGCCAAGGGCTCGGCCGGGATCATGCAGCACTACTCGCCGGCGCGGCTGGACAAGCCGCTGCTGCGCGTGGGCGAGCGCGGGTCGGGCGAGTTCCGCGAGATCGAGTGGGACGAGGCGCTGGAGATTGCGACGTCGTGGCTGGCCCCGATCCGCGAACGCAACCCCGACGAGCTGGCGTTCTTCACCGGGCGCGACCAGAGCCAGGCGCTGACCGGCTGGTGGGCGCAGCAGTTCGGCACGGTCAACTACGCCGCGCACGGCGGTTTCTGCTCGGTGAACATGGCCGCCGGTGGGCTGTACTCGGTGGGCGGCAGTTTCTGGGAGTTCGGCGAGCCCGACTGGGAGCACGCGCGCTACCTGATGCTGTGGGGCGTGGCCGAGGACCACGACTCCAACCCGATCAAGCTCGGCCTGGGAAAGCTCAAGGAACACGGCGCCAAGATCGTCGCGGTGAACCCGGTGCGCAGTGGTTACGGCGCCATCGCGGACGAATGGATCGGCATCCGCCCCGGCACCGACGGGCTGTTCGCGTTCGCGCTGATCCACGAGCTGCTGAAGGCCGACCGCATCGACCTGGATTACTTGGTGCGCTACACCAACGCGCACTGGTTGGTGGTGCGCAACCCGGGTGGCGCGGATGACGGGTTGTTCGCGCGCGACGCGGACGGCACGCCGCTGTGCTGGAACAGGCGCGGCCCGCAGGGCGCGACGGCGCACGCCGACGCCATCGACATCTCGCCCGCGGTCGTCGGCGAAGTCACCCTGCCCGACGGCCGCACCGCGGTGCCGGCGTTCCACCTGGTGGCCGAGCGCTACCTGGACCCCCAGTACTCGCCGGATGCGGTGAGTGGACGCTGCGGCATTCCCGCCGACACCATCCGCCGCATCGCGCGCGAACTGGCCGAGGCCGCGTTCGACAGCACGCTCGAACTGCCGATCGCCTGGACCGACGCCTGGGGCCGCGAGCACGCGACCATGACCGGACGGCCGGTGGCGATGCATGCCATGCGCGGCATCAGCGCGCACAGCAACGGCTTCCACACCTGCCGTGCATTGCACCTGCTGCAGATGCTGCTGGGCGCGGTGGATGCGCCGGGGTCGTTCCGCTACCAGCCGCCGTTCCCCAAGCCGCTGCCGCCGCCCAACCGCCCGGGCAAGACCCGGCGCGACGACGGCACGCTGGATGCCGCGCCCCTGGGCTTCGTGCACGGCCCCGAGGACCTGCTGGTGGATGCGGGCGGCCAGCCGCGCCGCATCGACCACGCCTTCAGCTGGGGCTACCCGCTGAGTGCGCACGGGATGATGCACACCGTCATCCGCAATGCCTGGGCGGGCGACCCGTACCGCATCGACACGCTGCTGATGTTCATGGCGAACATGGGCTGGAACTCGTCGATGAACACCACGCAGACGATCGCGTGGCTGACCGACAAGGACGAGGCCGGCGAGTACCGCATCCCGCGGATCATCTACTCCGACGCCTACGCCTCCGAGACCGTGGCGTACGCCGACCTCGTGCTGCCGGACACGACGTACCTGGAACGGTTCGACGCGATCAGCATGCTGGACCGGCCGATTTCCGACGCCGACGGTGCCAGCGATGCGATCCGCCACCCGGTGCTCGACCCGGCCACGCAGGGCGCGGGCGGCAAGCCGCGCGACGTGCGCGGGTTCCAGTCGGTGCTGCTGGAGCTTGGCGCGCGCCTGGGCCTGCCGAACATGGTCAACGAGGACGGCTCGGCCAGGTACCGCGACTACGCGGACTACATCGTCCGTCACGAGCGCGCGCCCGGCGTCGGCCTGCTGGCCGGCTGGCGCGGCGCCGACGGCAGCGCCGAGGCCAAGGGCGCGCCCAACCCCGACCAGCTGCAGCGCTACATCGACAACGGCGGCTTCTGGCGCAGCGAGATCCCCGAGCACGCGCGCTATTTCAAGATGGCCAACCGGGGCTATCTCGACTGGGCGCACACGATGGGCTTTCTCGGCCACGCCGACCCGATCGTCCTGCAGGTGTACTCGGAGACGCTGCAGAAGTTCCGCCTCGCCGGGCAGGGCTTTGGTGCGCACGTGCCGCCGGCCGAGCACCGCGAGCGCGTGGCGACGTACTTCGACCCACTGCCGATGTGGTACGAGCCGTTCGAAGGCGCGCAGGTCGATTTTGATCGTCATTCCCGCGAAGGCGGGAATCCAAGGACGTCGGCTTCAGCCGCCGCGCCCGATAGGCACCGTGCTGGCGGTGGAGAAGAATCAGGAACAACGTCCATGGATTCCCGCCTACGCGGGAATGACGGCCATGGGGAGACACAGAGCGGTCACCCCTTCCCCCTCTCCGCCGTCACCCAGCGCCCGATGTTCATGTACCACGCGTGGGGCAGCCAGAACGCGTGGCTGCGGCAGATCGCGGCGCGCAACTGGCTGTACCTGCACCCGGACACCGCCGCGCGCCACGGCATCGGTGATGAGGACTGGATCACCGTGACCTCCCACGTCGGCCGCATCACGGTGCAGGCGAAGCTGGCCGCCAACGTGCAGCCCGACACGGTCTGGACGTGGAACGCGATCGGCAAGCGCAAGGGCGCGTGGCGGCTGGGCAAGGACGCGCCGGAAGGCCGCAAGGGCTTCCTGCTCAACCACCTGATTTCCGACATCACCCCCCGTGGCGGCTACGCCAATGCCGACCCGGTGACCGGACAGGCGGCGTGGTTCGACCTGCGCGTGCGCATCGAGCGCGTCGAGGCCGTCGACGAAGCCGCGCCGCGGTTCGAGCCGCTGGAGCTGGGCCAGGCGAACGACGCCCCGCTGCGCTACGGCGCGGCGATGCGCACGAAGGCGCACGGCTGATGCACGCCATGCCGATGGGACGCTGCTGATGGGCATGGATCTGTGGCTGACGCTGGCGGTGCTGGCCGGTGCGGTCTACCTGTTCGTCACCGAGAAGCTGCCCGTCGACGTGGTCGCGTTGCTGGTGCTGGCCAGCCTGCTGGTGCTGGGGCTGGTGACGCCCGGCGAGGCGCTGTCGGGGTTCTCCAGTCAGGCCACGATCACGGTCGCGGCGATGTTCGTGCTCAGTGCGGGGCTGCAGCGCAGCGGCGCGCTGCAGGGCCTCGCCGAGATGCTGGCGCGCATCCGCTCGGGCTGGCTGTTCGCGCTGGTGATGATGGGCACGATCGCGGCGGTGTCGGGCTTCATCAACAACACCGCGGCGGTGGCGGTGTTCATCCCGCTGGTGATGGCGGCCACGGCGGCCAACCGGCAGCCGGCGTCGAAGTTCCTGATCCCGCTGTCGTTCGCCGCGCAGTTCGGCGGCGTGTGCACGCTGATCGGCACGTCCACCAACCTGCTGGTGAACTCGCTGGCGCAGCAGACCGGGCGCGAGGGCTTCGGGCTGTTCGAGTTCGCGCCGCTGGGCATCATCTTCGTCGGCGTGGGGCTGGTTTACCTGATGGTCGCGCGGCGCTTCCTGCTGCCCGACCTGGGCGTGGCCGAAACCGACACCGAGGGCCACGGCGGCCGCTTCCTGGTGGAGCTGCTGGTGCCCGAGAAGTCACCCGCCGTCGACCGCGCCGCGGGCGAGCTGATGAAGCCCGACGCCGCGGCCGGCGACAGCGACCGCGCGTCCGGCACCGCCGGGGACGCCGCGCCGGCCACGGACGACGGTGCCGTGCACGACCCGGCCGACGCCGCGTCGGCGCCGCCCCGGGCACCGTCTACACCGTTGGAGCTGGTCGACGTCATCCGCCGCGGCGGCAAGACCTCGCCGGCGTCCCAGACCCGGTTGCGCGCCGGCGACCGCCTGCTGCTGCACGGGGAGTGGGAGCAGGTCGAGACGCTGCGCCGGCGCCACCGGCTCGACTACGACCGCGTGGCACCGGAGCTCGACCCGGCGGGCGACGAGGAGGAGCGCCTGCACGCCGAAGTGATGATCGCCCCGGGGTCGCCACTGATCGGCCACACGCTGGCGGGCATGCGCTTCGGCCACACCTACCGCGTCCGCGTGCACGGCCTGCAGCGCCAGCGCGCGGTGCTGCGCCGCCCCGTCGACCAGGTGCCGCTGGCGCTGGGCGACATCCTGGTGGTCGATGCCACCGAGTCGACCCTGGCCGCCCTGCGCCAGAACCCCGGTCTGGTGGTGCTGGGCGAGCGTGCGCAGCAACGCGTGGACGTGCGCCGTGCGTTGATTTCCGCGGCGGTGCTGGCGGCGGTGATCGTGGCCGCCGGCAGCGGCTGGCTGCCGATCGTGGCGGCGGCGATCCTGGGGTGCGTCGCACTGGTGGTGCTGCGCTGCCTGGAGCCGGACGAGGCCTACGAGGCGGTGGACTGGCGCGTGGTCATGCTGCTGGCGGGCGTGCTGCCGCTGGGCATCGCCCTGGAGCGCAGCGGCGGCGCGGACTGGGTCGCGCAGAACGCGATCGGCATGCTCAGCGCGTTCGGCCCCGGCGTCACACTGTCGGCGATCTACCTGCTGACCGCCGTGCTGACGGAGGTCATGAGCAACAATGCCGCCGCCGTGCTGGTGGTGCCGGTGGCGATCGCCGCGGCCGAGTCGCTGGGTGTCGATGCCAAGCCGTTCCTGGTGGCCGTCGCGTTCGCGGCCTCCACCAGCTTCGCCACCCCGGTCGGCTACCAGACCAATGCCATGGTGTACGCCGCCGGCGGCTACCGCTTCGCCGACTTCGTCAAGATCGGCCTGCCGCTCAATGTCATTTTCTGGATGATGGCGACGGCGCTGATCCCGCGCTTCTTCCCGTTCTGAGCCCATGACCGACCTGCCGCCACCCACCAAGAAGAAGCTCGGCCTGGTCATCGACCTGGATACCTGCGTGGGCTGCCACGCCTGCGCGGTGAGCTGCAAGGAGTGGAACGCCGGCGGCATCGCCGGGCCGCTGACCGACGAGCAGCCTTATGGCGCCGAGCCGTCCGGGGTGTGGTTCAACCGCGTGCACAGCTATGAGCTCGAGGCCACCGATGCCGGGGTGCCCACCGGCGGCGGTTGCGGTGCCCTGCCACCCGCGGGCGAACCGCAGCCGGCGATGACCCTGCACTTCCCGCGCTCGTGCCTGCACTGCGAGACGCCGGCGTGCGTCACCGTGTGCCCGACCGGCGCCAGCTACAAGCGCGCCGAGGACGGCATCGTGCTGGTGGACGAGGACAAGTGCATCGGCTGCAAGCTGTGCAGCTGGGCCTGCCCCTACGGCGCGCGCGAGTACAGCGCCGTCGAGGGGGTGATGAAGAAGTGCACCCTGTGCGTGGACCGCATCTACAACGAGAACCTGCCCGAGGCCGAGCGCCAGCCGGCATGCGTGCAGGCCTGCCCGACGCGCGCGCGGCACTTCGGCGACCTCGGCGACCCGGAATCGAAGGTGTCGAAACTGGTGGCCGAACGCGGCGGCGTGGCGCTGATGCCGGAGCTGGGCTACGCGCCGGTCAACCGCTACCTGCCGCCGCGCCCGCGCCGCGCCGGGCCCGCCCCGTCACAGGAAGCACCTGCGCAGGAGCCGCTCGACACCGCCGCGCTGCCGCCTGTGCTGCGCTGGCTGGACCGGGTGCTGTCGCGGTGAGGGACACGGGATCCGGGCCGCTACGCGCTCTGGCTTGCGCCCCGGCTGCACCGTTCTTCCACCAAGAACCCGATGCCATCACCGCCTGCGCGCCTTTCGCTAGCC
>CAMPJI010000077.1 GCA_946886865.1 uncultured Lysobacterales bacterium | reverse complement strand
TGATGCCGCCGGGGGTATCGACGTTGATCTCCATCATCTTGTCGCCAACGATGTCCAGGCCGGCCAGGTACATGCCGTCGCGCATCAGCTTCGGGCCCACGATTTCCGCCAGCCGCAGCGCGTCCTCGTCCGGCACCGCCATCTCGATCTTGCCGCCGGCGGTGATGTTGCTGCGCGCATCGCCGGAGTCGTTGTAACGGCGGAAGCAGGCGTAATGGCCGTCGACCTGCAGCGGTCGGCCGTTGAGCGTGAGCAGCCGCAGGTCGCCCTTGGCGGCTTCCGGCAGGTACTCCTGCGCGATCGCGTAGCCGTCGCGGGTGACCGCTTCGATCATCTGGTTGAGGTTGGCGCCGCTGTCGGGCGTCACCACGAACACGCTCTGCCCGCCCGAGCCCTGCAGCGGCTTGATCACCGCGCTGCCGCCCTGCTCCTTGATGAAAGCCTTGATCTCGTCGGCGTGCATGCTGATGCACGTGATCGGACGCACCTCCTCGGGGAAATGCTGGAAATAGGTCTTGTTCGATGCATCCGTCAGGTGCATCGGGTCGTTGAGCACGATGACCTGCTTGGCGGCTGCCAGCTGCGCAAACAGCAGTCCGCTGTTGGGGGCCCACGGGCGGTCGTTGATTTCTTCGGCCGGGTCCGAACGCAGCATCAGCACGTCCAGGTCCTCGACGGAAATGCGCTCGACGGTGGCGTTGTCCCCCTGGATGTCCGCCAGGAACGCATCGTCGTCCTTGTACCGGGACTTGGCGGGCCGGTGCGCGTGCGCGCAGATCGTACCGCCGGCGTCGTAGATGAAGTCGCCCAGTCCGATCAGGCTCACCTCGTGGCCGCGGTTGGCCGCCGTACGCGCGAGGCGGATGGTGGTGTAGTTGTTCTTCTCCGTGGCGACGTCGTTGACCACGAAGCCCAGCCGCATCGGCGCGGACGCGTCGTCGCGCGCCTGGCGCGCCCCTTTGCCGGAGGCGCGACGGGGCGTCTTCCTGGCGGGCGTTTTCTTCGAAGCGGGCTTGTTGCGCGCGGTGGTCGACTTCGACGTCATTGAATCGGTTCCTTGTGGAAGAGACGGGATACGGGGATGCTCCGGCAGTGGGCCAGGCGGTCGTCGGTGGTGGGGGCCGACCAGTAACGCGGCATGAGTTCCGGCGGCGTGACCCAGCCCTCCTCCACGAGCTGCTCCAGCACCACCAGGTGCGACAGCGCGAACTTGCCGGCAAACAGCGGTTCGAACGCGCCGCCCTCGTGCAGGTACTCCAGCAACTCACGCAGGCCGCGCAGGTAGACCGCGTCCTTGGTCAGGCCACCCCCGCGCAGCGCGCGCACGGCAATGTCGAATGCGTCTTCGGTCGGCAGGCCATGGCCGTCGTGCAGCGCGGCGAAAATGGCGGGAATGCCTTCGCCGTGCATGGCCATGTCGGTGGCGATGACGCGTGCAGCCAGAACCCGCAGACGCTCGGCCGGCAGGAAGCCGGCGAGGTATTCCGACAGCACGCCCAGGCCTTCCTGCAGCGGGTCGTAGTGCGCCAGGCCGACCTCCAGCTGCGTCAGGGCCTGCCGCCCGCCGTTGTGCCGGGTGACCAGGTGCGTGCCGACTTCGTGCTGCACCAGCGGCTGCACGCGCGCCATCGGCAGGCGGATGTCGTCGTCGATGTAGAGACGACCATGCGACACCATCATCAGCGAACTCATGTCGGGGTCGACCACCACCTCGGCGCTGAAGCCGGGCACACGCTCGCGGTACCACGCCAGGTCGTCATGCACCGCGGCCAGCACCTCGTCGATGCCGGCATCGTGCTCCAGGGGCGGCGCACATTCGGTGGTCTCCAGTATCTCGCGGGCCACCGACTTGAGCCCCGGCTCGACGCCGCCGAACAGGTCGATGCTCGCGTTGACGAAGCCGTCGGTGCCGCGCAGGCGGACCAGCTCGATCTGGCGGTCCAGTTCGCGCTGCTTCTCGGCCAGCAGGCCCTGCAGCAGGGGCGACTCGATGTCCTCCACCGGCAAGGCCAGGAGCGCTTCGCGGGCGTCATGGAGGTCGGTGCCCAACGGGTGGTACTCCAGCGGCGGCACGTGCCGGCGGCCACTGGCCTCGAAGGCATCCCACAGCGCGTCGTTGTGGATCGGCGACAGCGCGGTCAGCCAGTCGACCTTCGCGTCCAGGTCCACGAGCGCACGGTCGACCTTCGCGGCAATCGGCGGCAAGGGCCGCATTCCACCCTGAGACTGCGCCGTGGCGGTCATGCCGACAGCTCCGTCCGCGCCGCCGCGACCGCGGCCCGCAGCCCGTCGCGCAGGTCATAGAGCGCGCCGATGTCGGCCTGGCCGCTCCATTCGTCCATGAACACCTTCTTGTACTCCAGCGAGATCGCGCACACGGCGTCGCCGTACGTCGCATACAACCACTCCGGGAAATGCCCACCGCCGTCGTAGCGCACGTTGTTGCGCACGTCGGGCGTGCGCCCTTGCAGCGGCACGGACCGCAGGGCTTCGGTGAAGCGCTCGAGCAACCGGCCGTGGCGGCCGTGGTCCAGCGTGGTGACGCCCAGGTCGATCTCGGGGTTGCCCTCGACATCCGCGGGCTCGGCCTCGGCACCGTCACGACGGTGGTTATAGCTGTGGATGTCCAGCACCAGCACCTGGCCGAAGCGGTCGATCGCCGCGTCCATCACGCGGCGCACCATCGCGTAGAAGCGGTCGTGGTAAGCCAGCGAACGTTCGATCTCCGTGTCCGGCAGGCTTTCGTCCCAGACCCGGATACCCCAGGTATTGGCTGGATCGGGGGAAATCGCCAGTTCGCGCGGCCGGTTGAGGTCGGCCTCAAACCGGGAGGCCCGGACCCGCAGTTGCACATCGCCGACCGAGGTCAACACACCGGTGAGCGGGTCTTCGTCGCGTCGGCGCGTTGCCTCGTCGATGGCGAGATACGGCTGCAAGGCGGACCGCATGGCATGGCCGTCATGGACGGCTGCCGCGATGACCGGGCCGTCGCCGAGGGTCAGCTCCCACTCGCGGCATTCGGCCACCAGGCCGGGGACGCGGTGAAGGGGCGGCGCACTGGATGAGGCGGGAGAGGAGGAAACATCTGGAACGACAGCTGATGAGGTCATGCGCTCGATCCGCCCGTGGAGGCGGCGACTTCGAATGAGCGCCGATCCTCACATCGGCCGGATCAGCTGCGCGTGACAGCGCCCGCGCGTGCTGAACAGTGGATTCAGCCCCTTCCGTCGCGACGGCATCGCCGGACGGCGCCTCCCGGGGGCCCGTGGCAGAATCCGCCGGCTCCGCCCCCGCGCATCTCCTCCATGGCCGACACCCCGCCCCTGACGTTGTCCCGCACCGTCCACCAATGGCGCCGCCGGATGTCGCGTGGCCTGCTGCACCGCCTGCTCCCGCGCCCCGCCGAAGCCGGCGACGGCCCCCTGCCGCTGGCCGGCATCCACCGCATCCTCGTGGTGAAGGTCAGCCACACGCTGGGCAACACGCTGCTGGTGACGCCCCTGCTGCGCGAGCTGGAGACCGCTTACCCGGGCGCCGAAGTCGACGTGGTCACGCGCAGCCCGGTCGGCGCGGCGGTGTTTGCCGGCTACCCCGGCGTCGGCACCGTCTACGTGCTGCCGCGCCACGGGTTCCGCGAGCCGCTCCGCCTGCTGCGCGCGATCCGCGCGATGCGTCGCGCGCGCTACGACCTGGCGATCGACGTGGACGTGCGCTCGCAGACCGGCCGCGCGCTGGTGAACCTCGTGCGTCCGCGCCACTCGCTCGGGTTCGTCGGGCCTGCCAAACGCGCCCGCGTGCGCCATGAAGTCGAGGTGCCTGCCTCGCCGCGCGGCGTGGGCGCCCTCCCCGTCTACCTGCTGCGCCGGGCGCGCCGGGACGCCGACTACGGCCGCTATCCGGGCCCGCGCCTGCGGTTGTCGGAGGCCGAGCGCGAGGCCGGGCGGCGACGGCTGGCCGCGGTGCTGGCGCACAGTCCGCAGGCCCATGTCGTGGCGACCGATGCCGCCCCGCTGCCGGTGATCGGCGTCTTCGCCAACGCCACGGGCGCCAAGTGCCTGCCGCTGGACTGGTGGACCCGGTTCCTGCGCGTGCTGGAGCCGGCCTGCGCCGACTACGCGATCGTCGAACTGTTGCCTGCGTTCGGGCGGTCGATGCTCGGCGACCGTTACCCGACGGTCTTCTCCAGCGACATCCGCACCCTGGCGGCCGTGCAGCAGGCCCTGGCACTGCACCTGAGCGCCGACTGCGGGGTGATGCACCTGGCCGATGCGGCGGGCGCGCCCACACTGGGATTGTTCGACGGCACCGATACGGGCCAATGGGCCCCCAGTGGCGAGAACAGCGGGCATCTCCCGATCGCCGGCCGTACGCCCGAGGCGGTGGCGGCCGATGTCGTCGCGCGCCTGCGCCGGACCGACGCGCTGCCCTGACGTCGCGCAGGCCTGCCGCACGTGTCGGGCTGAACGCGTCAGGCCCGCCCGCCGCGACGACGCGGGTTTCACGCGCCCCACGCGCCCCGCGTTGCTAGCGTCATCGGGTCAACCCGCCGGAGAGAGCCGTCATGACCCGCCTGACCGTGACCCGCACCACCATCGTGCGCCTGCTGCTCGGCATGGCCGCGTTCGCCCTGCTCGCCGCCTGCGCCATGGGGCCGCGCGTGCGCACCGATTTCGACCCGCAGGCCGACTTCACGCAATACCGCAGCTACGCGTTCTACGAGCCGCTGGCGATGGAGCAGTCCGGCTACACCAGCTACCTCACGCAACGCATCAAGACCGCGATCCGGCGCGAGATGGATGCGCGTGGCTACCGGTTTGACGAGACCAACCCCGACCTGCGCGTCAACTTCCAGGGCGTGATCCGTGAGCGCACCGACGTCTACAGCGTGCCGCGAACCGACATCGGCTACTTCTACAACTATCGCGCCCGCGCTTACGTGGCCGTGCCGGTCTGGTACGACGAAGCGCAGGTCAGCCGCTACACCGAGGGCACGCTGACCGTCGACCTGGTGGACGCCGAGCGCAACCACCTGGTGTGGACCGGCGATGCCATCGGCCGCGTCACCCAGCGCACCCCGTCCGAACGCGCGGACGAAGCGGACCGCGCCATCGCGGCCATCTTCGAGCGCTATCCGTATGGCCCTGTTCCGACCGGGCCTGCCCCGTCCAATGGCTGACCGTACCTGGTCCGGTGCCGCATGAGCGGCCAGGACGGCATCACGACGCGCCTGCAGTGGCTCTGGCTGCAGGCGCGGCGTCGTCTTTGGTTCCGCGCCACGGCCTTCTCCGCACTGGCGGTGGCCACCGCGCTGGTGGCGATCATCGTCGAGCGCTACATCCCGTGGGAGCTGTCCGACCGGATCGGCGCCGAAGCCGTCAGCAGCCTGCTCAACATCATCGCCGCCAGCATGCTGTCGGTGACGATCTTCTCGCTGAGCACGCTGGTCGCGGCGCTGGCGTCGGCGACCAGCAACGTCACGCCCCGCGCGACCCGCCTGCTGGCCGAGGACCGGCGTGCGCAGAACGCGCTGGCCACCTTCATCGGCTCGTTCCTCTTCAGCCTGGTCGGCATCATCGGCGTGCACGCGGGCCTGTACGGCCAGCGCGGGCGCGTCGTGCTGTACGTGGTCACGCTGTTCGTCATCGTCGTGATCGTCGCCACGCTGCTGCGCTGGATCGACCACGTCTCCCGCCTCGGCCGCGTGGGCGAAACCGCCGACCGGGTCGAGGACACCGCCACCCGCGCCCTGCGTGACCGGCACGTGCGGCCGTTCCTCGGGGGGCGTCCGTTCCCCGAGCCGCTGGAGCCGCCGAAGGGCGCGCACCCGGTGCCATCCGAGCGCTTCGGCTATGTGCAGCATGTCGACATGCGGGCGCTGGAGGACTGGGCGTCAGGCGCGGGCGCCAGCGTGCTGGTCGCGTCGCCACCGGGCACGTACGTCGATGCGCGGTGGCCGCTCGCCTGGATCGACGGCGGCATCGGCAGCGATGGCGAAGGGGACGTGCGCGATGCGTTCTCCGTCGGCGACATGCGCTCGTTCGACCAGGACCCGCGTTTCGGCCTGTCGGTGCTGACGGAAATCGCGTCACGTGCGCTGTCGCCGGCTGTCAACGACCCCGGTACCGCCATCGACATCCTCGGACGGGCCACGCGGGCGCTGTCCCTCTGGGCGGCATCCACGCCACCTGAGGCGCAGGAGACCCCCTACCCCCACGTGTGCGTACCGGCGATCCAGGTCGACGACCTGTTCGAGGATGTATTCGTGCCGATCGGGCGCGACGGGGCCGCGCTGGTGGAGGTCGCCCTCCGCGTGCAGAAGTCCCTGGAAAGCCTGGCGGGTACCGGCGATGCGCGCTACGTCGCGGCCGCCGTCCACCAGTCGGACATGGCGCTGGCGCGCGCCGAACACGCGCTGGTGTTGGACTATGACCGCGAGCGCATCCGCAGGGCCGCCGCCCGCGTGCGGGCGCTGGCGGGCGAACCCGAGGCTCAGCCGCCGGCCTGAGCGCGCGCCCAGGCGACGATCTGGGACTGCGACAGCGCGCCGGACTGGCGCGCCACCTCGCGGCCGGCTTTCAGCATCACCAGCGTGGGGATGCTGCGGATGCCGAAGCGGCCACCCAGCTCCGGCTGGGATTCGGTGTCGACCTTGGCCAGGCGCACGTGCGGCTCCAGCGTCGAGGCGGCACGCTGGAAGTCGGGCGCCATCGCCTGGCACGGCGCACACCACGGCGCCCAGAAATCCACGAGGACCGGCAGGTCGCCGCGCATGGCGACCTTTTCGAACAGTGCCGCGTCCAGCGGCGCCGCCACCCCCTCGAACAGCCACAGGTGGCAGCGCCCGCACGAGGGCGATGCCGCCAGGCGCGCTTCGGGCACACGGTTCACCGTGCCGCAATGCGGGCACGGCACCTCGAGGGTTCGGTCGGTCATGGGGCGTGCTCCGGATGCGGTGCCCGAGCATGCGCGCCGTCAGGTCAAGGCGGCATGGACGCGTCGGGCCCCTCGGCCGTGGCGATACGCGCCAGGTCCTCGACAAAGCCGCGATAGGCCGCGTCGCGTGCCGCTCCGGCCGGCTGCCGCAGCACCCACGCCGGATGCACGGTCGCCAGGACGCGGGTGCCGTCGTCCAGCACCTGCCACCGGCCCCGCCCCTCCATCAGGCCGAATCCCGGGCCCAGGACCGCGCGCGCGGCGGTGGCGCCCAGGCAGACGATCACTTCGGGCCGGACGGTGCGGATTTCCTCGCGCAACCACGGCGCGCAGGCGCGTTGCTCGCTGGCGGCCGGGTTGCGGTGCAGGCGGCGCTTGCCGCGCAACTCGAACTTGAAGTGCTTCACCGCGTTGGTCAGGTAAAGCGCCGCGCGATCGATGCCGATCTCCCCGAGCGCGCGATCCAGCAGCCGTCCCGCCGGGCCGACGAAGGGGCGCCCGCTCAGGTCCTCCTCGTCGCCCGGCTGCTCGCCGACCAGCATGACGCGCGCGTCTGCGGGGCCGTCGCCCCACACCGTCTGCGTGGCCGGCTGCCACAGCGGACAGGCGCGGCAGTCGCGCGCGGCGGCCGCCAGGCCGGCCAGCCCATCGGCAGGCGTGGCGACGCCGGCGCGGCTGCTTGCGGTCTGCGCCAGCGCCCCGCGCACCATCGCCGGCTTGCGGGGCGCCTCGGCGTCGCGTTCGGCCATCTCCCGCACGCGCACACTCGCATCGCGGATCAACGTGGGCAGCCGGTGCGTCTCCGGCAGATGCTTCCAGTACTTCTGCGGCATCTCCTGCCGCATCATCCGCGGGTTGAGGCGCGCCGGATTGAAGATGTGCGCGTAGTAGGCCTGCCACAGCGCCTCCTGGGCGTCCTCGCCCGGGGCGTCGGCCGGCGTGGCCCCTTGACCGAATGCCAGCGCCTGCCCATCCCAGGCCACGCTGCGGTACGGCGTCAGGATCGCCCAGCGCATCCCCGCGAACCGGCGCGCGAAGAACGGTGCGACCAGGTCGACGATGCGGTGCTCGGGCTCGAACCACGCCACGAACCGCTCCTCGACGCCCGGCAGCGCACGGAAGCGCACGAACGCCTTCATCTTGTGCAGGTCGCGGCGCACGGCCTTCTCCAACTGGTGCGCGCGCTGGACGTCGGCATCCAGCGGGTTGGAGAGCAGCGTGGGCTCGCCGTTTGCCAACCGCCAGGTCAGGCGGTACAGCAGCGCATGCCGGTGCGGGTCGCGATGCGCCAGCACGCGCTCGGCCAACGCCAGCAGCCCGCGCGGCACGCGGGCGCCGGCACGGGCAGGGTCGGGCACGGGCAACGACGCGCCCAGCAATGAAGGGCGGTCCGCGTCATCCCAGTCCAGCGCGTCGGGCGGCACGCCCGCATGCAGCGCGTTGCGCGCGGCGTCGCGCCACGCGTCGAGCGACCACGCCGGCTCCACGGTCATGCGGTACACGCCGTCACCCTGCCCGGTACGGACCGCACATCATCCGAACAGCCCCGCCTGGCGCGGCGGCGGCGCCAGCTGCGCGCGCAGGCGATCGGGCCGGTCCAGCGCGCCACGCGGATGGTGGTCGGCGACCTGCACGAACGGCAGCAGCTTGCGCAGCGGCGAGCGCAGGCGCGCCAGGTCATCCAGCCGCAACGCGCCGTGCCGACGTGCGGCGAGGATGCGCTTGACGTTGCGCGTCCCTAGGCCGGGCACGCGCAGCAGCCGCTCCTTCGGCGCGGTGTTGAGGTCGACCGGGAAGCACTCGGGATGCCGCAGCGCCCATGCCAGCTTCGGGTCCATCTCCAAGTCCAGCATCGACGTTCCGGCCGGTGAGCGCGGGGCGATCTCCTCGACCTCGAAGCCGTAGAACCGCAGCAGCCAGTCGGCCTGGTAGAGCCGGTGCTCACGCACCAGCGGCGGCGCTTTCAGCGGCAGCACTTTCGACGCATCCGGGATCGGGCTGAAGGCGGAGTAATAGACGCGCCGCAGCCGGTAGTTGCCGTACAGGTCGACGCTGGCATCGAGCACGTCACGGTCGTCGGCGCCATCGGCCCCCACAATCATCTGCGTGCTTTGCCCGGCCGGCGCGAATCGCGGTGGCTTCGCGCGCGTGGGCATCTTCGCCCGCCGCGCCTCCTTCGACTCGTCGATCCGCCAGCGCAGCTGCCCCATCGCGCCGCGGATGCCGCGCGCACTTTTCTCCGGCGCCAGCGCGCCCAGTCCGGTTTCGGTGGGAAGTTCGACGTTGATGCTCAACCGGTCGGCGTAACGCCCGGCCGCGGCCAGCAGCTCCGGCGACGCCTCGGGGATCGTCTTGAGGTGGATGTAGCCGCGGAACTGGTGGTCCTCGCGCAGGCAGCGCGCGACTTCCACCAGTTGCTCCATCGTGTAGTCGCCGCTGCGGATGATGCCGCTGGAGAGGAACAGGCCCTCGATGTAGTTGCGCTTGTAGAAGTCCAGCGTCAACCGCACCACCTCGTCGGTGGCGAAGCGCGCACGGCGCACGTTGCTGGAGACGCGGTTGACGCAGTAGGCGCAGTCGTAGATGCAGAAGTTGGTCAGCAGGATCTTCAGCAGCGAGACGCAGCGCCCGTCCGGCGTATAGCTGTGGCAGATGCCCATGCCCTCGGTGCTGCCCACGCCGCCGCCCTTGCCCAGCGAGTGCCGCTTGCCAGCCCCACTGGAGGCGCAGGAGGCGTCGTACTTGGCCGCGTCGGCCAAGATGGACAACTTTTCGAGGGTGTTCATGGCCGCCACGCGCTTCCGGCAGGCCAGTCTCCCGCCCGCCGTCTCACCGGGTGAGACTCACGCGGACCGTGGAATTCAGGTTGTTCAGGTGCGCCGGACCGATGCGCCGTAGACCATCAGACGAACGTGGCGAACTCCTCGAGTGCCAGCCGCTCGATGGCCGGTACCCGGCACCTGTCGGCGGCGTGCCCCACCACCAGCAGCAGGTACGGCATCTCGTTGCGCGGGCGGTCCAGCAGTTCGTTGAGGAAGCCCATCGGACTGGGGGTGTGCGTCAGCGTCGCCAGGCCGGCGTGGTGGAGCGCTGCGATCAGCAGCCCGGTCGCGATGCCCACCGACTCGTGCGGGTAGTAGCGCTTCTGCTTGGCGCCGGCCGCATCCACGCCGAAGCGCTCGTAGAACACCGCGATCAGCCAGGGTGCGGTCTCGAGGAACGGCTTGTCGGCATCGGTGCCCAGAGGCGCCAATGCGTCCAGCCATTCCTCCGGTGCGCGCCGCTCGTAGAACGTGCGCTCCTCGGCCTCGGCCGCCTCGCGGATCCGGCGCTTGGTATCGAGGTCGGACACGGCGACGAACCGCCACGACTGCTGGTTGGCGCCGCTGGGCGCGGTGCCGGCAGCCTGCAGGCACGCCTCGATGACGGCCCGCGGCACCGGGGTCGGTGCGAAGTCGCGCACCGTGCGGCGGCGCGACATGCGCTCGGCGAACTCCGCGGCCCGTCGCAGGCGCGTGTCGTCGTCCATGGGCTCGGCGGCCGGCAGCGGTACGGTGGCGATCGATTTCATGGGGTTCCGGCGAAACGGGACGGTCGCGATTCTGCACAGAAACCGGCGACCGCGCCGGCACACCTGTCGCCGGCATCGGCCCGGGGCTGGCGGTATGGTGGCCACGCGCCGCCCGGCGTCGGCGTCACACCCCACCCGCCAACCCCTGACG
>CAMPJI010000076.1 GCA_946886865.1 uncultured Lysobacterales bacterium | reverse complement strand
CTCCGACACCGCCGGGAACGCCACTGCCGCACGCGACGCCGGCAGCCATGCCGCGCCCCGCCTGATGCTGGCCACCGATCTGGACGGCACGTTCCTCGCCGGCGACGCCGAGCACCGGCAGAAGCTCTACCGCCTGGTGGACCGCCACCCCGAAATCAGTCTGGTGTTCGTCACCGGGCGCGGGCTGGAGCACGTGATGCCGCTGCTGTCGGACCCGATCCTGCCGCGCCCGGACTTCGTCATCTGCGACGTCGGCGCGACCGTCGTCGACGGGCTGACGCTGCAGCCGGTGCAGCCGCTGCAGGCGGAGATCGACGCCCGCTGGCCCGGCGAGCACGCGGTGGCCGACGCCATCGGCGGCTTCCCGGGGCTGGTGCGGCAGGACGTGCCGCAGGAGCGGCGCTGCTCGTACTTCTGCGAGCCCGACGCGCTGGACGCCATCCGCAGCGAAGTCGAATCCGCCGCCCGTGCGCTGAAGTGCTCGGTGCTGTACTCGGCTGACCGCTACCTCGACATCCTGCCGCCGGATACCGACAAGGGCCGCACGCTGGCGGCACTCGCCGACCATCTCGACGTCCCGCACGCCTGCGTGCTCGTCGCCGGCGACACGCTCAACGACCTGTCGATGTTCACGGCGGGCTTCCAAGGCGTGGCGGTCGGGCGCTCCGAACCCGCGCTGGTGCAGGCCACGCAGCAGCTGGCCAACGTGCTGCATGCCAAGGCGCCCGGCTGCGGCGGCATCCTGGAGGCCATCGATCATTTCGACCTGCTGGCGGCGGACGATCCGCACCGGCGCGCGCCCAAGTCGCGCGATGTCGGCAAGTCCGAGCTGGTGATGGTCTACCACCGCCTGCCGTACGAGGAATACGTGGAAGACGGCACGCGCAAGCGCCGGCGCCCGACTTCACCCAACGGCATCATCCCCAGCCTGCTGGGCTTCTTCGGCAGCGGCCGCAAGGGCTCGTGGGTGGCCTGGAGCATCGATGAGCCGAAACTGGGCGAGTTCGAAGTCCGCACCCCGGTCGACGAGGCGCGCTATCCCAACCTGACGGCGGCACGGGTGAAGCTGTCGAAGCCGGAGGTGGACTCGTTCTACAAGCGGTTCTCGAAGGAGGCCTTCTGGCCGATGCTGCATACCTTCTGGGAGCGCGCCCGGTTCCGCGAGGAGGACTGGAAGACCTTCCTGAAGGTCAACCGCAAGTTCGCCGAGACCACCGCCGCCGAGGCCGCCGAGGGCGCCACGGTCTGGCTGCACGACTACAACCTGTGGATGGTGCCGGCGTACCTGCGCGAGATGCGCCCGGACGTGAAGATCGCCTTCTTCCACCACACCTACTTCCCGTCGGCGGACGTGTTCAACGTGGTGCCGTGGCGGCGCGAGATCCTGGGCAGCCTGCTGCAGTGCGATTACGTCGGCTTCCACATCCCGCGGCAGGTCGAGAACTTCGTCGACGTCGTGCGTGGCGCGATGCCGGTGGAGACGCTGACACGTGAGAGCTGCGCGCCACGCTTCCTGACCTACGGCTGCGCGGTCGGGCTGGACACCGTGACCACGCGCATCCGCGTGGGCGACCGCGAGATCGGCCTGGGCGCACACCCGGTGGGCACCGACCTGGCGCGCATCCGCGACGGACTGACACAGCCGGACGTGCAGGACCGGATGCACAAGATCCGCGAGGAGTTCGCCGGCCGCAAACTCGTGTTGTCGATCGAACGGCTGGACTACACCAAGGGCACGCTGGAGAAGCTGCTGGCGTTCGAGCGGCTGCTGGAGCACCAGCCGGAACTGCGTGGCGAAGTCACGCTGCTGATGGTGTGCGTGCCGGCGGCCAAGGAAATGACCATCTACCGCCAGCTGCAGACGCAGATCGAGCAGGCGGTGGGCCGCATCAACGGCCGCTACTCCGACCTGGGCTGGTCGCCGGTGCGGTTCTTCGCGCGCGGCCTGCCGTTCGAACAGGTGCTGGCGCACTACGCCGCCGCCGACGTCATGTGGATCACGCCGCTGCGTGACGGCCTCAACCTGGTCGCCAAGGAGTACGTCGCCGCGCACGGCATGGCCGGGACCGCCGGCGTGCTGGTGCTGTCGGAATTCGCCGGCGCCGCCGCCGAACTCAAGGGCGCGGTGTTGACCAACCCGCACGACCCGGCCGACCTGATGGCCGGGCTGTCGCAGGCCCTGGCCATGCCCGCCGACGAGGCCGACGGCCGCCAGCGCCAGTTGATGGACATCGTCACCCGCTACGACGTCGAGCGCTGGGGCCACGACTTCCTCGACGCGGTGGATGCTGCCGGCAGCGGCGCCGGCGAGCACCGCTATGCGATGCCGAGTAACGAGGTGGCGCAAGGGTCCGCATGACCGGGGCGGCGAGGGTGGACCGGTGGCGCACATGCCGTCCGCCACCGCTCCGCCCCTTATTTGTAGGAGCGGCTTCAGCCGCGATCACCACCCGGACAAGCGACGCACCCGCAGGTCAACGCACAGGCGCCAACCGTTGCAGGTGCGACGTAAGTCGCGACTGCGTAGCGCCACGCCCAAATCGACGGTCGCGACCTACGTCGCGCCTACAGGTGCGGGCTCCGGGGGAATCGATCGCGGCTGAAGCTGCTTCTTCAGGAGTAGCCGCTCACCAGAAGGCGACGACCAGCGCGAGCGTCACCGCAGTGAGCGCCGCGCACGCCCACCGCAGGCGCCGCGACGGCGGCGGCGCGCGCGTGGCATCGACGGCGTCGAGCTGGTCGGTCCGGGGCGTCGTGGCGGAGACCGCCTGCCACGCGACCGCCGCCAGCACCGTCACCGCCAGCAGCACGCCGGCCACAACGGTGAAGTGCAGCGACACCCACCCCAGCTGGTCTGCGACGAACCACCCCCCGCTCACCGTATGGCCGGTGACCAGCGCGCGCAGTGCCGCGGTGGCGGCCAGCCGTTTCCACCACAGGCCCAGCAGGAACACCGCCACCAGCGGCGGGGTGACGTAGGCGAAGGTCTGCTGCAGGTAGGCGAACAGGCCGGGGAAGCGGTCGATCATCGGCGCCCACATCGCCGCCAGCACCATCAGCACCAGCGTGATGATGCGGCCCATGCGCGCCAGCGCGCGCGCGTCCAGACGTGGTCGGCGCGGCTGGATGAAGTCCACCGTGATCAGCGTCGAGGCGGAGTTGAGCGCCGAATCGACGCTCGACATGATCGCCGCCAGCAGGCCGGCGAGGATCAGGCCGGCCAGCCCCACGGGCGCGTACTCGCCCACCAGGCGCGGGAAGACCTCGTCGCCGCGCTGCAGGTCCGGCAGCAGTGCCACCGCCATCGCGCCGGGCAGCACCATCAGGAACAACGGCAACAGCTTCAGTGCCGCCGCCAGCAGCGCGCCCCGCCCGGCGGCCTCGACGCTGCGCGCGCCCAGCAGCCGCTGGCTGACGTACTGGTTCATCGTCCAGTAGTAGAAGCCGAGCACGGGCAGGCCGATCAGCGTGCCCAGCCACGGCAGCTCGGGATCGTCCAGCGGGCGGATCAGCGACATGTGCCCGTCCGGTACCGAGGCCACGACCGCGGCCCACGAGTAGTCGAACTGCGCGAACACCACCGTCGCCAGCACCGCCGAACCAACCAGCAGCACCACCGACTGCAGCGCGTCGGTGTAGACCACCGCGCGCAGGCCGCCCGCGGCCGTGTAGAGCCCGGCGAACAGCGCCAGCACGGCGACCGTCGGCGCCAGCGACAGCGCGGGGAAGAACACCTGCAGCACCAGCGCGCCGGCGAACAGGCTGCCCGCCGTATCCAGCACGATCGACAGGAACACGCTCACCGCCGACAGGTACTTGCGCAGGCGCGCGTCGAAGCGCCGCTCGAGCAGCTCCGGCACGGTGGTGACGCGGTTGCCGAGCAGCACCGGCACCACGAACAACGCCGAGAAGAGCAGCACCAGCGCCGCCATCCACTCGTAGTTGGCCACCGCGATACCCGACGACCACGCCGCGCCGGGCAGGCCGATCAGCGTGGTCGAGGAGATGTTGGACGCGAACAGCGACAGCCCCACGACGCCGGCCCCGAGCGTGCGGCCGGCCAGGAACAGCTCGTCGGCATCGGGGCTGCGCCGCGATACCCGCCAGCAGATGGCCAGCAGCACCAGCACGTACAGCGCGAGCACCGCGTAGTCGAAGGCGTGCAGGGTCCCCATCACCCGCTCCGTTGCGAAAACGCGGACCACCGGAACACAGGCCGGCGGCGCGGGTCAACCACCGGATGGATGCACGCGCCGCTCGACGCGTCGATCGACCGGTCAGCGCGCGGGCGGCGGTGCGGCCGGGGCGGTGGACGGTTCCGGCAGGGCATCCTCTGGATGCTGCGCCAGGCGCCCGTCCATCGGGTCGACATCGAAGGGGCCCTTGAGCAGCAGCGACGGCAGCATGGTGTTGAGCACGGTGTAGAGGATCAACGCGCCCATCAGCGCGCTGTCGATGCCGAAACGCGCGTGCAGGATGTGCGCGAGCACCAGCGTGAACACCAGCGTTGGCGCCAGCGCCACCGAGACCCGCAGGTTGCCGCGCCCGCGCTGGCCGAACATCAGCCGGCGCTGCAGCCAGATAATGGCCACCCGCAGCGGCACCACCACCGCCGTCAGCGCCAGGCCCAGCCACAGCGCGTCCCAGCTGAGCGCGTCGCGCACGATGCCCGTACCGGCATGGAAGAAGTAGAACGGCACGAAGAAACTCGCGAACAGCCGCAGCGCGTGCAGGTTGTCGTCCGACGCCAGCCGCGGCATCCGGCGGTGCAGCAGGCGCGCCGCCAACCCGGCGACGAACGCACCGACCAGGTAATACACGCCGAGCTTGTAGGTCACGTACGCCGCGACCATGCCGACCATCACCAGCAGAGAGAACTCCGAACCCGGCGCGTGCGGCATCACCCAGCGGCCCAGCGCGACGAACAGCAGCGGCAGGCCGATGATCAGCCCGACCATCGCCAGCGACGACACGCCCAGTTGCACCGGGTCGTCGGCCAGAAGCACCACGAACAGCACCACCAGCGCCAGCAGCTCGCCGGCGATCGCCTTGCTGGTGACCCAGAAGCGCTCCTCCTCGTCCAGCCCGAGGCGCTCAAGCGTATCGAGGATGAAACCGGTCGAGGGCGTCAGCAGCGCCAGTGCCACCAGCGCAGCCGGCTGCCAGTCAAGGCCCAATACCTCCCAGCCCAGCCACGCGACGGCGACCAGCGAGACAGTGCGGATCGCCAGGTGTGCAAGCAGCGGCCCGATGCCGCGCCGCAGTTGCGCCGGATCCACTTCGAGGCCGGCGAACAGGAACAGCGAGGAGATGCCCAAGGTCGACAGCAGCACCACCACCGGGTCATGCGTGCGCTCGCCCCACAGCAGCATCGCGGCCACGCCCAGCAGCAGGCAGGTGATTGGCGCGGGCAGCTTGAACCGCTGCAGCGCCCGCGGGATGACCAGCAGGCCGAAGATCAGCAGCAGGTAGATCAGTTCGTTGCTCATGGACGCCTGTGCCCGCTGGACCGGCAGGCATGGTCGCGGGCCTGCGCCCTCCGGGCAACCCCGGTCAGGCGGCGTCGGTCTCGTACAGCGCCAGCAGCGCGGCCTCGGCGTCTTCGAGCTCGGCGCGCAGCCGCACCTGCTCGCGGCCCAGCTCGGCGACCCGCTCCCCACCACCCGTGTAGGCCCCAGGGTCGCCGAGCGCGGCTTCGAGCTGCGCCAGTTGCGCTTCCAGCGCCGCCACGCGCGACTCGGCGGCCGCGACCTTGACCGGATTGGCCTTGCGGCGCGACGGTGCAGGCTGCGCGGGCTTGGCCGCGGCGGCCGGTGCAGGCGCCGCGGCCTTCGCCGGCTTGCCGTCGTTGCTGGAGTCGCGCGTGCGCAGCCAGCTGGCGTATTCGTCCAGATCGCCGTCGAACGGCAGCGCCTGGCCGTCGGCCACGCGCCAGAAGGTGTCGCAGACCAGGCCGATCAGGTGGCGGTCGTGGCTGACCAGCACGATCGCGCCGTCGAAGTCGCTCAGCGCCTCGGCCAGCGCCTCGCGCATGTCCAGGTCGAGGTGGTTGGTGGGTTCGTCCAGCAGGAGCACGTTGGGCTTGCGCCAGGCGATCAGGGCCAGCGCCAGGCGCGCGCGCTCACCGCCGGAGAAACCGTCAACGGACTCGAATGCGCGGTTGCCCGGGAAATTCCACTTGCCCAGGAAGTCGCGCAGCGGCTGGCTGCCCACGCCGGGCGCGATGTCGCCCAGGTGGTCCATCGGGCTGGCGCCCTCGCGCAGGGATTCGACCGTGTGCTGGGCGAAGTAGCCGATGCGCAGGTCCGGATGGCCGCTGCGCTCGCCGGCCAGCAGCGGCAACTCGCCGACCAGCGACTTCACCAGCGTCGACTTGCCGGCGCCGTTGGGGCCGAGCAGCGCGACGCGGTCGCCGGCTTCGAGGATGAAGCCGACGTCCTGGAGGATGGTGGTGCTGACCGGTCCTTCTCCCTGCGGGAGAAGGTGGTCCGAAGGACCGGATGAGGGTACGAGGCCGGGTTGATCCTGCCGCTGCGCCGAACCCTCACCCCCACCCCTCTCCCGGGGAGAGAGGGGCTTGGAAACGTAGCCGCAGTCCGCATCCGCCAGCCTCAGCAGCGCGTGCGGCAACCGGTCGGGTACCGGGAACTCGATGCGCAATGCGCGCTCCACCCGCACCGCCTCGGTGCCGGCCAGCTTCTCCAGCCGCTTCATTCGCGACTGCGCCTGCTTGGCCTTGCTGGCCTTGGCCTTGAAACGGTCGATGAAGCTCTGCAGGTGGGCGCGCTCGACCTGCTCCTTCTCGTGGGCGATCTGCTGCTGGCGCAGCTGCTCGGCGCGCTGGCGCTCGAAGGCGGTGTAGTCGCCCGTGTACAGCTTCGCCCGGCCGTCGTGCAGGTGCAGGGTGTGGGTCGACACACCGTCGAGGAACTCGCGGTCGTGGCTGATCAGCAGCAGCGTGCCCGGGTAGCGCAGCAGCCATTGCTCCAGCCACAGCACGGCATCGAGGTCGAGGTGGTTGGTGGGCTCGTCGAGCAGCAGCAGGTCGCTGGGTGTCATCAGCGCGCGCGCCAGGTTCAGTCGCACGCGCCAGCCGCCGGAGAACGCCTTGACCGGCCGGTCATGCGTGTCGGGGGAGAATCCCAGCCCGTGCAGCAGCTTGCCGGCGCGGGCGGTGGCGTCGTAGCCGCCGAGTTCCTCGATGCGGTGGTGGGCCTCGGCCACGGCCTCCCAGTCCTCGTTGGCGAACGCCGTGGCCTCGGCCTGCAGCGCGGCGTGCACCGGGGCGTCGCCCGACAGCACGAAATCCAGCGCGCGGTCGTCCAGCGCGGGGGTTTCCTGGGCGACGCTGGCGATACGCACCCGGCTGGGCACGTCGATGTCGCCGCGGTCGGCTTCGACCTCGCCCTGGATGGCGGCGAACAGCGAGGACTTGCCGGTGCCGTTGCGGCCGATCACGCCGACGCGCCAGCCCGCGTGCAGGGCCAGGTCGACGTTGGACAGCAGCAGCCGTTCGCCACGGCGGAGGGCGAAATCACGAAAAGCAATCATCCGGCCATTGTACGTGCCGGACGCGTCGGCACCGGCGCCGCGCCTTGCGCGGCGTGGTTGCCGCCTACATCCTGAACCGTCTCCAGCCAAGGACGCCCCATGCCCCACCACACCTCACTGATCGCGATCCTGGTGGCGGGCTTCGTACTGGCGTTCGTCTTCGGATCCTTGGCGCAGCGCCTGAAACTGTCGCCGATCGTGGGGTACCTGTTCGCGGGTGTGGTGGCGGGGCCGTTCACCCCGGGGTTCGTCGGTGACCAGACCCTGGCGCCCCAGCTCGCCGAAATCGGCGTGATCCTGCTGATGTTCGGCGTGGGCCTGCACTTCTCGTTGCGCGACCTGCTGGACGTCAAGCGCATCGCCCTGCCCGGCGCGGTGCTGCAGATCACGACGGTATCCCTGCTGGGCTGGCTGCTGGCGCACTTCGTCTTCGGCTGGTCGCATGGCGCGGGCATCGTGTTCGGGCTGGCGCTGTCGGTGGCGAGCACCGTGGTGGTGATGCGGGCGCTGGAGGAGCGCCGCCAGCTGGAGACCGAACGCGGCCGCATCGCGGTCGGCTGGCTGATCGTGGAAGACCTGGTGATGGTGCTGGTGCTGGTCCTGCTGCCGCCCTTGGCCGGCACCATGGGTGGCGAAGGCGAGGGTGGCAGCCTGTGGACCGCGGTATGGACGACGTTCGCCAAGGTTGGCGGCTTCGTCGCGTTCATGCTGCTGATCGGCCGCCGGGTCATCCCGTGGATCCTCGAGCGCGTGGCCGGCACCGGCTCGCGCGAGCTGTTCACCCTGTGCGTGCTGGCGATCGCGCTGGGCGTCGCGTTCGGCTCGGCGGAAATGTTCGGCGTGTCCTTCGCGCTGGGCGCGTTCTTCGCCGGCCTGCTGCTCAACGAGTCCGAATTCAGCCACAAGGCCGCCAGCGAGACGCTGCCCCTGCGCGATGCGTTCGCCGTGCTGTTCTTCGTGTCGGTGGGCATGCTGTTCGACCCGATGATCCTGATCGAGCGCCCCCTGCAGGTGCTGGCGACCTTCGCCATCATCGTCGGCGGCAACGGGCTGGTGACCTGGGGCCTGTCGCGAATGTTCGGCAAGCCGCAGGCCAGCGCACTGGTGATCGCCTTCAGCCTGGCGCAGATCGGCGAGTTCTCCTTCATCCTGGCCGGGCTGGGCACGCAGCTGGAGATCCTGCCCGGCGTAGGCCAGGACCTGATCCTGGCGGGCGCGCTGCTCTCGATCATCGTCAACCCGCTGCTGTTCGCCTGGCTGGACCGCAGGACGGCCGCCGCCGACGAGGTTGAACCCGTCTCCAGCATCAGTCCGCCGATCCCGGACGGCATCGAGAACCACGTCATTCTCATCGGCCATGGGCGCGTCGGCGGCGAACTGGGCCGACTGTTGAGCGCGCGCCAGGTCCCGGTGGTGGTCATCGACGGCGAGGACGACCACGTGGACGACGCGCGCGAGGCGGGCCTGCCCGCCATCCGCGGCAACGCCGTCAACGGGCGCGTGCTGATGGAGGCCCAGCCCGAGCGCGCCAAGACCGTGCTGGTGGCGATCCCCAACGTGCTGGAGGCGGGCGAAGTGATCGCCAACCTGCGCAAGATCAACCCGGGGCTCACGATCGTGGCGCGCGCGCATACCGACGCCGAGATCAAGCACCTGCTGGAACATGGCGCCGACGCCGCGGTGATGGCCGAGCGCGAACTCGCCCACAGCCTGGCGGAGATGGTGATGGCCACGCCGCCGTACCGCGGCGACCACCACCTGCCGCCGGCGGTGGCGTAAGGCACACCTGCCAAAGGCCGTGATGCTGCCTTTTGTAGGAGCGACGTAAGTCGCGACGCGTCAGTCGGTTCGCGGTCGCGACTTACGTCGCTCCTACAGTAATGGAAGCCCCGACCTGCAGGAGCGGCTTCAGCCGCGATCGGCTCACCACGCGGGCGAACGGTTCCAAGATCGCGGCTGAAGCCGCTCCTACAGAGGTACCCGGCGACGCGGTTGGATGAACCGCGTCGCCCGGCGTGTCAGCCCTTCGAGAACACCAGCTCGCCGCCCTTGGCATCCACGCTCACGGTATCGCCGCTGGCGAACTCGCCGGCCAGGATGCGCTGCGCCAGCGGGTTCTCCAGCTGCTGCTGGATCGCGCGCTTGAGCGGGCGGGCGCCGTAGACCGGGTCGAAGCCGACGTTGGCCAGCAGCGCCAGCGCGTCGTCGGACAGTTGCAGCTTGAGCCCGCGCTCGGCCAGCCGCTTTTCCAGGCCCGACATCTGGATGCGCGCGATCGAACGGATCTGCGCCTTGTCGAGCGGATGGAAGACCACGATGTCGTCCAGCCGGTTGATGAACTCGGGCCGGAAGTGGCTCTGCACCACGCCCATCACAACCGCCTTCATCTGGGTGTAGGCCTCACCGGATGGCTTGCCATCCGGACCGGTACCACCTTCGCTGCTGAGCTCCTGGATCATCTGGCTGCCGAGGTTGGACGTCATCACGATGACGGTGTTACGGAAGTCCACCGTGCGGCCCTGGCCGTCGGTCAGCCGGCCGTCGTCCAGCACCTGCAGCAGGATGTTGAACACGTCCGGGTGCGCCTTCTCCACCTCGTCCAGCAGGATCACGCTGTACGGGCGGCGGCGCACCGCCTCGGTCAGGTAGCCGCCTTCCTCATAGCCGACGTAGCCCGGGGGCGCGCCGACCAGCCGCGACACCGCGTGCTTCTCCATGAATTCGCTCATGTCGATGCGCACCATCGCGTCGCTGGAGTCGAACAGGAACTCGGCCAGCGCCTTGCACAGCTCGGTCTTGCCCACGCCGGTGGGGCCCAGGAACAGGAACGAGCCCGACGGGCGGTTGGGATCGGACAGCCCGGCGCGCGAGCGGCGCACCGCGTCGGACACGACCTTGATCGCCTCGTCCTGGCCGACCACGCGCGCGTGCAGCTGGTCTTCCATCTTCAGCAGCTTTTCGCGCTCGCCTTCCAGCATTTTCGACACCGGGATGCCGGTCCAGCGCGACACCACCTCGGCGATCTCCTCGGCGGTGACGCGGTCCTGCAGCAGGGTGAAGCCCTTGGTTTCGGCCTCCTGCGCGGCCTTCAGCTGGGTCTCCAGCTGCGGCAGCTGGCCGTACTGGATCTCGCTCATGCGGGCGTAGTCCTGCCTGCGCTGCGCGGCCTCGAGCTCGAGTTTGGCCGCCTCGATCTGCTCCTTGATCTTCGTCGCGCCCTGCAGGGTCGCCTTCTCGGCCTTCCAGACCTCCTCCAGATCGTTGAACTCGCGCTCCAGCGTTTCGATCTCGGCTTCCAGGTCGGCCAGACGCTGGCGGCTCTCCGCATCCTTCTCCTTCTTCAGCGCCTCGCGCTGGATCTTGAGCTGGATCAGCCGGCGCTCCTTGCGGTCCAGTTCTTCCGGCTTGGAGTCGATCT